>CAZVBX010000016.1:0-41241 GCA_964625925.1 uncultured Ectothiorhodospiraceae bacterium | reverse complement strand
CGGCGCCGGACCGCCACCCCGCCGACGCCGGGCGGGGCCTGCACCGGCCGCCCAGTTGCCGGGGCAGCGTCCTGCGCGCCACCGGCCGAGCCCGCAGGCGGCGCAATCGCGCCCTCCAGCCGCGCCGCGAGATCCGGGGGCAAGGGCCGCGGCGAGTCGCCGGCGCCGAGCCAGTAGCCGGCGGCGGCGGCCTCGTAATGGCCGTGGTCGACGTCGTCGACGTTCAGCAGCGCGCGCAGCTCGGCCTCCTCGTCGGCGTCGAGGCCCTCGACGGCACGGCGCAGCAGACGCTCGTCGAGCCAGTCGTCTTCGCGGCCGTGTTGGCAGTCGTCGGCCCCGGGGTTCGCCCCCGGGGGCTCCCTGGTCATCGACTCGAACCTCCCGCTACACGCGCGTTCTCGTCCGTGGCCATCAGGCCTTGCAGACGGATCAGCCCGCGCCGCATGTGAGTCTTGACCGTGCCCAGCGGCGAGCCGATGGCCTCGGCGATCTCACGCTGGGTCATGCCCTGGACCACGCTCATCTCCAGCACGCGCTGCTGGTCGGCGCTGAGTGAGCGGATCGCCCGGGCCGCTTGCTCCGCGTCCCAGCCGCGCTCACCGCGGTCGCCGGGCTCGCGCAGTTCCGTCTCGGGTCCGGCCGCGAACGGCTCGACCTCGTGACGCCGGCGCTCGCGACGCATGCGGTCGATCAGCCGGCGGCGCGCGATCATGGTGACGAACACGGATTCGGATGCACGCGAGCTGCGGTAGCGGTAGGCGCATTTCCACAGTTCGGTGAAGATTTCCTGGACCGCGTCCTCCGCGTCGTCCCGCGAACGGCAAAAGCGCAGTGCCAACGACCACACCAGGCCGCCGTAGGCGCGGATCACATCCCGCGCGGCATCAGCCTCGCCGGCCGCCAAGCGCATGAGTAAGCCTTCGGTTTCCTCCGGGGCCCGGGTCATCGCGTAACCCGGCCGCCGGACGGGGGGCACGCCCCCGCACATGCGACGTCCATTATCCCTTACGCCTCCCTGGCGATCGGTCGCTCACGGTCTCCGCCGATCCCGCGCCACGGCCGCCAACCGGCTCGCCGAGCGTGGAGCGGACGGAGCGCGCGGCAGCGGCGGCGGGTCCCCTCGGGAAACCGCGCCGCAGCAGATGCCGCCGGGCGCCGAGCGCGCAACCAACCGCGCTGCGCACTGCCCGCTATCAATGATAGACGCCATCGCGGCCGCTTGTGCCATGCGCCTGGGTCGCAACCGAGGGGGTCGGGCCTGCGCCGCCCCCGGCCGGCGGGGGAGCGGCGACTCGCTCGGACAGGCTTCTATTTTCGCCCAACCCGCTTTCCGCTGGGCCAGAGGAGATAAGCGACTTGCGAGAGAGCCTGCTCAGCCGAAGCTTGGCAGCCGGCCGAGCGCGGCGGTCACTTCCGCGGAGGGATACTCATAGTCCTCGAGGTCGTCGGCGAGATAGCGATCATAGGCGGCCATGTCGAAATGGCCGTGCCCCGAGAGCGTGAACAGGATCGTCTTGGGCTCGCCGGTCTCGGCGCAGCGGCGCGCCTCGTCGATCGCCCCGGCGGCGGCATGGGCCGCCTCGGGGGCGGGGATGATGCCGGTGGTCTGGGCCACCAGCTGGCCCGCTGCGAAGGTCGCACGCTGATGCAACGCGACCGCTTCGAGGAGGCCGTCGTGGTAGAGCTGCGAGACCAGCGCGGAGTCGCCGTGATAGCGCAAGCCACCGGCATGGATCCCCGGGGGCATGAAGTCATGCCCGAGGGTGTACATCTTCATGATCGGCGTCATGCCGACGGCGTCGCCGTAGTCGAACGCGAAATGGCCGCGCGTCAGCGTGGGACAGGAGGCAGGCTCACAGGCCACCAGGCGCAGGTCCCGCCCCGCGGCCTTGTCCGCCAGGAACGGGAACATCATGCCGCCCACGTTGGACCCGCCCCCACAGGGCGCGAAGATCACATCGGGATAGTCGCCCGCCAGCTCGAGCTGGCGCTTGGTCTCCTGGCCGATCACGGTCTGGTGCAGCAGCACGTGGTTGAGCACCGACCCCAGGGCATAGTTGGTGTCGCCGCGACCGGCGGCCTCCTCAACCGCTTCGGCGATGGCCAGGCCCAGCGAACCCGGGTTGTCCGGGTCCTGGCCCAAGGCGTCGCGGCCAACGCCGGTCAGGGGCGAGGGACTGGGGACCGTCTCGCCACCCCACAGTTCCATCATCGATTTGCGGAACGGCTTCTGCTCATAACTCACGCGCACCATGAACACGCGCACGTCGAGGCCGAAATACTGGCCGGCGAAGGCCAGCGAGGAGCCCCATTGGCCCGCGCCGGTCTCGGTGGCGACCCGGCCGACGCCAGCCTCGCGGTTGTACCAAGCCTGGGCGATGGCGGAATTGGGCTTGTGCGATCCGGCGGGGCTGACGCCCTCGTATTTGAAGTAGATGCGCGCGGGCGTGCCGAGACGCTCCTCCAGCCGGCGCGCCCGGAACACCGGTGTCGGGCGCCATAGCGCCAGCGCGGCCCGCACCGGCTCGGGGATGGTGATCCAGCGCTCGGACGAGACCTCCTGCTCGAGGATGCCCGGTGGAAACAGCGACGCCATCGCCTCCGGCGGCACGGGCTCGCCGTCCGGCCCCAGATACGGGGCGGGCGCCTGCGGCAGATCGGCGACCACGTTATACCAGTGGGTGGGAACGTCGGCGTTGTTCAGCAGAATCTTGTCGTTGTCCACGCGACCTCCGCACACGGCGACTCCGTGCATGTTATCGCAGTTGCGACCACGCGCTCATCGGTTTTGCTTGCAGATCGGGGCGGGGGGTACAACAATTGCGTGCATAAGCCCGAACGGGCTCCTCGCAACTGGACTGCACCAATTCGATGCGATACCTCGGTGTCACACTGCTGGTCTGCCTGTGCGCGGCCACGCCGGTCTCGGCCGCGCCACAAGATTTCCCGCGCCCGCCCGAGCTGGAGCCGGCGGTCGATTTCTGGAAGCGCGTCTATTCACAAGTAGGCACGGACAGCGGCCTGCTGCACGACCGCTACGAGCTATCGGTCGTGTACGAGGAGATCAACTTCGACGAGGACGCGCATTACCGCGAGCGCACCCGCCGGGTGAGCGAGCGGCGCGACCACTATCGCGAGATCCTCAATCGGATCGCCGCGAGCGACCGCGACGCGCTTTCCGGGGAGGCCGCGCGCGTGCTCGCCCTGTGGCCCGACGACGTCAGCGACAAACGGCTGCGCCGGGCAGCGCACGATCTCCGATTCCAGCTCGGCCAGTCCGACAAGTTCCGGGCCGGGCTGATCCGGTCGGGCGAGTGGGAGCCCTATATCCGTCAGACCCTGTATCGCATGGGATTACCCGAGGAACTGGCGGCCCTGCCGCACGTGGAGTCCTCATTCAATCCGGACGCTTATTCGCGCGCCGGCGCGGCCGGCATCTGGCAATTCACCCGCGCGACCGGCAAGCGCTACCTGCGCGTCGACCGCGTCGTGGACGAGCGCATGGACCCATTCCGTTCCACCGTCGCGGCCGCCCACCTGCTCGACCACAACCGTGCGGCCATCGGCAGCTGGCCGCTGGCCATCACCGCCTACAACCATGGGCTGCGCGGCGTGCGGCGCGGTGTCCGCCAGGTCGGGTCCCGGAAGATCACCGACCTCATCGAGGATTATCAGCACAGCCAGTGGGGCTTCGCTTCGCGCAACTTCTACGCCGCGTTCCTGGCCGCGGTCGAGGTCGACTTCAACGCAGTGCATTATTTCGGCTCGCTCGAGCGCCGCCCCGTCGTGCTCACGGAAGTCGTAGAGCTGCCGTTCTACGTCGAGATCGACGAGCTCACCCAGGTGTTCGACGTCTCCCGCGGCCGCCTGCGCAATCTCAACCGCAGCCTGCGCGGCCCCGTCTGGCGAGGTGAGAAGCGCGTGCCGCGTGGCTTCGAGCTGCGCGTGCCGCGCAACCCGGGCGGCCCGCCGGCGTGCGAGGTTCTGGCGAAGATCGATTCCGAGGACCGCTACTTCGCGCAGATTCCCGACCGATTCCATCGCGTTCGCCGGGGCGACACCCTGGGCGAGATCGCATCCATGTACGGCATCGGGGTGCGCCGGCTTGCCGCGCTGAACAACCTGCGTAGCGCCGATCGCATCCGTGCCGGTCAGCGCCTGCGCCTACCCTTGCCGGCCGGCCCCGATCGCATCGCCGAAGGCGACGGCGAGGGCGAGGGCGAGGGCGAGGGCGACGGCACCTACACCGTGCGCCGCGGCGATACGCTCGGCTCCATCGCCCGACGCGTGGGGATGAGCGTCGCCAGCCTTTCCGCCGCCAACGGGCTCGAAGACCCCTCGCGCATCTATCCCGGGCAGGAACTCCAGGTCGACGGCAGCGCCGCGCCCGGCGTGACCACGCTCGCCGAGAGCGGCGACGACACCGGCCCGTAGATTTCCGATCCCGGGCAACCGGACCGACGCCGGCCGGCAGCCCCGCCGGTGTTGCTCGGTGGTCCGACCTGTCAGCCGCCCGCGAGTGGCCGCTCGCTTCTCGGGGGCCTTGCCGCGCCGGTCGGCGTTGCGCCTCCTCCCCACACCCGCGCGGACCATCCGCTCGTGGCCGCTCACGCCCGGGCGCATACCCTTGCGCCCGATCCGCAACTGCCGGGGCGGCGCTCGGCTCTCAGCCAACCGCGGTTATTGATTGATCGACCAATCAATAACCGCTACCGTTTTCCCAAAGACACAGGATGCGCAGGATCATGCCCAAGCAAGGTATGCAGTCCATACGGCGGCGGCAGCTCATCGACGCGACCATCGCCACCATCGAGGCACACGGCTTCGCCGAGACCACGATCGCGCGGATCAGCCAGCGGGCAGGCCTGTCGAGCGGCATCATCAGCCATTATTTTGGTGGCAAGAACGCCCTGCTCGCGGCGACCATGCGCTCGCTGCTATCCGAGCTGCGCGACGAATTGCTCGCGCGCCAGCGCCGCGCGCATACCCCGATCCAGCGCATCGAGGCCATCCTCGACGCCAACTTCGCGCCCGAGCAGTTCACCCCGCGGGTCTGCTCGGCGTGGCTGTCGTTCTACGCCCAGGTTCCGTACGAGCCCGAGCTGGCGCGGCTGCATCGGGTTTACCTGCGGCGCCTGCATTCCAATCTGCGCCACGCGTTCAAGGCGCTGCTGGCGCCCGCGAGCGCCGTGCGGGCGGCCGAGGGCATGGGCGCGCTGATCGACGGAATCTGGGTACGCGCCGCGCTGAGCCGGGATGCCCACACCGATCAGGCACGCGCGCTGGCAGACGACTATCTTCGCTTGATGCTAGGGCCTAGCCCTTCCCGCGGTCGTCGCGTTGCGGCCCCCAATCCGGGCCCCGCAAGGCGCGAGGAGGGAGTGTAGCGCCACTACACGAGTGACGAGCAACGCAGCGCGGCCCGGATTGCGGGCCACAACCCTTCGGGGCGGGGCCTGTGTGGCGCAATGCGGCGTTGCGCCACACAGGCTCCCGCCGCGGCGATCGCGGGAAGGATTAACAGGCCTTGGCACGCATGCGGGAGGCACCGGGGCGGACTCCGCCGTCCACGCGCAAGCAGGATAGCGTCCCGGGCTAAAACCCTTCGAAAACGCGGGACGAATGCATCGTAGCGACAAGCGCGCGATGGGCGCGCGGGCCACCGACGCCCTCGACGGAGCAACAGGGATGCATATCGAAGACTGCAAGCTGTTCATCGACGGTACCTTCGTCGACGCCCAGTCGGGCGCGACCTTCGCCGATGTGAATCCGGCGACGGGTGGGAACATCTGCCGCGTCGCGCAAGCCGATCAGACCGATGTCGACCGCGCGGTCGACGCCGCCCACCGCGCGCAGGCGCAATGGGCCCGCAAGACCGGCGCCGAGCGCGGCCGGGTGCTGCGGCGTGCAGCCGAATTGCTGCGCGAGCGCCGCGACGAGCTCGCGCGCACCGAAAGCCTCGACACGGGGCGCCCGGTCCAGGAGACACCGGAGGCCGACGTGGACTCCGGGGCCGACTGCCTGGAGTTCTTTGGCGGCATCGCCGCCGGGATCAACGGCGAGTACACCGATCTCAGCCGTGCCTTCGTCTACACCCGGCGCGAGCCACTGGGGGTTTGTGCCGGCATCGGCGCCTGGAATTACCCGTTGCAGATCGCCTGCTGGAAATCGGCGCCGGCGCTCGCCACCGGCAACGCCATGGTGTTCAAGCCGGCCGAGCTGACGCCGCTGACCGCGCTCGAGCTGGCCCAGATCTACCAGGAAGCGGGCCTGCCCGACGGACTGTTCAACGTGGTCCACGGCTTCAGCGACGTGGGCCAGACCCTCTCGCGCCATCCGCGTATCGCCAAGGTCTCGCTCACCGGCGGCGCGGTCACCGGCAAGTACGTCATGGCCGATGCCGCCAGCACGCTCAAGCACGTGACCATGGAGCTCGGCGGCAAGTCGCCGCTGATCATCTTCGCCGACACCGACCTGGACGAGGCGGTCTCGGCGGCGATGATGGCCAACTTCTTCAGCCAGGGCGAGGTCTGCACCAACGGCACCCGCGTATTCGTCGAGGCCTCCATGGAACAGCGCTTCCTGGAACGCCTGGCCGAGCGCACGAACAAGCTCAAGATCGGCGACCCGCTCGACTCGGATACCGAGGTCGGTCCGCTGGTCTCGACCGATCACATGCAGGACGTGCTCGGCTACATCGAGGCTGGGCGCAAGGCTGGCGCGCGGCTGATCACCGGCGGCGATCGCGTCACCGACGGTGGCCTGGCCCAGGGCAACTACGTCGAGCCGACCACCTTCGCCGACTGCAGCGACGACATGAAGATCGTGCGCGAGGAGATCTTTGGCCCGGTCATGTCGGTGCTGACGTTCAGCGACGAGGACGAGGTCATCGGCCGAGCCAACGACACCGAGTATGGGCTGTCCGCCGGCGTGTTCACCAACGACCTGACGCGGGCCCACCGTGTGGCCGCCGCGCTGCAGGCCGGCATCGTCTGGGTCAACAACTACAATGTCACGCCGATCGAGATGCCCTTCGGCGGGACCAAGCAATCGGGGCTCGGTCGCGAGAACGGCTGGGCCGCGATCGAGTTCTACACCGAGCGCAAGAGCGTCTATGTCGAGCTACAGGGCGTGGATTCGGCGTACGACTGACCCGCCCTGCGGGGACTGGCGCGCTCTCGGCAGCCTTGCGCATTCGCCGAGCGCGGAGCGTGAGGCGTAACGACGAGCTGCCCTGCGGTAATAAGCAAGCCCGCGGCGGGCGTCTCGGCGAACATGCCGACTTCGCGCACAAGCCATTCGACGCGCATCGACGGAGCGAGCCATGGCGAACGAAGAACACGAACGCGGCTGGGATTACGTCATCGTCGGCGCCGGCTCGGCCGGCTGCGTACTGGCGCGGCGCCTCAGCGAGGACCCGGACGCGCGCGTGCTGCTGCTCGAAGCGGGTGGCCACGCCCCCCATTGGGATTGGCGCATCCATATGCCGGCGGCGTTCTCGTATCCGCTGAACTCCACCACCTATAACTGGGCCTACGAGACCGTGCCGCAGCCGAATCTCGCCGACCGGCGCATGGACACGCCGCGCGGGAAGGTGCTCGGCGGCAGCTCGGCGATCAACGGCATGGCCTACATCCGCGGCCACGCGCGCGACTACGAGCGCTGGGCCAAGGACCCGGGGCTGCGCCACTGGGACTACCAGCACTGCCTGCCCTATTTCCGCCGGGCCGAAACCCGCGATCTCGGCTCCGATGACTACCACGGCGGCGACGGGCCGCTGTACGTGACCACGGGGCGCGGCTGGTCGCCGCTGTACGACGCCTTCATCGAGGCCGGCAAGCAGGCGGGGTATCCCTACACCGCGGACATGAACGGCTTCCAGCAAGAGGGCTTCGGCCCGATGCAGATGACCGTCAAGAACGGCGTGCGCTGGAGCACGATGCGCGGCTACCTCGAGCCGGTCATGGATCGCCCCAATCTCAAGGTGTTCTCGCGCGCGTTCTCCCGCCGCGTGTTGTTCGAAGGCCATCGCGCCACCGGCATCGAGTTCGAGCACCGCGGCGAGCGTAAGATCGCCTACGCCGAGCAGCGTGTGATCCTTGCCGCGGGCGCAATCGGGTCGCCCCAGCTATTGATGCTCTCGGGCATCGGACCGGGCGCACACCTGCGCGACGTCGGGATCGACGTGCGCGCCGACCTGCCGGGCGTCGGCAGCAATCTGCAGGATCACCTCGAGCTCTATGTGCAGCAGCGCTGCAAGCAGCCAGTCTCGCTCTACCCGTATGTCGCCAAGCCGTGGCACAAGGCGCGCGTGGGCATGCAGTGGTACCTGACCCATACCGGCCACGGCGCGACCAACCACTTCGAGGCGGGCGGCTTCATTCGCTCGCGGGAAGGCGTGGAGCACCCAGACCTGCAGTATCACTTCCTGCCGATGGCGATCCGCTACGACGGCCAAAGCCCGATCTCCGACCACGGCTTCCAGGCGCACGTCGGCCCCATGCGCTCGAAATCGCGTGGCACCGTGCGCCTGAGATCGGACGACCCGTACGCACCCCCGATCATCGATCCGCAATACATGAGCTACGAGGAAGATTGGCAGGAGATGCGCGCGGCCATCCGGCTGACGCGCGAGATCTTCGAGCAGGACGCGCTGGCGCCCTATCGCGGCGGCGAGATCGCACCCGGGGAAGCGGCACAGAGCGACGCTGACCTCGATCGCTTCGTGGCCGAGAACGCCGAGAGCGCCTACCACGTATCCTGCACTTGCGCCATGGGGTCCGGGCCCGAGGCGGTCGTCGACGGCAATACCATGGTCCACGGCATCGAGAACCTGAGCGTGGTCGACTCGTCGATCATGCCGACGATCGCCAGCGGCAATCTCAACGCCCCGACGATCATGCTGGCGGAGAAGGCGGCCGATCTCATCGCCGGTCGCACCCCGCTGCCCGCGGCGGATGTGCCGGTGCACGCCCACGAGCAATGGCAGACACAACAGCGCTAGCAGACTGTCGAAAACAGCCTGCGAGCGCGGGACAGGGATGTCCCGCCGCGAATCAGGCACTGCAAGTGCCTGATTCGCGTAGCCGGGCCCGGACATGCGCCGGACCCGGCGCGTTGGAAACGGGCAGGACTGCCCATTTTCGACACTCTATTAGAAGCTGCGTGCCGAGCGTTCGGCCCGAATCGCGCGCCCGGCCGCATACAAGGAGCGCGAAAGAGATCGCTCCACAACACTTGGAGGTCCCATGAAACGAACGATGCTCAGCTCAATCATCGCGGCTACCGCACTCGCCTTCGGCTCTGCGGCGGCCGCGCAGGAGGATGCATCCTGCGGCACGGTCCGCTTCGTTCAGGTCAACTGGACGGGTGTGTCGGCCAAAACCGAGACCGCCGCATGGCTGCTGCGGCAGCTCGGCTATGAAACCGACCTGATCACCGCGTCGGTCCCGATCATGTTCCAGAGCCTGTCCACCGACGAGCGCGACGTCGCATTCGGCCTGTGGCTGCCGACGCAGCGCAGTATGGTTCGCGAGTACATGACCGACGGCTCCATCGACATGGTCACGGCGAACCTGCGCGGGGCCAAGTACACGCTCGCGGTTCCGAGCTACGTTCATGACGCCGGCGTGCAGCACTTCGAGGATCTGGACGACCATCGCGAGCGCTTCGGCGGCGAGATCTACGGCATCGAGGCCGGCAACGACGGCAACCAGATCGTGCAGAGCATGATCGACGACGACGCCTACGGCCTGGGCGACTGGGAGCTGGTCGCCTCCAGCGAGGCGGGCATGCTGTCCGAGGTCAAGCGGCGCGTGCCGAACGAGGACTGGATCGTCTATCTCGGCTGGGCGCCGCATCCGATGAACCTGAACATCGACATGAACTTCCTCGAAGGGGGCGCCGATTACTGGGGCCCGAACCAGGGCGGAGCCACGGTGCACACCCTAACCAATAGCGGCTTCGCCTGGCGCTGCCCGAACGTCGGCCAGTTCCTGGAGAATTACGAGTACACCGTGGACGAGCAAAGCATGATGGCGGCCAACGTCATCAACGAGGAGATGGACTACGCCGAGGCCGGCCAGGCGCTCATCCGCGAGAAGCCCGAGCTGCTCGAGCGCTGGTTCACCCAGGGAGGCGCCTACCAGACCGGTGCCGTCAAGAATGCGGCCGGCGAGCGTGACGCCCTGCCGGTGATCCGCGACTCTCTGGGCCTGTAAGCATCATCGGCGAGCCCCCTGCTCGCGTTTTTTTCGCCCCGGCCTCGCGCCGGGGTTTTTTGTGCGCCTCTGCCGGGCGTCGCGATCGCATCGCCGGCGCCGGGCGGTCCGGCTCGGGCCCACGCCCGCCCATCCCCACGCTTGCTGCCTTCCCGCGGCGAAGTCGATCGAGCGCCATGCCGGCATTGTCCGCGCGCGGTCCCGATAGCAGCGGCCCTCCTGGACAGGCGCGCTCGCAGGCCATCGCCGACCCGGGGAGATGCCGGGGGCGGTTTCGGTGACGGGGACTTGCAGGGGGCTCTGGCCGTCCCAACGCTCTTTGGCGGCGCCGACGGTGATGTCGGCGGCGCTCGAACAGTTCAGCGATCCCGAAAGCCAAGGAGGCATACAGCATGACCGATGAGCTCAAAGGCAAGCGCATCGCATTTCTCGCGACCGACGGCGTCGAGCAGGTCGAACTCACCTCACCCCGGGACGCTATCCGGGGCGCCGGTGCCGCGGTCGAACTGATTTCGCTGAAGCAGGGGGAGATTCGCGGCTACAACCATTTGGAACCCGGCGACCGTTTCCCGGTGGACCGTAGCGCGCAGTCGACGCAGGCACGCGATTTCGACGGGCTGGTGTTGCCCGGCGGGGTAGCCAACCCGGATTTCCTGCGCATGGACGCCGACGCCGTGCGGTTCGTACGCGAGTTCTTCGAGCAGTCCAAACCGGTGGCGGCGATCTGTCACGGCCCGTGGACGTTAGTGGAAGCCGGGGTAGTCAAAGGACGCACGCTGACGTCCTTCCCGAGCCTGCGCACCGATATCGAGAACGCCGGCGGCAACTGGGTCGACCGGGAGGTCTGCGTCGACAACGGCCTGACGACCAGCCGCAAGCCCAGTGACCTGGAGGCGTTCTGCGCCAAGGCCGTCGAGGAATTCGCCGAGGGCGAGCACGCTCGCCAGATGGCCTGACGCTACCGTACGCGTCTACTCGCCCGGTTGGCGGTAGCGGATCGGCGTTACCGCCAACTCCATTTCAGGCATCCCGTTCGGTGACCCCAGGTGTCGATTAGGGGCTGCCGCCGGCACAATACCGCGGGCGCCAGCGGGGCCCGTCTAGCGCCGGCGGCCGCGACGGACGGTCGCCGCGCGTGCGGTTCTCAGCTTACGGGGGCCCAGAAAAAGAAGAGCCCCGCGAGAAGCGGGGCAAGAGGAGGAGAATGCCTGAAGGGCTCAGACCCGGTTTAACCGGCCGGCGGGCGCTGCGGGTTCGCGCTTGAGCGGCGCGCGCCCGGGCCAGTAGAATCCTGTGGCTATTGGCAAGCGCATCATCGCCTTGCCGTGCTCGTTGTCTATCGCGAGCATGTGTATGGTGACGTTCCCGAAGGGATGTAAAAACCCGTTGGGAGGAATTGCACTTGTTCCTAGCAATTAAGAGTGGTCACTCAAGACCGCCATGAAGAGCCCTGCTCGGAGTAGCAGGCGAGAGGAGGAGTCCGGAGTACCACTGGTGCTCCACGTTGTAAAAAGAAGAGCCCCGCGAAAAGCGGGGCAAGAGGAGGAGAAGCGCCGGGGTTCCACCAGGAACGCTCGATGGGTCGGGGAGCGGTGTTCGGCTTCACGCTGAAGTCGCACCCTTTCCGACGCAGCATCTACGCTACAAGCGACAGCATGGTTTAAAAACAGCCTCGAGATAATTGCACTTGTTCCATGCCGTTGATATTATCAGCGCATGGATAGTGCAGATCTCGACCTGTTCACGCGCGTCATGGCCATGGGGAGCTTTTCCGAGGCTGCGCGCGCCCTGGACCTGACCCCCGCAGCCGTCAGCAAGCGAATCGCCCGCCTCGAGCGGCATCTCGATGTGCGTTTGTTCCAGCGCACCACGCGCCAGCTCACCGCCACCGCCGAAGGCGCCGCGTTCCATCGCCACGCGCAGCGCATCCTGGCCGACATCGATGCGGCCCGCGACGCCATGTCCCATCGCGCCAGCGAGCCGGCGGGCCTGCTGCGCGTGACCGCGCCCGCCTCCTTCGGGCGCATGCACATCTCGCCCATCGTGCCGGCCTTTCTGGAGCGCTACCCGGAGGTGGAGCTCGATCTCAGCCTGACCGACGGTCTGGTCGATCTGGTCGAGGAAGGCTTCGACCTGGCGATCCGCATCGTGCAGCCCGAGGATTCGAGCATGATCGCGCGCTGGCTCGCGCCCAACCGGCGCGTGCTATGCGCCGCCCCGAAGTACCTGGAGCGCTACGGCATGCCGCAGGTGCCTTCGGACTTGACCGAGCACAACTGCCTGGTCATGCACCACCAGCTCGTGTGGACATTGGAATCGCCCGAGGGTGAAGAGCGCGTGCGCGTGTCGGGCAGCCTGCAGACCAACAATGCCGAGGTGCTGCGCGACGCCGCCGTCGCCGGCCTGGGTATCGCGCGCAAGTCGACCTGGGATGTGGGCCACCTGCTGCAGGCCGGCGATCTCGTCCCGGTGCTGCCGGACTACTCGGTTTCGACCCACGTCGCCATCCACGCGATGTATCCCAGCGCCCGCTTCCTGCCGCCGCGCGTCAGTGCTTTCATCGAGTTCCTGCAGGACCGTTTCGGCAATCCGCCCTACTGGGACCGGGTTGATGCGGGCGCGGAGCAGGCCGCGGCAACTGGGTGAGCCGCCGGTGGGCGGCGCTTCAGATGAACGCCAGTAGCCGCCCACAGGCGAGCGCGGCGGGCCAGATCAGCAGGGACACGCCACCGGCGAGGCGCTGCCGTGCGCGCGAGACCGCCGGGACGACCGTCCCGCAATGCAGCGCGATGGCATGAATCGCACCCACGCCAATCAGCAACAGCTTGGCGCCGAACAATTCGAGCGCCGCGTACTCACTGGCGCGCACCGCGAATAGCCCTGCCCCCGAGATGACCGCAAGCCCGAGCCCCGTAGCGGCCACCGGCGCCAGCACCCGGTACAGGGGTGCCACATCGATCGAGCCCCACAACCCGAGCAGCCGCAGGTTCAGCGGGACGATCGCGCCAACCAGCAGCGCAATCCCGAGCACGTGCAGCCCGCTGACCGCCACATAGCCCCAGCGGGACAGCCGTAGCCATTCGGCGAGGGCTAGCCCTTCGATCGCGTGGGCAGCCGCCTGCACCGGCGCTCACTCGCGGCCGGGATAGAGCTCGTACAGCGTCCCGTCGATCCAGAGCCGCTCGACCTTCAATTCGCGCACATCGGGATCGGTCGGGACCTCACCCGAGACGCGCAGCCGAGTACCCGGTGAGAAGTGCTCCGGCGTGAGGCCGGCGCGGTCGTTGCGCCAGGGCTGGCCCACCTCGACCGTGTAGGTCTCGCCGTCGACATCGAGGTCGACCTCGCCGTGCGGATTGCCGAGGCGGGCCTCGACGATCGTACCGGTGAGTTCAACGTTTTCGCCGGTCGACCAGCTCCAGCCATGATGCGCGAACGCCGGATGGGCGCAAGCGAGCGCAACGGCCAGCAGCATCGCGCGAGCGTTGAGGAAATAGGGCATCGGTCTCTCCTATGAACGAGCGGTTCGTGGCATTGAATGGTCGTCGCGTGGAACCGGCCGGCGCCGTCGCGGACCGCGGCCAACCCATGCCACCGGGCATGGTCAGTCGATCCGGGGAGCGGTCCACTTGCACGTGCGGTTACGGCCGCTGCGCTTGGCCTCGTACAGCGCCGCGTCGGCGCGCTGCAGCGTGCGCTTGGCGGACTCGTGCTCGCCCATCCAGCTCGCCACTCCCGCACTGACGGTATAGGCGACATCCCCGGCGCCATCGAATTCCAGCTTCTGGCGGATCCGCTCCGCCGCTGCGAAGGCGCTGTCCAGCGACGTGTCCGGCATGAGCACGGCGAACTCTTCGCCGCCCATGCGCGCGAATAGATCGTGCGCGCGCAAAACCGGGTCGACCGACGCGCACACACTGATGAGCACCTGGTCGCCGACGGCATGGCCCCATTGGTCGTTGATGCGCTTGAAGTGGTCGACGTCGAAGGTAATCACGGACAGGGCCGAGCCCGAGCGCCGGGCGCGCAGGACCTCCTCGTCGGCGCGCTCGAAGAAGTAGCGCCGATTGGCTGCGCCGGTCAGGGGATCCCGGTGAGAACTCTTGCGCAGGGCGCTCTCGAGTCGCTTGCGCTCGGTCACGTCGCGGAAGAACCAGACGCGCCCGAGATAGGAGCCGTCGGGCCCATGGAGCGCCTGCGAATGGCGCTCGAGCGTGCGCCCGTCGCGCAGCTCGATTTCGCAATGATCCTCGAGCGCCCGGTCGGCGTAGAGCGCCTCCACGCGCGCGCGAAACTCGGCCGGGTGCTTGACGCGCGTCAGGACCTCGGCCAGCAGCGGCTGGTCCGGCTTCCCCGCGAGCTCGCCGTCCCCGCTCGGATCCAGCGCAGCGGGGTCGATGGCAAAGAGTTCGAACAGGCGATGATTGTGGGCGGCAATGACGTCGCACTCGTCGACCAGCAGCACACCATCGGGCGACGCCTCGAAGATCGCGTCGGCCACCTCGCGGGCGAACATGCGCCCGCCGGCAGGGCTATTGGTATCGTCAGCGGCCGCCATACCGGCCTCCCATGGCGCAGGGCCGGAGCCGAGTGCCGCCGTCGCCGGCCGCACCAACCGTTCTACGCCGCGATCCCAGGATGCCAAACGCACCCGGTCGACGCCATTCGGATCAGCAATGCGAGAGGAAGAGATTCACGCATTGTGGCCCGTGACGGCGGGAACCCCGAACCACCTCGGGGCAGCGGCTCCATCCGACACCGTGACGGCGTCGCGGCAGCGCGCCGCGTGCGGCGTCCGGTCCGGCCCCGCCCGACTCGCCGGACGCCCGCCGCGCCATGCCCCGAAGAACGGGCCTACGCGGTTGGCACACTCCCCCTGCGCGCGACTACAGTGGCCCCATGCGCAGTGCGCGACATGCGAACAGCCCGATGCCACGCGACACATTTGCCAACCATCCACTCGTGCGCCCGGCCCTGGGATTCATCGCGGGATTCCTCGCCACTTTGGTCTTCCACCAGCTCATGGTCGCCATCCTTTGGGGTCTCGACGTAGCGCCGTTCGCTCCGTTCCCCATGAATGCGACCGCGCCCCTGGGGGTGCCGGCGGTGCTCTCGCTGGCGTTCTGGGGCGGCGTGTGGGGCGTCATCTACATCGCGGTCGACCGCCATTTCCCGCGGGGCGCCGGCTACTGGGTCGCGGCGTTCGGCTTCGGTGCCGTGCTGCCCAGTCTCGTGGCGATACTCGTGGTCATACCGCTGAAGGGCGGATCGCCGGCCGCGAGCCTTTCGTCGACGCTCTTGCTGACCGCCGTCTTGGTCAACGGCGCCTGGGGCGTCGGCACCGGTGTCTTCGCCGGGCTGCAGCAGCGGGCGTTGCGCGCCGGCCCGAGCCGGTGACGGGGCGGCTCATGCGCTGCGGCGCCACCTGCGGCAAGATCCTGCCTCTACCCGTCAACGCTGCCCGCGTTCGCCGCAGGGAGGGTCACCAGCAGTCCTACAACAAGGAGCGATACCCATGGTCGAAGATGGCGCGGCCGGGCCGATTCCGGCCGACAGCACGGTTGGACGACTACGAGCGGCCTGCCCGCAGGCATGGCGGGCCTACACGGAGCATGCATTCGTACAGCAGCTCGCCACCGGCACGCTGCCCGAGGCCAGCTTTCGCCGCTATCTGATTCAGGACTACCTGTTCCTCGAGCAATACACCCGCGCGTATGCCCTGGCGGTCTACAAGAGCGAGACACTCGCCGACATGCGCGATGCCGCCGGGGCGGTCGACGCGCTGCTGAACACCGAGATGGGACTGCACGTGCAGTATTGCGAGCGGTGGGGGATTAGCGAAGCGCAGATGCTGGCCACGACCGAACGCCCGGCCAACATCAACTACACCCGCTACGTCCTCGATACCGGCATGGCCGGTGACGTGCTCGACCTGCTAGTGGCACTGGCACCGTGTTCCTGCGGCTACGGCGAGATCGGCGCGCGGCTGCTCGCCAATCCCGCTACGGTGCTGGAAGGCAACCCCTACCGTGACTGGATCGAGATGTACGGCGGCGCGGAGTTTCAGCAAGTCAGCCGTGCCGCCGTCCGCCAGATCGACAGCGTGGCCCAGCGCCGAATGGGGGACGACCCGGCGCAGTCGCCGCGTTGGGATCAGCTCTGCCGGATCTTCTCCATGGCCGTGTCGCTGGAAGAAGGCTTCTGGCAGATGGGGCTCGACGGCTAGCTCTGTCGTCCGTTCGGCGCTCGAGTCGGCGATTGCCGGAGCAAGACACTAGCCGAGGTCCCTCGCAGCGCCACCGAACGCGGCTGTATCGTCCCCGTCACCGACCAGCGCGCGGTGGACCTCGCGTAAATGGGCGCGCATCGCCGACGCCGCGGCCGTGGGATCGCGTCCGCTGACACTCTCGGCCAGCGCGCGGTGGCTTTCGGCGTAGGTGCGGTCGGCCGACCGGACCGTATTGCCGCGTACGCCGTGCAGGGTTTCGAGCACGCCGCGCAGCAACGGATTGCGGCTGGCGCAAGCCAGCGCCGCATGGAACGCGCCATCGACACGCTCCCACTCACGCCAGTCCGCCACCCGGTAGCCTTGATCGACCAAGCGTCCGAGCCGCGCGATGTCGTCCGAGGTAGCGCGTAGGGCCGCCTTCGCCGCAATGGGCGGCTCGACCATCAGGCGCATTTCCAGGACATCGGCGGGGCTGGGAGAGGATTCGAACCGCAGGCTGGCCACCCATTCGGCGGACGCGGCCTCGGTCACGAAGGTGCCCTGGCCCACGTGGCGCCATATCCGGCCTTCGTTTTCCAGTTGAGCCAGGGCGTTGCGGAGGGAACTGCGCCCCACGCCGAGCCGCTTGGCCAGCGCCCGCTCGGCCGGCAGCCGCGCCCCGGGCGTGAATTCCGCCCCATCGAGGGCCTGCCGCAGGCGCGCCAATGCATCGTCCGATACCGACATACCAATCCCCGCGGGCGTCGCGCGCCGTTCACCGCGCGACGCCCCCTTTTCCCGGGCGCCAGGCGCATACGCCCGCGCTCGGTCCGGCGCCATGGCGGCGCGGTGTGGCGGCATGACGCCGCTTGTCCGCCGGATCATGGGGCCCCCCGCTGACCGGATCAAGGCGCGCGGACCGTACGAACCAATATGGTCCGATTGGTTTGACAGTAAGGCCCGGGCTGCTATGGTGCAGAAGCGGGGGAGGCGCTCACATGACCGAAACGCACCCGACCGATGCCGCCATACAACTGAGAAACATCGTCAAGACGTTTTCGCTTTCCGAGAATCGAACAGCAAAGGACGTACTCGCGCTCGACGATATCAACCTGACCATCGAGCGCGGCGAATTTCTCACCATCATCGGCCCGAGCGGCTGCGGCAAGACCACCCTGCTCCGCATCATCGCCTCGCTGGCTCAGCCCGACTCGGGCGAGGTCCGGATCGACGGCCATGCGGTCACGGAACCGGGCGAACAGCGCGCCATGGTGTTCCAGACCTTCGGGCTGTTTCCCTGGAAGACGGTCCTCGATAACGTCGCGTTCCCGCTGAACGTCCGCAAGTTTCCCAAGGCCGAGGCCACCAAGCGCGCGCAGGCCCATCTCAATCAGGTGGGCCTGGAACGATTCTCGGACGCCTACCCGCACCAGCTATCGGGCGGCATGCAGCAGCGCGTCGGCCTGGCTCGCGCCTTGGCCACGGGCGCCGACATCCTGTTGATGGACGAGCCGTTCGGCTCCATCGACGCCCAGACGCGCGAACTCATGCAGGAGGAGCTGATGCGGCTGTGGCAGGAAGAGCGGAAAACGGTCGTGTTCGTCACGCACGACCTCGATGAGGCCGTGCTGCTCGCCGATCGGGTGCTTCTGCTATCACGCGGCCCCGGCAAGGTGCGCCAATCGCTTCCGGTGAACCTCCCGCGCCCCCGGACGGATTACGACGTGCGCGCCCACGAGGAGTTTGCGCGGGTGCGCGGCCAGCTCTGGGACGCGCTGCGGGAGGACCTGCTGGAAGAACGCGAGGAGCTCGCCTGATGGGCACGCGCTCGAAAAGCGAGCGGCGCCGCGACCAGATCGCTTTCGGGGTCATTTTCTTAGCGCTTTGGGAGGCGGCCGCACGCATCCTGGACAACGGATTGGTCCTGCCGCCGGTCAGCGACATCGCCCGGGCCATGGGCACCATGACCGTCACCGGCGAGCTACCCGTGGCCCTCGGACAGAGCATTCTTCTGCTCGTCCTCGGCCTGGCGATGGCCACCGTCATCGGATTCGTTCTCGGCGTCATCGTCGCCCGTTCGAACACCGCCTACTGGATGCTGAATCCCTACGTCAGCGCCCTGTTCGTCACGCCCACCGTCGCGCTGGTTCCGCTGGTGCTCGTCTGGTTCGGCTTCGGCATGGGCGGGAGGATCCTGGTGGTCGTCCTCGCCGCCGTGGTGCCGATTCTCTTCAGTGTCGCCTCCGGTGTGCGTGACGCACCCGGCGACTTGATCGATGTAGCGCGCTCGTTCGGCGTGAAGGGCGAGATCCCGCTGCTGCTCACCGTGCGCCTACGCGCAGCGGTGCCGGTGTTGATGGCCGGGATGCGCCTCGCGTCCGGTCGCGCGGTCGTGGGCATGGCGGTTGCCGAGACCTACCTGCGGCTGGGCGGGATCGGCGGCCTCATCAAATCGTACGGCACGACCTTCCAGACGGACTACGTGTTCGCTGCGGTCCTCCCTCTTTCCCTGCTCGGTATCGGTCTGGCGACGATCATCGGGCGTATCGAGCGGCGTCTGCACTGGTCGTAAGGCCCGCGCAATCCAGGATCTGACCGATGGAAGCGAGCTTGGCCTCACGAATCACCCGCCCGCAGGTCTGGCTTCCCTTCCTGAGCCTGTTCCTCGTGCTCGGCACCTGGGAGTTGGTGGGCCGCAACCTCGATCCGCTGCTGTTCGCCCCGCCCTCCGAGGTGGCCCGGATGTTCGGCGAGCTATTGCGCACCGGCGAGCTCACCTCCGCGGCCGCCACCACGCTGCACACGCTCGTCGTCGGCTACGCACTCGCCGTCGCGGTCGGGGTTCCGCTCGGCGTCGTGATGGGCGTATGGGCGCGCTTCGGCGATGTGCTGCAGCCCTATTTCTACGGCGTATTCGCAACGCCCCGGGTGGTGGTTGTCCCGCTCGTGATCGTCTGGTTCGGGATCGGCTTCACCGCGCGCTTGTTCCTGGTGTTCCTGTGGTCCGCGATTGCCATCAGCACGACGACCGCACAGGGCGTCCGCTACGCGCGCCCCGACCTCGTCGAGGTGGCCGAGTCGTTCCGCGTGAGCCGGCTGCAGATGGCGCGGCACGTACTGATCCCCGGTGCGATCCCGTTCGTGGTGTCCGGCTTGCGCATCGGCGCGGAACGCGCCGTCGTTGGCGTCGTGATCGGCGAGATGTTCTTGCAGATCACGGGACTCGGCGGCGTCATTCAGAGGGGATCGGAAGAGTTCCTGCCAGCGAAGATGCTCTGCGCAGTCGTCGTAATCGCCGTCATGGGCACGGCCATCATCACCGTGCTCGACGCGCTCGAGAAGCGGGTGCAGGTATGGCGGCCGAAGACCGACTAACGACGACGTTCGAGCGCTCAAGCGCCCAATGGACACCGGGTCGGCGCAGGTCCCGGCCGAACACCGAAATGGGCATCGAAGCATTGCCACACGAACTGCGATGCCCAGGAGGTGCGCCGTGGTGCTTTGCCATCCCACCGCGGCGCGCCGCATAAAAGCACCCGTTCATTGTTGCGGGTGCGCACGATCAGGAGGAGAGACATGAACTACCGTGAAGCAAAACCCGGGAGGGCCGGCGCGAAAGCGCCGCTCAAAACCGTCATATGCGCGGCGGCCGCTGCGCTCTTGCCGCTATCCGCCGTCCATGCGCAAGACGATCGGTTCGACCTGTCGGGCGTAGAGGTCACGATCGGCACGGCACAGGCACAGGTGCTCAACGTCGGCGTCCTCCGCATGATGAACATGCTGGAGGACTGGGGCGCGGAGATCGACCGTGTCGAGTTGCCGAACATCAGTGGACTCGAGGCAATCGTTGCCGAGCGCATCGACATGTCCGCCAAGAGCTCCGACGAGGTGGTCCTCGGCAATTACCGCGGGGTCAACCTCGTATCATTCGGCGCGCCGATCTCGACCATGCACTACGCCGTCGTGTCCTCGCCGGACGTCGACAGCATCGCCGACCTCGACGGCAAGAACGTCGGCACGAGCGGACCCGGCGGATTCAACGGCATGTTGTTCCGCTATATGCTCAACCGGGAGGGTCTGACTCCGGAGCAGGACGTGCAGATGGTCCCGATCGGCGGCAGCAGCGAGCGCGCGGCGGCGCTGATGGCGGGGCAGGTCAACGCGACCATCGTGTACATCGACAACTGGATTGCGATGCGTGAGCAGGGCGCCAATGCCCAGCTACTTGGCTACGTCGCGGATCTGGTGCCGGGCTTGTCGTCGCGCGCGATCTTTGCGCCGCGTTCGTTCCTCGACGAGAATGAGGAGTTCGCGACCGCCATGGCCTGCGCCAACCTCGAGACGAACGCGTGGATCAACGCGGGCAAGCGCGACTACGTCGATTTCACGCTCGACAACGTCCGCGGCGCGACCGAGGATGCCGTCTCCGCGTTCTACGACGTGGCCATCGAGATCGACATGTTCCCGACGGATCCGTCCGCGGTCCTCAACGCCTCGGGCTACGAGAAGCTGCAGGACGTCATGCATGACGGCGGCGAGATCGATCGCAAGACCGATATCTCACAGATGCTCGACCAGCGCTATCTCGACGCTGCGGCCGAGATGGGGTGCGGGACGACCATGTAGAAGACTCGTGGCTCCCGGGTGGCGCGGGGTATGACGAGCGCCGCCCGGGGCTGCGGGCCCCGCTTGCCGGAATGCGCTGAGCCGTGACGCTTTCCCTTTCGCTCGCCTGCTGGGATCACGATCGGATCGCGGCCTTGGTCGACGGCCGGGTCGAGGTCCCCGACGTCGCACTCAGCAGCGAGATCCTGTCAACGGCGAAGCTCTTCCCGATTGCGGCGCAGGAGGCGCGCTTCGACATCACCGAGATGTCGCTGTCGACCTACATCCTGCAGCGCTCCCGGGATGTGACGCCATACACTGCGATCCCGGTGTTTCTCTCGCGCGCCTTCCGCCACAACGGATTCTTCGCGCGTGCCGGCTCGGGCCTGGCCAGTCCCGCGGACCTGGCCGGCTGCACAGTGGGAGTGCCCGAGTACCAGATGACGGCCGGCCTGTGGATGCGGGGCATCCTGTCCGACGAATACGGGGTCGACCTGGAGCGCATCACTTGGCGCACCGGCGCGCTCGACGCCGGCGTGCGCCACGAGCGCCTCGATCTCACTCTCCCACCGGGCATGATCGTGCGCCCGATCGAGGACGGGGAGACGCTGCAAGACCTGCTGCTGACCGGGGCGATCGATGCCCTGCTCGCTCCCAAACCGCCGCAGGCGTTCCTCGACGGCGATCCCCGCATCGTGCGTCTAGTGCCTGATTTCGAATCCGCCGAGGCCGAGTACCACCGCCGCACCGGTTTCTTCCCGATCATGCACCTCGTGGCGCTGCGTCGTTCGCTGGCGGACGACCATCCGTGGCTGGCGCCGGCGCTGTTCGATGCCTTCGTCGAGGCACGCGATCTGGCGATCGAGCGACTACGCGAGATCTGGCTCGGTTCGGCCAATCGACTGACCCTGCCCTGGCTCGGTGCGAGCATGGAACGCACCCTCGCGACCATGGGCCGCGACTACTGGTCCTACGGTTTCCAGGCGAATCGTGCCGAACTCGAGACGGCCTGCCGCTACTCCGTGGAGCAGCACCTGTCCGACCGCGCGTTGCGGCCGGAAGAACTCTTCCACGAGAGCGTCCTGCGCACCTGACAACGGAGCGCCCAGGGAGTCGTCGGGCGCGGGGCGTCATCCCGCTCGCGTCGCGTCCGGCGTGGCGCGCGGTCGCCGGCTGCGCTCAGCGCGGCGGGAACGCCGTCCAATCGTCCACCCAACTGCTACGGATCCCCGGCTCTATGGCGCCGATGTATTGCGCGCCCGTGTCCCAGAATTCGCCGCGGGGGATGGCGACGGCCTCATTGCGCGCCGGTGAGCCGACACCCGGCGTGAACTCCGGATCCTCCAGCTCGAAGGCCTCGTGCGGCAGCAGCGGATTCACCCCGAGGCGCGCATCCGTCGAGCGGACGAAGGCGAGCTCGTCGAAACCGCCATCGTCGTCCGGGCCCGACTCGTCCGGGGCCCAGGTGCGGCCGTTCGAACCGATGTCGTGCGCGATCAAGCCGCCGATCTGCAGATCACCGGTCGTCGCGAGCTGGGCGGTGACCGGGTCGCGCACGTCCAGCATCTCGTCGGGGAAGCCGGTCACGATGAGATTGCGCAGGTCCGCGCCCGTGCCCTCGCGCAGCAGTATCGCGCGCTGCGCCGCGCCCGCGCTGCGCGAGCCGACGAAGGTCAGGTTGGACAGGGTTGGGCCGGAGCGGGGCAAGGCGTTGTGGTCGTCGCCGTTGTTGTCCGCCTCGATGCCGTGGTCGCCAGTGCCGCCTTCCTGCTGCACGATGACGAACTGCGCATTGCCGTTCCAGCCGAGATCCCAGTCAATGCTGTCATCGGCCGCGCGCGTCACGATCAGGCGCTCGAGGTTCACGCTGCCGCCGAACATCTCGATGCCGTCATCCAAGCCCATGTGCACTTGCAGATTGCGCACGATCGTCGCGCTTCCGCAGCCGCCCAAGGTCACGCCGTTGAGCTCGATGTTCGCCGCGAGCTCGTAGCCGGCGAATTCCACCCGGGCATACTTGAGGACGCCGCAGCTGCTGTCGGGGTCGTCGCCACCGAAATCGCCGCGCGGATCGGACTCCGGTATGCCCTCGATATGCGGCGCGCTCACGTTGACGGGGGCGTTGCCGAGGAGAACCAGCCCGCCCCAATCACCACGCTCGCGCTCACCCACCGGCTGCGAGGAGGTGAAGACCACCGGCTGCGTGCGCGTTCCCTGCACCTGGATTTGGCCGCTGCGGGTCACCACGAGGGCCGACCCCGGTTCGCCGAGGATGCGCGCGCCGCGCTCGATGGTCAGCGTCGCGCCGTCGGTGACGTAGACCATATCCTCGAGCTCGTAGGTGGTATCGCCGGTCCAGGTCGTCGACTCGGTGATCTCGCCGGCGACGCTCCGGGTGCTGCCGATCGTGGCCATCAAGGGCTCGGTCACCAGATAGCTGAGCACGCCCCCGGCGATGCCGAACAGCAGAATGGCGCTGGCAGCGCCAAGGATCGGCATGCGCGCCAAGGAAGCGGACCGATTCTGCCCGGCATCGCCCGCGAGTTCCTGGATATCGAGCTCGGTGCGGCCAGCGGCCTCCCAGGATACCGGCGTCTCCGACAGCCGGCCCGTATTGCGGCCGCGCGCCGCCTGCGCCAACCGGCGAAGCTCGGTGGATTCGCTTTGCGACACGGCATCGATTACACGCGCTCGATAGCCCGGGTCGGTGAGCATGCGCCCGAAGCTCGCCTTGTTCGCCTCGGCATCGCCGATGCGGGCAATGCCGCAGCGCAGCTCCCAAAGCGCCTGACTCAGCTCGATGCGCTCGTCCGTGTCCTTGTTCTGAGCCATGGTGTCCTCCGACGTTGATCGTCAGTGGTCCATGCTATGGATTCACGTTTCAGCCGGATGGCACGGTGGTTCCAAGGCAATGAAGATTCCGCACGGCGGCTCGGTGCACAATGCGAGGCGCGGCCCAATCGTGGGTGCGATGCGTGTCGGGCGGCTGGGAGCACGCGGTGCCGCGAGGGACCGGAGAAGCCCGCACGCGCGAGCGCGGCGCATGACTTCGGGAGGAGCAGGTCACCCACGTCTATGCGGACGCCGACGGCGAATCCCACTTCGCCGATCTCGACATTACGCTTGCGGACGGCGGCCCCATCGGCGCCATGTCCGAGCGCCTCCCGGCGCACGGGGTGATCTTTCGCGAGAGCGAGCCGGGCTACGACCTCGATTGGCATTGCGCGCCGCGCCGGCAGTACATCGTGCTGCTCGACGGCGAGACGCGGCACTTCGCCGGCGGCGACGTGCTACGGGTCGAAGACACCAGCGGCAAGGGACACCAGACCCGGCACACGCGGCCGCACCGCCAGCACTCGCTGTTCATCCCGCTCGACCCGGAGGATTGAGCCAGTCGCGGGAAGCAGCCGCTCCGGACATCGACCGGTTATACTTGCGCGCGATCCGGCGTCGCCGGCCCAGCCGCGAGCCGAAAGGCAACCGGATCGCCGCCAGCGCCGCTGCAGTGCCTCAGCCGAAGGAAGAACGCCATGAACGATCCCCACGCGAAGCAACCGCTCGCCAGCGCCGGCACGGCGCTCGCCTCAGCGCAGGCCGCGGCCGTGCTCGTCCACGGCCGCGGCGCCGATGCCCCCAGCATCCTGCGCCTATCCGAGGCCGTCGACGCCCCCGGGTTCGCCTGGCTGGCGCCGCAGGCGGCAGACAACACCTGGTACCCGCACCGCTTCATCGCGCCGTTCGAGCAGAACGAGCCCTGGCTGTCCTCGGCATTGAACCGCGTCGGCGCGGTGATCGAGGAGATCCGGGCGGCCGGCATCCCGGACGAGCGCATCGCGCTGATCGGGTTCTCACAGGGGGCGTGCCTGGCGAGCGAGTACGCCGCCCGTTATGCCCGCCGCTGGGGCATGGTCGGAGCGCTTTCCGGCGGTCTCATCGGGCCGCCCGGCACGGCGTTCGAGTATTCGGGCAGCCTGGAGGGCACGCCGGCGCTGGTCGGCTGCAGCGACGTCGATCCGCACATCCCGGTCGAGCGCGTGCATGAGACGACCGAGGCATTGCGCAAGCTCGGGGCGCAGGTGGACGAGCGCATCTATCCGGGCATGGGCCACACCGTCAACGACGACGAGATCGCCGCCCTCCAGGAGCTGCTTCGGCGCCTGACGGCGTGATCGTCCGGCGGCTCGGCTGCCGGCGGGCCATCCCGCCGCGGCGCCGACCCGCCAGGAAGCGCGCCCCGGAGCGTGCCAGCCCCGCGCCGGCAGGCCGCCCGTTATTCGAGAAACGTCGATGGCAAACACAGCCGTCTCCTCGGCCGGCTCGGCCGCTGGTCACGACATCCCTTTTCGCGAAGCGCTCAAGGTGTGGCTGCGCGTGGCCCTGCTGAGTTTCGGCGGACCCGCGGGGCAGATCGCCGTGATGCACCGCATCCTGGTGGACGAAAAACGCTGGATCAGCGAGGACCGGTTCCTGCACGCGCTGAATTACTGCATGGTGCTGCCCGGTCCGGAGGCCCAGCAGCTCGCCACCTACATCGGTTGGCTGTTGCACCGGAGCCCGGGGGGACTCGCCGCCGGCACGCTGTTCGTGCTGCCGGGCTTCCTCAGTATCCTCGCGCTCAGCATTCTCTATGCCGGCTTTCGCGATCTGTCGATCGTCGAAGGACTGTTCTTCGGCATCAAGGCGGCGGTGCTGGCGGTGGTGGTGTCCGCCGTCATCAGGATCGCCCAGCGCGCGCTCAAGACCACGCCGATGTACGCGCTTGCGGCGGCCGCGTTCGTCGCGATCTTCTTCTTCGATGTGGCCTTCCCGCTCATCATCGTTGCCGCTGCGATCGCCGGCTTCGTCGGTGGGCGCGTCGATCCGGCGCGCTTTGCCACGGCACAATTCCATCGCACGCAGGACGATGACGCCGCGGCCGACGCCGTCCTGGCCGGCGATAGGCCCGCGCACCTGCGCCCGTCGCTCGGGCGCGCCCTGCGGATCGCCGGCACCGGCCTAGCGCTCTGGTTCCTGCCCCTGATCGCGATCGCCCTGGCGCTTGGGCCGGATCACGTCTTTAGCCAGATCGGGATCTTCTTCAGCAAGCTCGCGGTCGTGACGTTCGGCGGCGCCTATGCCGTGCTGGCGTACATGGCGCAAGAGGCAGTCCAGAACTATCACTGGCTGGTCGCAGGCGAGATGCTCGACGGTCTCGGCATGGCGGAGACCACGCCCGGACCCCTGATCCAGGTGGTGCAGTTCGTCGGCTTCCTGGGGGCGTTTCGCGACCCCGGCACGCTCGATCCGTACACCGCCGCGATCCTGGCCTCGGTCCTCGTCACCTGGGTGACGTTCGTGCCCTGCTTCATCTGGATCTTCCTGGGCGCACCCTACGTCGAGGCGCTCCGGGGCAACGCGGCGATCAGTGCCACGCTCGGCGGCATCACGGCCGCCGTGGTCGGGGTGGTGCTGAACCTGTCGGTGTGGTTCGGCGTCCACGTCCTGTTCGCGAGCGTATCCGAGCGCTATTTCGGGCCGCTGCGACTGTGGGTGCCGGATATCGCCACGCTCGAACCGGTGTCGCTCGCATTGGCCGCGCTCGCCCTGATCGCGATGCTGCGCCTCAAGATGGGGATGATCCCGGTGCTCGCGGCCAGCGCCGCGATCGGGATCGGCTACGTGCTGCTGTTCCCCTGAGCCGCGCGCGAGCCGGCCCGACCGCCCCGCGCGGCCCCGTGGCGTGGCCGCGCTACTGCCTCAGCGCGATCATCGTCTCGCGCACGAGCCGCTGATCGTCCGGCCGTGCCAGAACGAACGCGACCAGGCTGTAGCCGATCGACAGCGCCAGTGCGATATCGCTGGTGGTGACGATCCCGTAGCCGAGGAAGGCGACGGCCGGCATGTCCAGTAACTCGTGCACCGAGAATTGCGCTTGGCGGATCTCCCGCTCGGTCTTCTGCAACGGGGTGTCCGCACTGTCGTCCAGGCGCACACGCCGGACCAGCGCGGCGGGCTGAAGTTGACGCGACGCACGCCATGTCGCCCCGCCGATGCCGCCGAGCATGGCCGACGTCGCAAGTCCCCACAGCTCGAGCTGCGTGAACGGAACGGGGTAGCCGAAGCCGACGGGGACATCGAAGGCCGCGCGCACGCCGAGCAGCCAGGCACTGACCGCCGGCACGAAGAACAACACCTCGTTGAACCACTCGAAGCTGAGGCGGCGCGCCGCCCGATCGTGCTCGTCCACGTAACGCATCACGACCCTCCCGGGCAGGGTCCCGCAAGGCGCCGTCCGCGGCGATCGCGGGACCCGTGAACAGGCCCTGATCCCATCTAAGCAAGCCACGTGGTGCAAAGCAATGCCGCGCGGGGCGCATGGCGCGTGCGGGCGAAACGTCCGGCGTGCCCTTGTTCAGGACGGCGTCATTGGGCTCTCCTCGAGGCCTGTGCAGTCACGCGCTCGTGCATCGGCGCAGTGCCACCACGAGACGCCCGCGAACGACGGCATTTCGCGTGGTTGCCCGGTTCGTTCGCGGCGGATCGCCATTCCTACATGGCGCTGTGGATGCGCGTTCGTGTAGTCCGTAGGAGCGGGCACTGCCCGCGAACCGACAACGTTTCGCGTGGTTGCCCGGTTCATTCGCGGCGGATCGCCGCTCCTACTTGGCGCTGTGGATGCGCGTTCGGGTGGTTCGTAGGAGCGGGCACTGCCCGCGAACCGTCGGCGTTTCGCGTGGTTGCCGGTTTCGTTCACGGCCGGTGGCCGCTCCTACATGGCGGTGTGGACGCGCGTTCGCGTGTCTTGTCGGGGCGGGCCTTGCTCGCGAACCGGCGGTATTCCCGACGCGGGCTGGCACGTCCATGTGCCGCAGGAACGCCCGATGGGATCAGGCGTTGCCGAACGGCCGCAGTTTCTCCAGCAAAACGGGCAGCAGGGCCAGGTTGCTGATCAGCGCGAACACCATGGCGAGTCCGGTCAGCAGGCCGAAATAGATCGTCGGCATGAAGTTCGATAGCGTCAGGATCGAGAAGCCGATCGTGACGATCATGGTCGTGTAGACCATCGCCCGCCCGATCTCACGGTGCGCAACCTCGGCAGCGGTTGGGTAACCGGCCCCCCCGGCGACTTCCAACTGGAAGCGATCGACGTAGTGAATCGTGTCATCCACCCCGATGCCGATCACGATGGCGGCGATGGTCATGGTCATGATATCGAGCGGCAGCCCGATCCAGCCCATGACGCCGAGCACCATGCTCGCCGCTACCAGCGTCGGGATCGGGCCGATCACCGCCATCCGCAGCGAGCGGTAGAGCGCGGCGAACATCAGCATGATTGCGACCGATACCAGCACCAGGGTGATGATCTGCGATTCATACAGGCTCTGCATGACGTTGTTGTAGAGCACCAGCATGCCGGAGAGCTGCACCTGCGGCGGCTCCACCACCTGGAAGTTCTCCGGCAGTCCGGCGCGGATGTTCTCGAGCAGTTGATCGCGCTCGAGGCCGGGCAGGGAATCGATCACGCGGATGCCGAAGCGGATCTCGTTGCCGTCGCCGGTCATGTAGGGGTCGATGAGCTGCGCGCGCAGGTCTTCGGGCACGCGGTTGTACAGGATCCCCAGCTCGTAGGGCGCCAGCGGCTCGCCGTCGTTGATCTGCTTCACCATCTGCCAAGCGGTGGCGATCGACAGCACCTTGCCGGTCGCGTCGAAGCTTTCCAGGTATTCCTGGATCGCGACGGCCCGGTCCAGATTGGTCGGGTTGTACCAGAAGCCGTTGACCGGCGTGGGCTCGCTGGCGACGCCCATTTCCTCGTCGAAGGCGCGCTGCTCCTCGTAGTCCTCCAGAAACGATTGCGGCGCCTCGATGATGACGTCGAGCGGCGTGGTGCCGCCCAGCTCGCGATCGATCAGGGCCATGCCCTGATAGATCTCGGTGTCGTCGTGAAAATAATCGATGAAGCGGTTCTCGACCGTCAGCTGCGCGGCGCCGGCGATGCCGGCCGTCACGATCACGACGAACGCAAGGCTCGTGCCCGTCGGATGGCAATGGACCACATGGGCGATGCCGCGGTTGACCATCCCGGCCCAGTCGTTCTGCGAGTGCCACGGGCGCGCGGGCCGGAACGGCGCCAGCAAGGCCGGGAACAGAATGAAGGTGAATACGAACCCGGCCACGACCGAGCACACCATCATCAGCCCGAAATCCTTGACCGGCTGGATGTTGGCGAACATCAGCGAGGCGAAGGAGATGCCCGTCGTCAGTGCGGTGAAGAACGAGGGCTTGAACTTGCTGCGTAGCGTCTCGCGCACCAGAGTGGGCTGGCTCAGCGACTCATCGTGCGACTGGATCTCCCGATAGCGCACGATCAGGTGCACGATCAGCGACAGCGTGATGATCAGCACCAGCGAGATGAAGTTGGACGAGACCACGGTCACCGGCCAGCGCATTAAGCCGATCCAGCCGACCATCGCGACCACCGTGGTCGCGCAGATGGCCGAGGGCACGAGCACCCAACGCAGGCGGCGGAAGGCGGCCGCCAGCAGCAGCACGATGAACAGTGCCACGCCCACGCCGAAAGTGGAGATGTCGTTACGCACGAAATCGATCATGTCGACGGCGACCATCGGCACGCCGCCCAGGTGGATCGTGGCGCGGTCGCGGTATCGATCGAGGATGGCGCGGATCTGTTCGACCCGCTGCGCCAGTTGCGCCTGCTCCTGCTCGGAGACCGCATCGAGCTGCTGTGAGATCTGCTGCAGCTCGCCCCGGCCCGCGGCGCCGAGCTCGCCCGCCTCGCGCTGCTCATGCAGCTCGGACTGGCGCTGCAAAAGTTGCTGCTGGCGCTCGTTCGGTGCCAGGTTGACGAGCATTGCCGTCGTGTCGGCGGCGTCGTTGAGCAGCAGGTTGGAATACAGCGGGCTGGTGCGGAATTCTTCGCGCGCGCGCTGCAGCGAGACATCGTCGTCGCGCAGCGTCGGCGGGCTGTTCTGCAGGGTCTCGAAGCTGACGTCCGGCCCCTGCACCAGCGGGACATCGAGCATGCTCATGACCGACGATACGCCCTGGACCGCGGCGAGATCGCTGCGCAGGGAATCGAGCGTCTCGAGCGCGGAGCGCTCGAATAGGGGGGCCTGCGGATTGAAGGTGACGAACAGGAAGCTCTCGGAGCCGTACTGCTCACGGATATCGCGGTACGTCGCCAGATCCTGGTCGTCCTCCAGCATCAGCGACTCGGCCGAGGCATCCAGCTCGAAGTGCTGCGCCTGGTGGACGGCTGCGGCCAATAGCAGCACCACGACCACGATGGTGATCAGCGGATGGCCGATCACCGCACGGTAGAAGCCGTTGACCAGACGACCGAGCATGCGATTTCCCTTCCTCAATCCAGCCGAGCGCCGAGCATACAGATTGCGCCGATCGGCGTCACAAACGGCCGGTTGCGACACGGTCCGCAGGGCCATTCGCGCCGCACCGCCCGGTGGCAGGCCTATCGATGCAGCCGCTGCCGTTCGCGGCGTGGGTCGGCGGCGGAGCCGGCACGGACGCAGGAAGCCGGGCCACGGCTCCGGCGTTGCGTCCTCACGAGCCCGATGGCCGCCACGCTTGACGGCGCCGCCCCTTCATTTCAATATTTGCTGAATGATTGAGGACGAAGCAGCCGAACAGCTCGCGGCGCTGGGGCACCCGGCGCGACTGGGCGTTCTGCGGCGGCTCATGGCTGCCGGTACGCACGGCGCGGCGGCGGGGGAGCTGTCGCGGGCGGTCGGGCTGGCGGCCAACGCCACCACATTCCATCTCAACCGGCTGCGTCTGGCCGGGCTTGCGCATCGCCGGCGGGTCGGCCGCGAGGTACGTTACACCGCCGATTTCGCGGCCGTACGAACGCTGCTCGATTTCCTGGGCGAGAGCTGCTGCGTCGAGGCGAGCGACGACCATCGCTGCGGGCCGGTTTGCAAAGGCGCAAGCGCGCACTCCGATGACAAGCACGAACAGGAGGAGTCCCAATGACGCGCGAGCCCCGCATCCTCGGCCGCGGCATCGGTCTGGGCGTGGCCAACGGCCTATTGCTCTCGGCGATCATGGTGCCGGCCTTTCTCGCCGGGATCCCGCCGATGCCGGAACCCCCGAGCCTGGCGTTCGCCGAAGCGCTGCTCGGCGAAGGACTGCCCATGCCGGTCGGGCTGGCCTTCCATCTGGCGTACGTGACGTTCTGGTCCGCCGTCTGGGTCGCCTGGGACCATCCCCGTCTGCGCTTCGCATCCGCTGCGGCCCTGGCGGCGATACTCTGGGTGGTGGCGCTGGTCGTATTCTTCCCGATCAACGGCTGGGGTCTTCTCGGCCTGGACGTCAGTCCCAAGCTGATCCCCGCAGCGCTGATCCCGCATGCGCTATTCGCCGTCTTCTTGTGGGCCCTGGCGCGCGTGCTCTTCCGCGAGCGGGGCTGACATGGCCAGGGCCATCGATCGCACCACGCTGGCCGAGTGGATTGAGCGGGGTATCGCGTTCGAGCTGATCGACACGTTGCCGGCAGCGCTCTACCAGCGCCACCACCTCCCCGGCGCCATCCACATCCGTTCGGACGACATCGAAGCGGAGGCGCCACGCCGCCTGCCGGACCGCGAACGCACGGCGGTCGTCTATTGCGGCAGCACCGACTGCCAGCGCTCGACCAAAGCGGCGGTGCGCCTGGAGCAGCTCGGCTATCGCGACGTGCGGGAGTACGTCGAGGGGCGCCAGGACTGGCAGGCGGCCGGTTTGCCGACCGAATCGGGTGCCGACCCCGAGTCCGCATCGGCGTGAATCCGGCCGCGACGTTCGCCGTCTACGTGGCGGCCGCGGCCGCCGAGATCGCGGGCTGCTTCGCGTTCTGGGCCTGGTTGCGCCTGGACCGCAGCGGCCTGTGGGCGCTCGCCGGCGTCGGCGCCCTCGTGGCCTTCGCATGGTTTCTCACGCACGTGGATGCCGCCTTCGCTGGGCGTGCGTATGCGGCCTACGGCGGCGTGTATATTGCGAGTTCACTCGTGTGGCTGTGGGCGGTGGAAGGCCATCGGCCGGACCGCTGGGATACCGTCGGGGCCGCCATCTGCCTCGTCGGTGCGGCGGTAATCCTGCTGGGTCCGCGCGCCTCGTGATAACGCGGCCCCCGCTTGGCGGGCGGGCGCGGGCCGGTGACGGCCGCCCCATGCCCCGCTTGTAATGTGACCGCGACGCCGCCACGCTGATTGCAGGCCCACTGAATCAGGGGTACGAGCCATGGCGATACGGTTCGAGCGCGACCGAGCGGCATTGATCCTGGTCGACATCCAGCCTGACTTCATGCCCGGCGGCGCGCTAGCGACCGCGGACGGCGCGGACATCGTCGAACCGGTCCAGCGCCTAATCGAGGCCGACCGCTTCGGCCTAGTGGCCGCGACCCAGGACTGGCATCCCCCGGGGCACATCTCGTTCGCCTCCGAGCACGAAGGCCGGCAGCCGTTCGAGACCATCGAGCTCTACGGCGAGCAGCAGGTGCTGTGGCCCGATCACTGCATCCAGGGATCGGCCGGCGCCGCGCTGCACGAAGGCATCGACTGGAACCGTGCGAACGTGATCGTGCGCAAGGGCATGAACCCGAAGGTCGATTCCTACAGCGGCTTCCGCGACAACGTCGGCCCGGACGGCCAGCGCCCGTCCACCGGACTGGCCGGCTATCTGCACGAACGCGGCATCGAGGACGTATACGTCTGCGGTCTGGCGCGCGACGTATGCGTGCAGTGGACCGCCGAGGACGCCGCCGCGGCGGGCTTCGATACCCGCGTTATCTGGGACCTGACCCGCCCGGTGACCTACGACAGCGACGGCCAGACCCACCAGGCGCTCGAACGCGCCGGCGTCGAGTCGGTCGAAGCGGCCGATCTGAGCGGTTGAGTGCGGGGCGCACTGGCGCCTCCCTGCGGAATCCGACCGCGCCGGCGGAAAGACGCTCAGCCGTCGCGTAGCTGATAGGTGCCGCCGCTTACCTCGACCAGTCCGAGCGCCTCCAGTGCATCGAGGACCGCGGCGATCTTGGTCTTCGGCTTGCGCTTGAATTGCTCGGCGAGCGAATCGAGCGTATGCGGCTGCTGCGCCAAGTGGCGCCGCACTGCCGCGACCTGATCGCGCATCGCCTTGGGCCAGGTGGACTTGCCCGCTTGCGCCGCTTCCGGCTGGGCAGCACTGGCCACCCCCTCCAGCGAAGCCTCGGCCTGCTCCGACGCTTGCTCGCGCGGGGCCTGGAACTCCGGGCGCAGCCAGCGCACCTGGCCCTTCGCCTCCTCGGCGGCGCGCTGCGCGTTGAGCGCAACCAGACGCGACAGCAGCTCTTCCTCCGCTTCCGCCTGGTCGGCCGGCTTGTCCGGCAGCGGCGTGGTGGCGCCGGGGCGACCGACCAGCACCTCGGCGAGATCGTCCCAGCCGTAGGCTTCGAACACGGCGCGGTCGAGTTCATCGTGCAGGTCGCGCAGGACGGAGACGAGCCCCTGCTCGTGGATCGTCCGCTCCCTGGCCGTAAGCGTCTCGCCGCGGCGCTCTTTTTCCAGCACGTTGTACATGCCGGTGAGCGTCAGTTCCGGATGGGCCGCTTGGCGCTCCTTCCGATGAGCGTCCAGTTGCTCTGCAAGCCCCCAGATGCGGCTTCGTTCGGTGGCGACGAGCGACGGTAAGGCGAACGTTTCGAAGCATCGAGTCTTGTTGTATCTGGGATCATTACCGATTCCCATTCGACCACCCGCAGCGAGCGCCCAGGCAGCGTGAACTCGGCTCGAGAGGATCCCCAAAATCGAAGCGTCGTCTACGGCGACGTTGACGAGCATGTTGTCGGGAAGGGTCGCTGCATCCAGGAACTGGAAGACGCGGTGCTTCGTGGTTTCGACCGTCGCGATGTAGCGCGGTAAGCCGTTTAGCATGGTGCGAAGCTCTTGGCGCGGCTTGCCAAACAGCCACCACGACTTCGCGTAGCCGGCCCCATCTTTGGTGTGAGATTTCGCATCTCTGCCGGGCTTTACCCGTTCGGCCACCCACTGGTAGGCGGCCGGAAAACGGGAGCGGACTTCCTCCACGGACAGCCCATAGAGATCGATCACCATAACGCCGCGCGGTGATCGGGTCAGATCCCGCCCATTGCGGTATTCCCGGATGTGCTGCTCCAGGCCAGGCTCGATGCCGAGCCCAAGCGACTGCGCTTGTTCTTGGGTGACGATGAACCCAGAGCCATGCAGTTTTACGCCCGGCGAACTGAGCTCGGAATTGGCCCGCAACGGAACCACACCCGCGACGTTTGCGCCGACTGACAAATCCCCGAATATTCGTCCCTCGCGCTCCTGGAGCGTGATGTTGCGTTCGTTCTCCCCCGGCTGTTCGGCGACCGAGTTCAGCAGGCGGCCCATGCCTTCACCTGCGCGACCGACCGACATCGCGATCCGCACATCGGCGCCGTCGGCGCTATCCACCCACGGATGGTCGGGGATCGCGAAGGCGAGTGACAGCGGCTTCTTGGCATCGTTCAGATGGGGCTCGAGCACACGCCGATTGAATGTCTGGCGGATACTATTCGTAGTAATGAAACCGAAGCGCTGCGCCTCGCCCGTCCGCACCTTGTTCGCGGCGATGTGCCACCAGTACATGACGAAATCGATGGACTCGGGCAGCTCCTTCCAGGTGGTGCGCACGGCATCGACATACCCATCGCCTAAGGCCCGGCGCATGTGGCCAGTGCCGATAAAAGGCGGATTGCCGATTAGGTAGTCAGCCTTGGGCCATTCAGCCTTGCGCGGATTCGTGTAGCGGTATTGCGGTGCCTGCGCCGACTCGTCGGGTACCGACTCTCCGGTGACCGGACTGGGCTTGTAAGTTATGCCGTCCCACTGCGTGACCGACTTGCCGGACTGGTCGGTCACCAGCTCCTGCGCGTCGTATTCGATGAGCGCATCGCGGTGCTCGATGTTGTGGAAGTCGCGCAGCACGGGTTGCGGCGGCTGCACGCGCCCGTGGGTGCGGAAGTGCCATTGCAGGTACCCGATCCAGAGCACGGCATCGGCGATGCGCGCGGCGCGCGGATTGATCTCGAGGCCGAGGAACTGGTGCGGGTCCACCGTCACGCCCTGCATGTCCAGCAGGCCCTGGGATTCGCCCAGGTCGTGCAGCAGATTGAGCACCTCGCCTTCGAGGCGCTTCATGTGCTCCAGGGTCACGTACAGGAAGTTGCCGCTGCCGCAGGCGGGGTCGAGCACGCGGATCTCGCACAGGTGGCGATGGAACGCGCGTACCTCGTTGACCGCCTCCTTGTGCTTGCCCTGCTGCTCGTAGGCGAGGGCGGCCGTCTGGACCTCGCGCCATTCGCTGCGCAGGGGCTCGACGATGGTCGGCAGCACCAGCCGTTCGACGTAGGCGCGCGGGGTGTAATGCGCACCCAGCTTGTGGCGTTCGCGCGGGTCGAGGGCGCGTTCGAGCAAGGTGCCGAAGATGGCCGGCTCGACGTAGCGCCAGTCGGCGCGCGCCGCCTCGATCAGCAGCTCGAGCTGATCGCGGTCCAGATCGATGGCGGAACACTCGGCAAACAGGCCGCCATTGAAACGCAACAGGTCGGCCTCGAGCGCAGGCGAGAACCCGCCCGTGTTCATGGTCTGCCACAAATGCTGGAGCATGGGCGCGACCGTTTCCAGGCGCTCGCGCCGGTCTTCGAGCATGCGGGTGAAGCTGCGCTCGGGGAGAAGACCCACGTCTTCGGCGAACATCGTGAATAGGCAACGCATGAGGAAAGCGGCGACGTGCTCGGAGCTATGGCCGGCCGCTTCCAACGATTTCGCCAGGGTCGCCAGTCGCGCGGCGATATCGCGCGTCACGCGCGCCGAGCGCCGGCCCGGATCGAGGCTCAGCGGGTCCAGCCAGACCGCCTGCAGGCGCTCGCGCACGGTGTCGTCGCGCAGATCGGTCAGACGGATGCGATGGCTGCGCGGATCGGGATACGGCGTGTAGGTGGCGCCCGAGCGCGAGAACTCGGCGTAGAGCTCGATGTTGCGGCCGACTTCGGCTACCAGGATGAACGGCGGGCGCCCCTCTTCGGCCGGCAGGGCACGAACGTACTGGTCGGCCTGGTTATGCGCCGCCAGCATCGCCTTGTCCCAGCCGGAGCTGTCGAGCTGCTTGCCGGACTGCTTTGCCTCGAGCACGAAGCAGTCGCGCCGGTACAGGTCGATGAAGCCGTTGCGCTCGCTGCCGTCCGGGTTGTGCATCGTCACCCGGCGCTCGAAGACGTAGGCGTTGTCGCGGGTATCGTCTTCGGCGGGGTCGGGCTGCGGCAGATCGAGCAGCGTGCACAGCTCGGTAAGAAAGAGCTGGTAGTTGGCGCGCTCGGTGCCGCCGGCGTGCTGCCACCGGGCAATGAAGGCCTCGACGGCCTGATCGGTCGCGCGCGCTTGGGCCATGGGCTGCCTTTATTCTCGGTCTCGTCGGCTGGCCGCGGTGCGAGGACATCCGACCCCGTGCAGCGCCCGGCCGACGAGGATGCGGCATCGGCGCAGGCCGCCGCAGTCTAGCGCGCGCCCTTCACGCGGTCGAATACGCTGGCGCCGCGGCTCGGCGTCGACGCCGCACGTCGCTATCCGCTCGTCCGCCGCAGGGATCCGCCGATTCGCCCGCCCTCGGCCCGGGCCCGGGCCCGGGCGCGTCCGGCGCTCGGTAGCGGGTATCATGGGGCCAGGGAATCGCGCACGGACGACCGGAATGGCAGCCGAGAATCCGGAGCACCGCATCGCGCCGGCGCAGCTTGCCGAGCGCGTGCGCGCGAGCACGGACGAGGCGCGCAGCACGGGCGCGCTGGTGCCGCTAGATACGAAGGTCCGCCTGGTGCCCGACGGCGGCGTCACGTTCCTCGTCCGGGTGAGCGCGAACGTCGCACGCAAGCAGGCAGTGGGGGTGAGCGACACGCCCCAGGCGCCCCCAACCCCCGAGGAGGACCCGTTCACCCCGCCCTACGATCCGGATCTCCACGTCGGTGAGATCTCGGCCACGCACGTGGCTCTGCTGAACAAGTTCAACGTGCTGGACGACCACGTGCTGCTGGTCACGCGCGGCTGGGCCGAGCAGGACGAGATGCTCGACGCGAGCGACTTCGAGGCCCTATTGCTCGGGCTGGCGGGCATGGACGGCCTGGCCTTTTACAACGGCGGAACCGAGGCCGGCGCGAGTCAGCCGCACAAGCATCTGCAGCTGGTGCCGCTGCCGCTCGCGCCGGCGGGTCCGGCGCTGCCCTTCGCGGAGCTGCTCGAGCACGCGCAGTCGAATGACGGCGTCGGGCAGATCCCCGGGCTGCCGTTCCAGCACGCCGTCGCGCCCATGCGCTCCGAGTGGATCGACGATCCGGTGCGGCACGCGTCCGAGGCCCAGGCGCTCGCTGAGCGCCTATGGCGGGCCCTGGGTTACGACCCACGCGTCCGCCACCAACCGGTTCCCTACAATCTGCTGGCCACGCGTCGCTGGATGTGGCTGGTACCGCGCCGCCGGGACCGCTGCGATGGCCTGCCGGTGAACGCGCTGGCCTTCGCCGGCGGTCTGCTCGCCCCCAACGAGGACGCCTTCGTCCGATTGCGCGAGATCGGCCCGATGAATCTGTTACGAGCCACGGCCGTGCCTGTGGCCGACCCTGAGAGCCGGTAGCCGCTACAGCGGCTCGGCACCCTCGGCCAGTATCGCGATGCAGTCGGCGTATGCGCAGCGATCACGGCGCCGGCCGGTGATCTCATCCACGATGCCTATTCTCTCCAAGGCCTCGGCCGCCCGCGCGGCCGGGTGGGCCGGCCCGCCCATCGGCGGGCCGCCGGATCATGGACCGATATTCGCCAGCAGGATCTGCGTCGAGACGAAGGTGCCCACGGACTTGCGGCCGTGCGGATGGGTTTCGAGCGCTCGGGGCGCCGCAACACGTATTCGCACTCGCGCAATAGCGGGCGCTGCGGTTACCACTTGGAAGCCGAAGGGTGAACAACGGCGGCCGTCGCAGGCTATGAGCCCGAGATCGGCCCGTCAGCCGCATCCGGGTGAACCCGGCGATCCCTTACCCGGGCCGGGCCGGCGAACTACCATGGGTGGGCATGAAGACGCAGGAGCAACTCGAAGCGCTCGGCTTGTGGCCCGCGGACGGCGACGCCCCGGCGGAGCCCGAGACGCTGCAGCTCGAGGACGACGGCGTGATACCCAATAGCCGGTTGCCGGTGCTGCTCTACCGGGGAGATCCGACCTCCGGATCCGACGCGGCGACCACCTTCGAGCGCCTGTTCTCGGCCCACCGCTGGCCGCCCCGATGGCGCTACGGCGTGTTTCCGTTCCAGCACTATCACTCGACTGCCCACGAAGCGCTGGGGGTGAGCACCGGCTCGGCGCGCATCCAGCTCGGCGGGGAGCGCGGGCCGGTCGTCCGGGTGAGCGCCGGCGATGCCGTCGTGCTGCCCGCCGGCACGGGCCACTGCCGTATCGAGGAGTCGGAGGATTTCGTGGTCGTGGGCGCCTATCCGGCCAATCAGCCGGACTACGACCAAGTCCGCGCCGATCCCGCCGAGCACGACGCCGCGGTCGAGCGCATCGCCCGGGTGCCGCTGCCGGAGGCAGATCCGGTCGCCGGGGGCAGCGGGCCACTGATGCGTTTGTGGCAGTGAGGCCGGTTAGCGCTTCCCGCGATCGCCGAGCACCCCCCACCCCAGCCCCGAGGCCGCCACGATCTCACGCGGCACCGCCGCGGGCTCGATCTCCTGGAGTCGATGCAGCACGATCAGCGGTCCGACCACCGGGATGAGCCAAGCGGTCACGAGCCGGTGCGCTTTCTGGGCCCTCCCGAGTATCCGGCTCCGCAGTACCGCGATGCAGGCACCCAGACTCAGCGTCGCCAGTGACAACGCGAGCACGCCGCTGACGATCCAAGCCCATGTCATCGGACGGCTCCTCCGGTCTCCGGTCGGCTCGACCGCACCCACCCATCAAGTTCGCCCTGAGGGCTTCGGCCGGATCCACCAAGACGTTTGTGCGTCCCTGATCTGCGCTTGTTCGCGCCCGTATCGCTCGGACACAGGATCGAGACGACGCGCAGCCACCAGTTGCCACAACCTACGCTGCTAGAAGCGTACCGTGAACCCCGCCGTCACCGTGGCGCCCACCGGTTCATAAGTGACCGTCTCTGAACCGAATTGGTCCACGTAGGTGACCTCGGACTCTTCGTAGACCCGCGAGATGCCCTCCACGAAGAACTCGGCGTTGTCGCTGATCCAGCGCTTGTAGCCGGCACCGGCGCCGATGACGTCGATCTCGCCGCTGGCTTCTTCGTAGCCGGTCTTCTGGACGCTCGCGTCGGCGCTACCGCTCTCGAGCACTCCGTATACCAGGTTCCGGTCATTGATCACGCCGCCGAGCTGCACGTAGAGCACGCCGATGTCCGAGACTTCCACCCGCTCATCGCCGTTTACCGTGGTGCCGATCTCGATCGGATAGCGACGATAGCCAACCTGAGCAAAGAAGTTCGACGATCCGGGGCGCCCGCCGATGCCGATATCGATCATTCCCCCCAGCTCGTTCGCGCTGCTCGTGTCGCGCGACCAGCTCGACTCGGCCTCGACCACCAGCGCGTGGCTGGATGCGCCGAAACTCAGCGCGGCGCCTTCGAACGGCGCAGCCGCCCCGGTCGCCGGAAGCAATACACTGGCGCCGACCGCCAAACCCATTAGCTTTCGAATCATCGTTATCTCCGGTTTTGGGAACAAGGCGCGGGGAGTCACTGCTGCCGCGCGCTCTCATCCGGATGCCATCCGGCGCCTCGGCCGCCACGAGGCGACCACCCACAGGCGCACGTCCCGGGTGGGGCGCCCGCCGGAGCACGAGGGGCGTCGTCTGGAGGTTTCAGCTTGCGCCAGAGCCGAACCGACCTGATGAGGGCCGACCAGCGAGGAGGCTGTCCGAGGGACCTGCGCGAGCGCGCGTGGAGGAGCAGATCGCTTCCGCCGATTTTTGCGAGCGCGATGGTATCACCCGTCGTCGCGCACGGGGGCGACTGCGTCCGCACGGCGACGAGCCCAAGCGGCTGAATTGGGCAACCGCGACCCCGATCACAGCAGACCGCGGGGCGCGACAGTCGGGATGAGCGAGTCCATCCGCGGACAGCGTTGTCGTCTGCGGGATCGACCTCGGCCAAGCCGTCGGCAAATTCCTCCGCAAGATGGCCGGCCGCAGCTGAGACAGCGACCTACGACCCGTTCGACGAGAAAGCCCGGCATCTGCAACACGCGGGTGCCGGGCTTTCTGTTGGCTTACTGTCCGGCTGCGGGCCGGTCAACCGGCCGGTCCGGGGTTGGCGGGCGGCGGCCCACCCATCATCGCCAGGATCCCGCCCTGCACCACGATCAGGATGATCCAACCGATCACGCAGACGCCTACGGCGCGCCAGGTGCTGGTGTAATCGAGCGCCTGGCGCACGCCGACCACCATCGCCGCCAGCATCCAGACGTTGCAGATCAGCACGAGCAATCCGCCGATCCCGGGAACGATGCCGAGCACGCGCAGAACACCCGGTGCCGAGGCGAAGCCGATGGTGCGCAGCATCTGGCCCATGTCGGCCTCGGTGTCCTTCTCCGACAGCAGCTTCGTCCCGATCACCCAGGTCAGGAAGGCCCAGACCAACCAGCCCAGCAGGGCGGCGATGCTGCCCGCCAGCAGCGCCGTTCCGAGATCCATGTACTGGATGCTGCCGATACCGGCCGCAACACTGGACAGCAGGATCACGCCCACGGCCTGTCCCATGGCGCTGGTGTCGTGCTCGACTTCCTCGTAGGTATCGGGATTGAGCTTGGCGGCGCCGATCATGCGGTCGGTGAAACTGCTCATGGCTCGCCTCCATTGCGGGGGTAAGTGCCCGTAAGAACACCAGCCGATCGTACTGGCCGAGCCGATAGGGGTCCAATCAGGTGGCGCGACGGCAAGAACGGCCGTGCCGAGCGGCGGCAGCGGCGATTGCGGGCGCCTCGCGTAGGCGTCAGCTCCCGGCCGGCCGCTACGAAAAGGCCGTCCTGGAAACCGGCGCCGCAAGGACCGCGCGACGCCACGCCAGTAGCCGCCGGTTGGACAGCCTCTAGGGCCTGTTAACCCTTCCCGCGATCGCCGCGGCGGGACCTGTGTGGCGCAAGGCAAGGCGCGCCGAGCGAGCGTAGTGACGCTACGTGAGTGAGGCGCAAC
>CAZVBX010000015.1:0-42272 GCA_964625925.1 uncultured Ectothiorhodospiraceae bacterium | reverse complement strand
GGTCGGCGTCCACGTCGACCGTGCCGTGGGCGTAGCGGGCGGGGATGCCCGAGGCCCGCAGCAGCGCGATCTCGAGGCCGGCAATGTCCATGGCGTTGCCGCGGCGGCTCGAGAGGGTGTGCTCGGCGGTCTGGGTCGCGCCCCAGGTGGGGATCCATTGCACGTGGTTGCGCACCCAGGCGTGGATCGCGACCGGGTCATGGGCCAGCTCGGCGGCCTTGTCGAGGATCGCCTCGCTGAGGGTGATCTCGGTGGTTTCCGCGCGCCAGGCCGGGTCGGCCGCACCCGCCAGCTCGTCGAGGCGGAACTCGCCGTGAGCGGCGAATTTAGCGCGCGGGCGGCTGTGGAGGCCCGCCGAGGTGAATTCCTCGGGCGTCGTTCTCGGCGGCGGGGCTTCCTGCGCGGACTTCTGCAGCGCTTTATTCGGCAGGTCGTCGGGATCGAACGGATGGCGCGGTTTGCCCTCGCCCTGACGCTCTAACTGCTCGAGCGCGGCCTCGGCGGCGCGGAGGCGGCCCTGACGGCCGGGCCGCTCCAGTTCCGTGAGGCGGCGTAGCACCTGCTCCATGCGCTCGACGTACGCGCCCTGGGCGCGCGCGTGGCGTTCGACGATCTTGTCCGGCACGCCGGCCTGCTCCAGGCGGTCGGCAAGCGCGCGGTAACGCTCGAGCACACGGGCATGCCATTCCTGCAGATCGCCGCGCAGACCGGACAGGCGCGCGACGATCGCCTCGCTCCGAGGCGCTTCGCCGGGAGCGGCCTGTGTCCCGGCGCCGTTCGTCTTCTCGGCGGCGCGCGCGGAGCCCAGTTCATCGCGTAGCGCGGTCAACTGCTGGCGGGTCTCATTCAGGCGTTCGGCCAGCGACGCCGTCTCGGTCGACGGGCGCAGGCTCGCCTCGATGGCCTGGCGGCGATGCTCCGCCTTGGCGGCCAGCACGGTGGGCATGGCAACCAGGGACGCCAGGGCCAGGATGACGAATGCCGCGACGCTGCGTGTGAATGCACTTGCCCGGCGCAGTGCGCCGATGAGGCCGCCGGTGGGTTGTTGTGTCATTGTTCCCGCCTTGGTCCGCGTTGTTGTTCGCCCCAGCCGGCTCATGGGCCGGGGCTGCGCTGATCTTCCGGTATGCGCTTGCGGCGTTACGCGCTGAGGGCGCCAGTCATCGTTCCGGAGCGACCGTGACCTCGTAGGTCACGCGCCGATGTTCCTCGAACGCGCCAGACTCGCCGGTCTCGATGATCGCGGTGAATGCCGCCGGGCCGGCGCCCTCGGGCAGCCGCACCCAGACGTCCAGCCGTCGCTGCTCGTCGAGTCCGAGGTCGAACGGCCAGACGAGGGTCGGCTCGCCACCGATCTCGTCCACGCCGGCCGCACCGGGATCGACGAGTTCCGCATCCGGCGGCAATGCGATCAACGCGCGGCCGGGCGTCGCGAAGCCTTGGTTGACCAAGGTCAGGCGCAGGGGCAGCACGCGACCGACGACCGGATCGATCGCATCCGGGTGGACATGGTCCAACGCCGCGAGCAGCAGATCGCCGTAGCGGTTCGCACCGGCGGCGGCCGTACCCTGCAGCAGCAGATCAAAGCCTGCCGCAACAGCACGGCCGGAGCCGTGGCGATGGGTCGTCAACGCCGGGAGCGGACCCTTGTGCTTGCCACGGCCCGCGTCGTCGTCTTCGTCGTCCTCGCCGCGCCGATCGTTCTCGTCCCGATCGTCCTCGTCCCGATCGTCCTCGTCCCGATCGTCCTCGTCCCGATCGTCTTCGTCCCGGTCGTCTTCGTTATCTTCGTCGCTGTCGTCATCGGCTTGCCCGCAATGTCGCTTTCGCTCAACGCGGTAGATGCCCAACGCGCGGGCGCCTGCCGGATCGAGGCACACCGGCCGCTCGCCGAGTGCGAGTTCGATCGCATCCGCGGTCGCGATCTCCGAATCGTAGAGCCGTAGCCCAGTGGCATGCGGGACGCGGCCCTTGCTCTTCAGGCCCAGCGCCTCCTCGATGCGGCCATTGCGGCGATCGTGCATACCGCCGACAACGAGGCCGGTGCCTTGTTCGACCGCTCGGACGAGGTCGCGCTGGACATCCTCGGCGAGCTTGACGCGCTCGCTGAAGATCGCCACCGCCGCGTAGCCCTTACTGCGCAGCGCCTCAGCGAACGAATCAGCCTGCGTCACGATGCGGTAGGACCAACCCGCCTCATCGAGACGGTCCTCGAGCCACGCGCGCTGCGCCTCGGGATCGGGGCTGCCCTTCGGCCCGTACGGATCGCCCTTGTTCTTCTTTTTGTGTTTGTTGGGCGGATCCAGCAGGACCAGCAAGCGCCCCCGGTCACCGGTTTCGAGGGTCGCTTGAATATCGATCGGCGGCTCTTCGAGCACGAAATCGGTGCTGTCGAGTTCCACCCAATCGCCTTCGGCGCGCAGTTGGAGCAGGCAGGTATAGGTGCCGGGCTCGAGTTCTTCAGTCGCGACCGAGCGCTCGAGCGTGCGGGTTGCATCCCCTGCCAGCGGCACGCTCTGAATGGCGTAGGTCACCACTTCGCCGCGGGTGCGGTCGAGCAGGGACTGGCGGAGTTCGACTTCTCGTTCGGCACTACCCGTATGCACCAGCGTGTCGGTACAGGCCTGATCCTCACCGATATACCGATGCGCGTGAGCTGCCGTCACCGTGCCCGACAGGTTGCGCAGTGGGCTTTCACGCACCTCGAAGAAGTCGGAACCCTCGGCGAGGATCGCCCCCTGCGCATCCGTGAGGATGCCCTCGACCATCCACACGCCTTCCGCCGCGGCGGTGTGCGTCCGGACCAAGCGACGCTCATCCGTCGAGCCAGGAGCGAGATTCAATGGCGTCGTCTCGCGCCAACGCTCCATTCCATCGGGGTCACGGACAACCGTCGTGACGGCCGCGCCGTTGAGCACGAGGTTGGGCGAAAGGTTATGCGCGAGCTGCTGGATGCCGACCGAGTCGTCTCGCTCGTAGACCGCCTGTTCCGCATCGACGGTCAAGCTCGCCGCTTCTTGATCGATCTCACCGGACCGTATGACAAACGTCGTCTGGTCCGTATCGGCCACGGACCCGTCCCCGGCACGCAGCACGGCCACAGCCGTATAGGTGGTGCCCGCGACGATTCCCGGACTCGGCCAATCGGCAGCCGCAGTACCGCGCTCGGTGGCCGCTAGCTCTCCGAGGTCGGTCGTCCCGAGCGGCGAGACGACGTCGCCGGCGGCATCCTCGATCCGCAGGTTCACACGGAACTTGCCGGGGAATCTCCCGTCATTCTCGGCCTCGGACGTCACTTCAACGGTCGCACCCGGTGCGTAGGCCATCGCATCCGTCGACACTTGCACCGAGCCCAACCTGGAGGGCGCCACTGGCGCGGCGCTATCGCGATTGTTGCTTTCACGAAGCTCGGCCACGAGATCGTCAGGATCGACCACCACGTATACATCGCGGTCGCCGACCAGTCCCGAGAGGCCATCGGTCTCAACATCCACGAACTCGCCGGACGGAATCGCATCCAGCGACTGGGTCGAGAGCAGCTCGCCGGTCTGCGGATCACCACTGTAAAAGGCGATTTGAGTGCCCTCCGGGCTCGCCTTTCCGCCGGCGTTACCGATACGCACACGTAACGACGGCGCCTCGGCAGCGCCATTATCGACAGTGGTCAGGTGCCCGGCGGTGACATCGACCTGATCGGCAGGGTTCACGCGGTATGCGCGATAGTACGAATGCGATTGTGACAGGTTATAAAACCCGAATCGTCCGGCCCCGTATCCACTCGCCTCGACGATGATCGACTTGATGATCTCATCGCCCTCCGCGATCACGATCCTCGTGAAATCCTCATGCAGGGACAGGAGGTATCGATAGCGAACGTGTCTTTCCCATCCGACCGGCTCATCCACTAGCACCGTACTGGCCGGATGCTCGCCTTCACCCGGTTCGTAGCGGATGACCTGGAGCCGTTTTGGCTGACCTTTCCGCCAGCGGAAGGAATATGACCGGTTGTGATCCTGATACCCCCAGACGAAACCCATCCAGTCGTCATCGTGGTACGTGGTCCGTAGCGTTCCGACGATGGTATCGCCCGGTCCGATCTCGTCACCGGACAACAGCATCGAGGCGTCGTAGTTCCGGACGAGCCGAGCTTGGGTACCGCCGTCGCGTATCTGCCAGACACTAGGCCGACCACCATGCCAACCTGGGTATCGATCAACGGTCCAATCATGGAGCGATTCCGGATCCGGGAGTGCGCAGTCGGGCACGAACTGGAAACAGCGGACGGCGGAACCGATACGATTGTTGCGCTCGTCGGATTCCGCGACCTCCGCTCCGTGGTCGATCGCCAGCGTTATTGGTGCATCACGGAAGTCCACTGCGCCGGACACCGGCACGGAGACCTCGATTGCCTCGCCGGTCGGGATCTCTTGCTCGATCCTTACCTCGCCTAGCGACTCACCCTGCTCTGGCATCCCGGTGGCGAACGCGGCCACCGAGAACGGCTCGGTCACGTCCGCACGCCCGATGTTCCGGATCACTGCGTTCACGCGACCGTCGTACTCGAAAAGGTCCGAATCGGTAACCGCTTCGTCGAATTCGACTCGCTCGAACGAGAGGTCCGGTTGAAGCGTGACCAGCCCCTTCGGCCACAGGTATATGTCGCCCTGCTTCAGTCCATCATTGGGCGACGTGAAATAGACCGGGAACTCGGAGCTATCGTAACCACTGGCCGAGAGATGGAAGGTCCCATTGCGCGACGCGAGCACCGAAACCGTGAAGCGACCATCACTGTCCGTGACCGCGGAATCGCTCATCCCCGGATAGACGCTTTCCACCTCCGCCCCGGCGATCGGTTCCTCCGTTTCGATATCGAACACCCGCTTGGTGATCGAAATGGTCGACGTCCCGCCATCGGGAGTGAGCTCCACGCCCCCGATATCGACGGTAACCCCCTGCGAGAGGCCGACCTGGAGCTGTTTCGGCTCGTACTCCTGCGGCGAGATCACTATCGTTGCGGAATCGCCCGAGAGCCCTTCGGCGAGGAATACGCCGTTGCCATCGGTGGTTGCGGAATGCGTCTCGGAGTCCGCCGTGATCGAAACCGGAACGCCGTTCAGTTCTTCACCGGTCACCGAATCCACGACGGTCCCCGTGAGCGCGGCCGTGCCACCCGTTTGCCCGGATCCGGATCCTGGGAGCGCGGGCGAGAACCGGTATTCGGTGGCGGCCTCGGCGTCGAATTGGGCAGAGACGTCGCCGAAGCCGTCGGCCGTGGCGACTACGGTCACCTGGCCGGGTTCCAGGTCCGCGATCTGATAGCTCCCATCGGCGCCGGTCTGCGCGCTGGCGTTCGCCGCGCCCGTAACCGTGATTTCGGCCGCAGCGACCGGCGCGCCATCCGCTGCGGACGTCACGCGCCCAGCCACACCGAACGTATCCGACGGTACCGACTTTAGTAAGACAGCCACGTGGCTCGTCTCTTCGCCTACGACGTCGACCGACAGCGTTTTCGATTGGAAACCGTCCGCAGTGACGTCGACGGAGACGGCTCCCGGCGCCACTCCCGGCACGAAGAACTGGCCCGCGTTATCCGTGCGAACCGAGATGGGGGTCGACGCACGCACGAGCACTGTGGCTCCGGCGATCGGGTCGCCTGCGGAATCGCTGACCACGCCGGAGATGTGACCGGAACCATCGTCGCGCGAACGCAGCAGCTCGATCGTTCCGAGATCTTTGACCTCTCCACTGGTAATCGCGATCTCGGTATCGAGAGGCATATACCCGGTTGGCCGGGACTCGATCCGATAATGCCCTTCCAACAGTCCATCGACCGCTAGCTGTCCATCCTCCGTCGTGACGGCACTTTGGACCGACGCACCGCTCAGGGATACCTCAACACCGGCGAGATCATCTCCCGTGGCGGCGTCGGCCAAGCGCAACCGCAAGCCGCCACGATCCGGATTCGGGTGCGGCTGCTCGACGAGGGCTAACGACTGGACTGCCAGCGCGGTCGCGAACACGCGACCGTCCCATGAACCATCCTGGCGCTGACTCTCCCGCAGCGATGCCGCGATATCAGCGTACAGGTCCTCTGATGGTGCTGTGGGCGCGATCGCGAGTAGCGCCGCCGCCGTCTGCCATACGTCCAGCCCTGCGCCGTCCGTGCTCGCGCGATCGACCAGGAACGCGCGCGCGAGTGCAATGGGGCCCGTCAGATCGTAGGCATGGCGCTGTGCATGCAGGCTGCGCAGCGCGAGCGCCGTGGTGTACAGCGAAGCGCTGTCGTCGGTCGCCCAACTGCCATCCGCACGCTGCTGCTGGGTGAGGAAAGTGACCGCGTCGCGTACCGGCTCGCCATGGGAGCCGCTGGCCCGGGCAAGCGCATCGAGCGCCCAGGCGGTATCGAGGACGTTGCTGGTGTAACCGGGTCGATCGCCGAAACCGCCATCGCGGTTCTGGTGCTGCTCTAGCCGCGTCAGATACGGGGTCGGATCACCATCTTGATCGACCACGACCCGGATCTGGCGCGCCAGGCCTTCGGTCGTGCTCGCGGGTTCACTGGTGAGGAAAGTGCGCGCGGCGTCGGTGGAATCGGCGTCGTGGAGGCCGCGAGCGCGCAGGGCACGCAGGGTTTCCTCGGTCGCCTGCTGCGGTGTGGCCAAGGCTTGGCCGGCTTGATAACGGCCGTCGGATTGCGCCTGCTGCTGCAGCCAGTCCGTCGCGGGCGACGCATATCCCGGCTGCGGAAAACCAAGGACGGAGCAGAGCAGAAGAAGGGCGACACGCGTCCGTGCATGCATTCGATGCACTCCCTTGCTTGTTGTTCGTTGTTATCCGTCGCAGGCGAGATCCGCCTGCGTTCCTTTCCCGGGAACTGGTGCGTTGTTTATCAAATCGATTTTTTACGTGTCAACAATCGGCGTTTCTGCACCGACAGGAGAAACGAGGGGGAGTCATTGATACGGACGGCCGTCCTGCAAGGCGTGGCGGCGGCACTAACGCAACGTGACGAGCTCCTCCGCACTGGTCGGGTGAATCGCCACCGTGGCGTCGAGATCGGCCTTGCGCGCGCCCATGTGCACGGCCACGGCAAAGCCCTGCAGCATCTCGTCGGCGCCATGGCCGAAGATGTGGCAGCCGACCACCTGCTCGCCGGCACCGGCGCAGATGAGTTTCATCACGGCAGGGGTCCGCCGCTCGGTGAGGGCGTGGTACATCGGCGTGAAGCGGGTGCGGTAGACGGTGATGTTGTCGTGTCCGAAGGCCTCGCGCGCCGCCTCCTCCGACATCCCGACGGTGCCGAGCGGCGGATGGCTGAAGACCACGGTCGGGACCTTGTCGTAATCCATTCGGGCGTCGGCCTGGCCGCCGAACAAGCGGTCCGCGAGCTTGCGCCCGGCGGCGATCGCCACCGGCGTCAGCTCGTAGCGGCCGATCACGTCGCCGAGGGCGTAGACGCCGGCGGCACTGGTGTTCTGGTAATCGTCCGTGCGGACGTAGCCATCCGCGTCCAGTTCGACGCCGGCAGCCTCGAGCCCGAGTTCGGCCACCCGCGGGCGCCGGCCCACGGCCCAAATCACCTGGTCCAGACGCTCGATCCGCGTCCCGTCGGCGCCGACCAGCACAAGACCGCTGTCCCCCTGCTCGATGGCGTCGGTGGGCGTATTGAACAACACCCCGATACCGTCGGCCTGCATCGACTCGAGCAGCACTTCCTGCAGGTCGGCGTCGAACGGACGCAACACGCTGTCACGGCGCAGCACCAGCGAGACATCGCTGCCGAGGGCGTTGAGCACCCCGGCGAGTTCGACGGCGATGTAGCCGGCGCCGACCACGGCCACGTGATCCGGGCACTCGGTCATCTCGAAGAAGCCATCCGAGCTCAGCCCGAGGTCGGCGCCGGGCACTTCGGGCACGATCGGCTCGCCGCCAACCGCGATGACCACGTGCGCGCCCGATAGCTGCCGCCCGTCGACCTCGACCGTGCGCTCGCCCGTGAAGCGCGCGTAGCCGGCGATGCGGGTGACGTCATCGCGCTCGAGATTGGCCGCATAGATGCCGTTGAGGCGTTCGATGTAGCGCTCGCGGCGCTCGACCAGGGACGCCCAGTCGTGGCCCCGAACCTCGGCATCGAAGCCGTAGTCCGGGGCGTCCTCCAACGCGTGCGCCATGGAAGCGGCGTACCACATGACCTTTTTCGGCACGCAGCCGCGATTGACGCAGGTACCGCCCAGGCGATCGCCCTCGATCACGGCCGCGCGCGCGCCGTAGCGCACCGCCCGGCGCGCGGTCGCCAGACCGCCGCTGCCGCCGCCGATCACCAGCAGGTCGTAGTGCTCTGCCATTGCTTGCTCCCGCTTCTTTCGCCGGCGCCGCCGGGCACAAGTTGCTCATGCTAGGGCTTGCTAACGCGATCCGCGATGGTCGCGTTGCGGCCCTCGCAAAGCGAGGGGCGAGTGTAGCGTCACTACACCAGGGACGAGCAACGCAGCGCGGGCCGGATTGCGGGCCACGACCCTTCGGGGCGGGACCTGTGTACGGGCGCGGCAAACCTCTAGCGGCGAGGGGCGGCTGTTCGCCGGGGCATCGGGATCGACAGCCGAACCGGGCTGCGCGACACTCGCGCGGCGGACGCGACGAAGCACGGCTCCGCGGGGCGAACCAGCCGGAGGGGGATCATGGCGGAATCGGGAATCGTGCACACGGTCGGCCCCGCGGTCGTATTGCTGAGTTCCGCGGTGATCGCCGTGCCCCTGTTCCGGCGCCTGGGCCTGGGCTCGGTGCTGGGCTACTTCGCCGGCGGCCTCCTGGTCGGCCCGTCCGTGCTGGGCCTGTTCACCGAGCCGGCGACCATCCTGCACATCTCCGAGCTCGGCGTGGTGATGTTCCTGTTCCTGATCGGCCTGGAGATGCGGCCGCAGAAGCTGTGGGCCTTGCGCACGCAAATCTTCGGCCTGGGCCTGGCCCAAGCGCTGCTGTGCACGGCGCTATTGACCGCGGCCGGGCTGCTGTTCGGGCTCACGCCCGCGACGGCCTTCATCGCCGGCGCCGGCTTCGTCCTGTCGTCCACGGCCGTGATCATGTCGGTGCTCCAGGAGCGCGGCGAGATCGCCAGCGCCGAGGGGCAGCGCTCGGTGTCGATCCTGCTGCTCGAGGACCTCATGATCGTGCCGCTGCTGGTAGTCGTCGCGTTCATGGGTGCCACGGCGGGCTCCGGGGCGAGCCAGGGCGTCGACCTCGGCGCCATCGCCCTCGCGCTCGGTGCCATCGCGGCGGTGATCGCCGCCGGCCGCTGGCTGCTCGATCCCTTCTTCGCCCTGCTGGCGCGCGCCCGCACCACCGAGGTCCTGACCGCGGGTGCGCTCCTGGTGGTGCTCGGTTCCGCGCTGCTGATGGAATATAGCGGCCTGTCGATGGCCATGGGTGCCTTCCTCGCGGGGGTGATGCTGTCGGGGTCGCGCTATCGCCACCAGATCGAGACGGACGTCGAGCCCTTCAAGGGGCTGCTGATGGGCCTGTTCTTCCTCGCGGTCGGCATGTCCCTCGACCTGTCGGTGGTGGCCGCGCAGTGGCCAGCGATCCTGGGGCTGCTGGCGGTGTTCGTCGCGGTGAAGGCCGCCGGCATCTACGCGGTCGCGCGCGCGTTCGGCGCGGGCGGGGGCCTGGCCTTGCGGCGGGTCTCGCTGTTCGCTCAGGGCGGCGAGTTCGCCTTCGTGCTCTATTCCGCCGCCCTCGGCGGCGGCGTCATCAGCGCCTCCGAGCACGCGATCTTCGCGAGCGTGATCATCCTGTCGATGGCGCTCACGCCCCTGATCCTGCTCGCCGCCGATCGCTGGCTGGACGAGGAGCCGGCGTCCCTGGAAGGGATCGAGGACGCTCAGGGGCTCAAGGGCCGGGTCCTGATGATCGGTTTCGGACGCTTCGGCCAGGTCGCCTCGCAGATGCTGCTGGCGCAGGGCATCGATGTATCGCTGATCGACCACGATCCCGACCGCATCCGCGAGGCGCAGCAGTTCGGCTTTAAGGTCTACTATGGCGACGGCAGGCGGCTCGATATCCTGCGCCAGTCCGGCGCTCAGACGGTCGACGCGATCCTGGTCTGCGTCGACGACCGCGCGGCGGCCGACCGCATCGTCGCGCTGGCCCGGGAGCAATTCCCCGCCTGCCAGCTGCTGGTGCGCTCCTACGACCGGGGGCACGCGATCGGCCTGCGCGACGCCGGCGTCGACTACGAGATGCGCGAGACCTTCGAATCCGCCCTCGCCTTCGGCGGCGCCGGCCTGCACGCGCTCGGCATGACGGCGCTCGATGTCGAGGAGGTCACCGAAGAGATCCGCCGGCGCGATCGCGAACGACTCGAGGCCCAGATCCAGGGTGGGCTGCTGGCCGGCCGCGACAAGCTGCATGTCGCGCCACGGCCGGAGCCGCTGATCACGCCACGCGGCCAGCCGGCCGAACACGAGGCCTGAGACCAGACGGCCCGAAGGTGATTCCGGCGTTGCGCGAGCTCGGGCGACGAACGCGATTGTCGCAGCCCTTGCTCGTCAGCGGCTTGCAGTCGTTGACCATGCCGTGCCGCGGACATGACGCAACGCTTTCCGGGATGGCCTCCCGGTCGTCGGGATAATGCCCGATGCGCCGACGCCCCGTCCGGGCCTGGCGCGACACGAAGCACCAACCCGGAGGACGCATGTCGTCGCGCCAGCACCTCGCCGCCCATCCGCGCACGCAGTGGCTGCGGGCCCGGCTTTGGCAGTACGCGCTGCTCACCCGGATCGACCGGCCGATCGGCACCTACCTGCTGTTGTGGCCGGCGCTATGGGCGCTGTGGATCGCCGCCGGCGGCGTACCCGATCTCTACGTGCTGGCCGTGATCGTTGCCGGCGTGTTCCTCACCCGCGCGGCCGGCTGCGCCATCAACGATTTCGCCGACCGCGGCATCGACGCCCATGTCGCACGCACCGCGGGCCGGCCGCTGGCCACGGGCGCCATCCGCGCCTGGGAGGCGCTGGCGGTCGCGGTGGTGCTCATGCTCATCGCCTTCGCGCTGGTGCTGACGCTCAACCGGCTGACGATCTACCTGGCGTTCGTCGCCCTCGTCCTGGCCGCGCTGTACCCGTTCACCAAGCGCGTGACGCACTTGCCGCAGGTGTTCCTGGGCCTGGCGTTCTCCTGGGCCGTGCCCATGGCCTTCGCGGCCCAGACCGGGACGCTGCCGCCGATCGCCTGGCTCGTGTTCACGGTCAACGTGATCTGGACAGTCGGCTACGACAGCCTCTATGCGATGGCGGACAAGCCCGAGGACGAAAAGCTCGGGGTCAAGTCGATCGCCATCCTGTTCGGCGAGTGGGATCGCCACATGGTCGCGGTGTTGCAGGCGCTGAGCGCGCTCGGCTTCGTGCTGATCGGCACCCGCATCGAGGCCGGCGGCGGGTACTTCGCCGCGGTCGCGGTGGCCGTCGCCCTGTTCGGCTACCAGCAGTTCTTGGCCCATCACCGCCAGCCGGCGCTATGCCTGCGGGCCTTCCTCAACAACGCCTGGGTGGGCGCCGCGATCTTCGCCGGCCTGGTGCTGCATTACGCCCTGACCTAGGGCCTGTTAACACTTCCCGCGATCGCCGCGGCGGGACCGCGGGAAGGGTTAACAGGCCCTAAGGCGTTCACGCGCGCGCCGCGGCCACCACATGGATCGAACTGGCGCCGGCCGCCACCAGCGCCCGGGCGGCGTCACGCACCGTGCTCGCGGTGGTAACCACGTCGTCGACCAGCAGCACGCGGCCGCGCACCGGTGAGCCGCCCGGGGCGAAGGCATGGCGCACGTTGCCGCGACGCCGATCGGCGGGCAGCTCCATCTGCGGCCGCGCAGGCCGGCGCCGGCGCAGCGCATCGGGCGCGATCGGCAGGTCCAAGCGCCGCGCCATGGGGCGCGCAATCTCGGTCACCTGATTGAAACCGCGCTCGTGCAAGCGCGCCGGGTGCAGCGGCACGGGCACGATGCGGTCGGCCGGAGCGACGCGGTCGGCCAGGGCCTCGCACAAGAGCTCGCCCAGCAGGCGCCCGGCGGCGAGATCGCGGTGGAATTTGAGCCGGCGCACCAGCCAATCGACCGGCGTGGCGTACGGGAAGGCGACATCGATCGCGCCATAGGGTGGCGGACGCCACAGGCAGGCGCCGCAGACGGTCAGCTCGGGCCGGCCCGCGGCGGTGCCCGGCAGGGCCTCGGCGCAGCGCACGCAGGCGCGCCCGCGCGCCGGCAGGTCGCCATGACAGCCGGGGCAAAGGGCCCGGCCACACGCCCCCGGATCGCCGCACAGCAGGCAGCGTGGCGGAAACAACGCCGTCAGCCAGGCCACACGGTCAACCTCCCGGACACGCACGCGGTTGACACCCCGCCGGCCCTCCCTATCATGGCCTGCCGTAATTCACTGCAGCGCATTGTCACGGCCGGGTGCGTCCCGCGCAATGCGCCCCGAGGGAGGCGATCCATGTCCCAGCCGGCCGCACTCCGCCACGACTGGTCCCGGGCGGAGGTCGAGGCGCTGTTTCAGCGCCCGTTCAACGATCTACTATTCGAGGCGCAGTCGATCCACCGCGCCCACTTCGACGCCAATCGGGTCCAGATCTCGCAGCTGCTATCGGTCAAGACGGGCGCGTGTCCGGAAGACTGCGCCTACTGCCCGCAGAGCATCCACCACAACACCGATCTCGAGCGCGAGCGGCTGCTGCCGGTCGAGGAGGTGATCGAGGCGGCCAAGACCGCGCGTGACGAGGGCGCGACCCGCTTCTGCATGGGCGCCGCCTGGCGCAGCCCGACCGACCGCCAGCTCGAGCGCATCATCGAGATGATCCAGGCGGTGCGCGACCTGGGCATGGAGACCTGCGTGACCCTGGGCATGCTCCGCGCCGAGCAGGCCCAGCGCCTGGCCGAGGCTGGCCTGGACTACTACAACCACAATCTCGACAGCTCGCCCGAGTACTACGAGCAGGTGATCACCACGCGCACCTACGCCGACCGCCAGGAGACGCTGGCGAACGTGCGCGACGCCGGCATCCACGTCTGCTGCGGCGGCATCGTGGGCATGGGGGAGCAGCGCAGCGACCGCGCGGGCTTGCTGGTGGAGCTCGCCAACCAGCCCGAGCACCCCGGATCGGTGCCGATCAATATGCTGATCCAGGTCCCAGGCACGCCGCTGCACGGGGTCGAGGCCCTCGACCCGTTCGAGTTCGTGCGCACGATCGCCGTCGCCCGCATCCTGATGCCGCAGTCCTACGTCCGGCTCTCGGCCGGGCGCACGGAGATGAGCGACGAGACCCAGGCCCTGTGCTTCTTCGCCGGCGCCAACTCCATCTTCTACGGCGAGAAGCTGCTGACCACGGGCAACCCCGACACCGAGCACGACGAGGCGCTGTTCGCGCGCCTCGGGATCGAGGCCGAGACGGTCGAGCGCGAGCGGGCCGCCGGGCCGAGCTGCCCGGCGTCGGCCGCGACGGCGTAGCCGGCGCGACCGTGCGCGACCTGCGCCGCGGTCTCGAGCAGCGGCGTCGCGACGGGCTCTACCGCGCCCGGCGCGTGGCCGATTCACCCCAGGGGCCCGAGATGGTGCTCGACGGGGCCGAGGTTCTCAGCTTCTGCTCGAACGACTATCTAGGCCTGGCGGCCGACCCGCGTGTGGCCGAGGCCCTGGCCGACGGCGCACGCCGCTGGGGCGCAGGCAGCGGGGCGGCCCATCTCGTCAACGGCCACGCCCGCCCGCATCACGCGCTCGAAGAAGAGCTGGCCGCGTTCGCCGGGCGCGAACGGGCGTTGCTCTTTTCCACCGGCTACATGGCCAACCTGGGCGTGGGCACGGCCCTGCTGGGGCGCGGCGATGCCGCATTCGAGGACCGGCTCAACCATGCCTCGCTGATCGATGCCGGCTATCGCCCCGGCATCGATTTCCAGCGCTACCGCCACGCCGATATCGCCGATCTCGCGCGCCGCCTGGGCGCCAGCGACGCGGACGAAAAGCTAGTGCTCACCGACGGCGTGTTCAGCATGGACGGCGATCGCGCCCCGCTCGCCGAGTTGGCGGCCACCGCCGCGGCGCACGGCGCGCGCCTGATGGTCGACGACGCCCATGGCTTCGGCACGCTCGGACCCGAGGGCCGCGGCTGCCTGGCCGCAGCGGGCCTGACCGGCGCCGAGGTCCCCGTCGTCGTCGGCACGCTGGGCAAGGCGCTCGGCACCGCCGGCGCCTTTGTGGCAGGCGACGAGGACCTCATCGAGACGCTGATCCAGGGGGCGCGCAGCTACATCTACACGACCGCGCTACCGCCGGCCGTCGCCGAGGCCACGCGCACGGCGCTGGCGCTGGCGCGGGCCGCGGAGGACCGACGGGCCCATTTGCACGAGCTGATCGCATACTTTCGTGCCGGTGCCGCCGAGCTCGACGTCCGCCTGATGGCGTCCGACACGCCCATTCAGCCGCTCGTCATCGGCGACGCGGACGAGACCGTCGGCATCTCCGAGCGGCTGCTCGACGAAGGCCTGCTGGTCACGGCCATTCGGCCCCCCACCGTGCCGAAGGGGTCGGCGCGGCTGCGCGTCACACTGTCGGCCCATCACACGCACGCGCATGTGGAGCGCCTGCTGGACGCGCTTAAGCGGCACCTGCCGCAGCACTGAGCGTCCCGCCTGCCGCTCGGCGGGCACCCGCAGCGTCGCACCGCGCGCCCCGACAGGAGCCCGTTCGCGCTCGCCGCCGCCAGAGCTGCGCGGCCCCAATCCGGACCGCGCTACGTTGCTCATCACTCGTGTGGTGACGCTACACTCGCTCTCGCGCCTTGCAGCGCCCACGTCGGGCGCGACGACCGCGGGGATCTCGGGATCCCGGGGTGAAACGGGGCAAACGGAGAGGCCATGGAGTTCACCAGCCAGTTCATCCTCGGGGTTGGCGCCCTGCTCGTCGTCAGCGTCCTGGCCAGCCGCATCTCGGAGCGCTTCGGCGCGCCGTTGCTGCTGGTGTTCCTGCTGCTCGGCATGCTGCTCGGGGAGGACGGGCTCGGGCAGATCGAGTTCGACGAGACCGGCGCGGCTTTCCTCGTGGCCAGTCTGGCCCTGGCCGTGATCCTGTTCGACGGCGGTCTACGCACGCCCTATTCGATCTTTCGCCTGGGCCTGCGCCCGGCGCTCGTGCTGTCCACGTTCGGGGTGATCGTCACGGCGGCCATCACCGGCGTGGCCGCGATGCTGCTGTTCGACGTCTCGCTGCTGGCGGGCCTGCTGATCGGCGCCATCGTCGGCTCGACCGACGCCGCCGCGGTGTTCTATCTGCTGCATGCCAACGGCTTGCAGATCAACGAGCGCCTGCGCGCCACGCTCGAGATCGAGTCGGGCAGCAATGACCCGATGGCCGTATTCCTCACGATCTCCTTCATCGGGCTGATCCAGGCGCCCGATGCGAGCCCGCTGCCGCTGCTCGGCTCGTTCGCCTGGCAGATCGGGATGGGCGGGCTGATCGGTCTGGTCGCCGGTCTCGGCGTGGCCGCGATGGTCAACCGCATCGCGCTGGCCGAGTCGCTCTACCCGGTACTGGTGCTGGCCTCCGGCCTGACGATCTTCGGCCTGGCCGGCGCCATCGGCAGCAGCGGCTTCCTGGCCGCCTATGTCGGCGGCGTGGTCGCCGGCAACCGCATGCGCCGCGCGCGCCACGAGGTACGGCGCTTCCACGACGGCATGGCCTGGCTCAGTCAGGCGGGCCTGTTCTTGATCCTGGGGCTCCTGGTGGCCCCATCCGAGCTCGTGCCGCTCGCGCCGGCGGCATTGGGACTGGCGGCCGTGCTGATCCTGGTGGCGCGCCCGGCGGCGGTGGCCATGTCGCTCACGCCGTTCCGCTTTCCATGGCGCGAGCAGGCCTTTATCTCGTGGGTCGGCCTGCGCGGAGCGGTCCCGATCGTGCTCGGGCTCTACCCCTTGCTCGCCGGTACGACCGGCAGCCGCATCACCTTCAACATCGCTTTCTTCGTGGTCCTGATCTCGCTCGTGGTCCAGGGCTGGACCGTGGCGCCAGCGGCCCGACGATTCGCGGTCCAGCTGCCGCGGCGGGTTGTGGGGCGACGCCTGATCGAGCTCGATGCGCCGGGGCTCCAGGGCCGTGAGCTGGTCGTGTTCCAGATCACCGAGGGCGCCCGTGCCGCCGGTATGACCGGCCGCGATCTGCCGCTGCCCCCGAATTCGCGCTTGATGGCCATCGTGCGCGGCGAACGCCTGCTGCCGAGCGTGGAGGACCGCACGCTGGCGGCGGGCGACCTGGTTTATCTGCTGGCCCACTCGGGCGAGATCGAGGAGCTCGAGGCCTTGTTCGGACGCGCCTCGCTGCGCCCCGCGGACCAGGATTTCTTCGGCACCTTCACCCTGCGCGGCGGGGCGCAAGTCGGCGAAGTCGCCGCCTTTTACGGCGTCGAGCCATGCGGCGTGAACCCCGAGCAGACCCTGGACGAATACCTGCGCCATAGCTTCGGCCACGGCGTCGCCGTCGGCGACCGGACCACGCTCGGCGCGTTGAACCTGACCGTGCGCGCGGTCGAGAACGGCCGCGTCACGCGCGTCGGTCTGCAGCCGCGGACCACGTGGGAGCGCTAGGGCCTGTGTGGCGCAATGCGGCGTTGCGCCACACAAGCTCCCGCCGCGGCGATCGCGGGAAGGATTAACAGGCCCTAGCACCACAAGGGAGCCGCGCGTGATTGAGGCGTATCAGAGCAGGCCGCGCTCGGCGAACGACACGGGGTCGCCGTCGCCCACGATCAGATGGTCGAGGATACGGATATCGACCAGCCCGAGGGCATCGCGCAGGCGCTCGGTCAGGCGGGCATCGGCGCGGCTCGGCTCGGCCACGCCGGAGGGGTGGTTGTGCGCCAGGATGACGGCGGCCGCGTTGCGCTCGAGCGCGCGCTTGACGACCTCGCGCGGATACACGCTGGCGCCGTCGATGGTGCCGCGGAATAGTTCCTCGAACGCCAGCACGCGGTGGCGGTTATCCAGAAACAGGCAGGCGAACACCTCGTACGGCAAGTCGCGCAAGCGCGCCTGCAGATAGCGCCGCGTCTCCGCCGACGAGGTCAGCGCCTGTCCCCGCAGCAGCTCCTCGTCGAGGTGGCGCCGCCCCATCTCGAGCACGGCGCGCAGTTGCGCGAACTTCGCCGGCCCCAGTCCGGGCCGCTCGGCAAAGCGGGCGAGATCGGCGGCCAGCAGGGGGCGCAGGCCGCCAAACGCCTCCAGTAATTCGCGTGCGAGATCGACCGCGCTGCGGCCGACCGTGCCGGTGCGCAGAAAGATGGCCAGCAGCTCCGCATCCGACAGGGCCGACGCCCCGCGTTCCAGCAGCTTCTCGCGCGGACGCTCGCCCGCTGGCCAGTCCGTGATCGCCATGCGCTATGTCCCTGTCAACGCCGGCCCGAGTCTACACCAGCGTGCATTGCGCGGCGATGCGACCGCGGTTGCCGGCCGCGATGCTTCCTGCCATCCTCGCCTTCCGTTTTTGCCCCCTGCCGAGCGACATGCCCGACGAGCCGGAGGTTCTCGCAACCCGGATGATCGCGCAGAGCCGCCTGTTCCAGATTCAGGAGGTCGAGCTGCGCTTCCCCAATGGCGCCGAGGTCCGGTTCGAGAAGCTGCTCAACCGGGGCCATACGGCGGTGCTGGTGGTGCCGCTCATCGCCCCGGGGCGGGTATTGCTGGTGCGCGAATACGGCGCCGGCGTGGGACGCTACGAGCTGGCGCTACCCAAGGGCCGGGGCGAGCCGGGCGAAGACGCGCTGGCTGCGGCCAATCGAGAATTGCAGGAAGAGATCGGCTACGGCGCGCGGCGCCTGGAGCAGATCAGCCGCTTCACGGTTTCGCCCGGCTATCTCGGGCACACCACCGAGATCGTGCTGGCGCGCGACCTGTACCCGGCCGCGTTGCCCGGCGACGAGCCCGAGCCACTGGAAGTCGTCGAGTGGTCGCTGGACGAGCTGCCGGCGCTGTTCGCGCGGGCGGACTGCACCGAGGCGCGCTCGATCGCCGCGCTCTACATGGCGCGCGACCTGCTCGCGAACGAGGAGAACGAATGACGAGCGGACAGACGCGAGAACAATTGCTGGCGGCGGTCACCGAATTGGCCGAACGCGCCGGTCAGGCGATTCTCGAGATCTACAACGACCAATACGAGATCGAGCGCAAGGCGGACGAATCGCCGTTGACCACGGCCGACGTCACCGCCCATGAGCTCATCGACCACGGCCTGCGCGCGCTCTGGCCCGAGATCCCCGTGTTATCGGAGGAGTCGGCGGAGATTCCATACGCCGAGCGCGCCGCGTGGGACCGCTACTGGCTGGTCGATCCGCTCGACGGCACGCGCGAGTTCATCAAGCGCAATGGCGAATTCACGGTCAACATCGCCCTGATCGAGGACGGCGCGCCCGTGCTCGGGGTCGTGCATGCACCCGTCATCGAGGTGACCTATACCGGCGTGTTCGAGGCCGGCGCATGGAAGCGCGTCAACGCGCAGCCCGCCGAGCCGATACGGGTGTCGGCGCTGGCGCCGGGCCCGGTCCGGGTCGCGGGCAGCCGTTCGCATGCCAACGAGCGCCTGGCGGCCTATCTCGACCGTCTGGGCGAGCACGAGCTCCGCCCCATGGGGTCCTCGCTCAAGTCCTGCCTGGTCGCAGAGGGCGCGGCGGATTTGTACCCGCGGCTCGGACCCACGTCCGAGTGGGACACGGCGGCGGCTCAAGCCGTCGTGGAGGCCGCCGGCGGACACGTGACCGATCTAGCGGGCCGTACGCTGCGCTACAACCAGACCGAGTCGCTCCTCAATCCCGAATTCCTCGTGTTCGGCGACCCCAGCCGCGACTGGGCCTCGTACCTGTAAGGCCGGGCCTAGTGTCCCGTCTCGCACAACGTTTGATTTCTCGCCGGGTCTTGCGGCGCCTGGCGGCGTTGCGCCTCCTCACCATAGGGCGCGCTATGGCTCGTCGGCGCGCCTTGCCAGGCGCCGCAATCCATCGACGAGAAAAATTCAAAGAACTTACGAGACAGGACACTAGGGCCTGTTACCCCTTCCCGGGATCGGCCCGGGGGCGGCAGAGTCATAGCGCTGCGGGCCGCTCCGGGGACCCGTCGCACCAACCGCGCCCGACCGGTACAATGGGCGTTCATTCGAACGGACGGGAGCAGTTCGATGCAGATCTCCCAGAACACCGTGGCCTCGATCGACTACAAGTTGACCGACGGCGACGGCCAGGTGCTCGACACCTCGGAAGGGCGCGAGCCCCTGACCTATTTGCACGGGGCCGGCAACCTGATTCCGGGCCTGGAGTCGGCGCTGGAGGGCTCGGCCCCCGGCGAAGAGGTCTCGGTCACGGTGGATCCGTCCGAGGGTTACGGCGAGCGCGACGAGAACCTGATCCAGCAGGTGCCGAAGTCGGCCTTCGAGGGCGTGGACCAAATCGAAGCGGGCATGCGGTTCCAGGCGACGGACGAGCAGGGCCAGGGCCGCGTGGTCACCGTCACCGGCGTCCAGGATGAAGAAGTCACGGTCGACGCGAACCATCCGCTGGCCGGCGTTCCCCTGAACTTCGAGGTCAACGTGGTCGATGTACGCGAGGCCTCGGCCGAAGAGGTCGAGCACGGTCACGTGCACACGGGCGAAGGCGACCACTAGTCGCCGCTGGCGCGGTGCACCGGCATCGCCCGCCACCGCGCCAGTGCGCCTCAGCGGCGCCGCCCTCGGCGTCTCACGCCGCCCCTCCTGGTCTTCGGGCGGGTCCCTCGGGCCCTCGCCGGCGGACGGGATCATGCCGCCCGCGCGGCGTCGCTGCGTAGTACGACACAGGTCCTAGCCGCGCTGGTCGCGTATGATGGGTGCCGCTCGCGGCCGGCCGCGACCGCGGTTTCCCCGGGGCTTGATAACGCGCCCCGCGATCGCCGCGGCGGAGCCTGTGTGCTGCAAGGCAAGGCGCGACGGCCGCAAGGCGTGTTGACGGGCCTGGCGACCAGAGGCACCCCCGGACCATGATCGAAACCCAGCGCTCCTGGGCCGATGCCCTCGCGATCTATCTGCACGCGCACGTGATCGCGATGCTGTTCCTCGGCTTCTCCGCCGGTCTGCCCTTCTTGCTGGTGTTTTCGACGCTGACGGCCTGGCTGCGCGACGTGGGCGTCGAGGTCGCCGCCATCGGCTTTTTCTCCTGGATCGGGATCACCTACTCGGTCAAATTCGCCTGGGCCCCGGTGGTCGATCGGCTTCCGCTGCCCGGATTGACGGGCGCTCTGGGGCAACGGCGCGGCTGGATGCTGCTGGGCCAGTGCATGATCGCGGGCGGGCTGGCGGCGCTAGCGTTCATCGACCCGACGGCGGCACTGATGCCGGTCGCCCTGATTTCCCTGCTCGTCGCCTTCGGCTCGGCCACGCAGGACATCGCCATCGACGCCTTCCGCATCGAGTCGGCGCCGGACGATCTCCAAGCGGCGATGGCCGCCACCTACATCATGGGCTATCGCGCCGGCCTGCTCGCGGCCGGCGCGGGCGCGCTCCACGTCGCCGATTTTGCGTCGTGGACCGCGGCCTACCTGACGATGGCGGCATTGATGGGGATCGGCATCGCAACCGTGCTGCTCCGCCCCGAGCCCTCGCGCCGCCAGGTGAGTGCGCACGCGGCCCGGCGCGAGCAGCGCATGCAGAATTATCTGCTGCGCTCGACCCACCTGCCCGGTTGGTGGCGCCGCCTGGTCGCGTGGTTCATCGGCGCGGTGGTGTGCCCCTTTGTCGACTTCTTCGCGCGCAATGGGCGGGCCGCGCTGACGCTGCTGGCGCTGGTCGCCGTCTACAAGATCAGCGATCTCGCGATGGCCGCCATGGCCAACCCGCTGTACATCGACTTGGGCTTCAGCCTGTCCGAGATCGCCAACATCACCAGCGTCTACGGCGTGATCATGACCATCGTCGGTGGCGTGGCGGGCGGCGCGCTCGTGGCCCGCTATGGCATCGCACCGCTGCTCGTCGCGGGGGCCGTGCTGGTCGCGACGACGAACCTGCTGTTCGCCGTGCTGGCCGCGCTGGGCAATCACTTGCCCATGCTGGTGGTCACGATCAGCGCCGACAATGTCACCAACGGACTCGCCAGCGCCGTGTTCATCGCCTTCCTGTCGAGCCTGACCTCACGCGATTACACGGCGACGCAGTACGCGCTGTTCTCGTCGTTGATGACGCTGCCGGGAAAATTCCTGGGCGGCTTCTCGGGGGTGGTCGTCGAGGCCGAGGGCTATCCGTTCTTCTTCGTCCTGGCCGCCTGCATGGGGCTGCCCGCGATCGTGCTGGCCGCCTGGTACGCCAACTCGGGCGCACGCCGGCGCATCGAGACGGAGCCGGCCTCGTAGCGCCCTGTTACTAACCCGCGGTCGTCGCGTCAGCCGGTCTCGGCCGCGGCCGAGACCGCACTCCCGCCCGCTACGGCCGCGCCCGGGTCCAGCTCGTAGTCGAGCACCAGCGGCGCGTGGTCGGAGAAGTGGTCACAGGCGTGCACCCACGCATCCCGAATGCGCCCGCGCAGCCCGGGCGTGACGATCTGATAGTCGATACGCCAGCCCACGTTCTTCTCCCGGGCCCGGCCGCGGTTGGACCACCACGTATAGAGGTTCGGCGTCTCCGGATGGATCACGCGGAAGGCGTCGATCAGGCCGATCTCATCGAACACCCGATCGAGCCAGGCGCGCTCCTCGGGCAGGAAACCGGAGTTCTTGGCATTGCTCTTGGGGTTGGCCAGGTCGATCGGCGTGTGCGCCGTGTTCCAGTCGCCGCAGATGATGACCTCGTGCCCGCTGTCGCGTAGCGCTTGCAGATGCGGCAGGAACAGGTCATGGAAGCGCATCTTCGCCGCCAGACGCTCCTCGCCCGATGACCCCGAGGGCAGATAAAGCGAGGCGATCACGAGATCGCCGTAGCGCGCCTCGCACCAGCGGCCTTCGCGGTCGAACTCGTCGAAGCCGAGCTCGGTGACGACCTCATCCGGCTCGTGCTTGAGATACAGCGCCGTCCCGCTGTAGCCCTTCTTCTCGGCATCGCAGTAGTAGCAATGGAAACCGGCGGGCCAGCATTCGGCCGGCAGCACGTCGCGCTGGGCCTTGGTTTCCTGAATACAGACGGCGTCCGCATCCTGCGCCGCCAGCCATTCGAAGAACCCCTTGCGCGCTGCCGACCGGATACCGTTGGCATTGAAGCTGATAACCCGCATGGTTCCTCCACTGGACGCAACGCCGGTATGATAGCCGACCCTTTCTCGGGAGGCATCCGCGTCATGCGAGAATACCAGCGCGAGTTCCTCCAGCTGGCCGTGGAGCGCGGCGCGCTGCGCTTCGGGCATTTCACGCTCAAATCCGGGCGCACCAGCCCCTATTTCTTCAACATCGGCGCGCTCAATTCCGGCGGTGCATTGGCCGGGCTCGGGCGGGCGTACGCCCAGGCCATCGCCGATACCGGCCTCGAAGCCGACATGCTGTTCGGCCCCGCCTACAAGGGCATTCCGCTGGTCTCGGCGACCGCGATCGCGCTGGCGCACGATCCCGGCCGCGATCTGCCGTGGGCGTTCGACCGCAAGGAGTCCAAGGATCACGGCGAAGGCGGCAACGTCGTCGGCGCGCCGCTCGCCGGGAGGGTGCTGGTGGTCGATGACGTGCTGACGGCGGGGACGGCGATCCGCCAGGCGGCCGATCTCATCCGGGCCGCCGGCGCGGAGCTGGCAGCGGTCGTCACCGCGCTGGATCGCCAGGAGCGCGGCCAGAGCGACCGTTCGGCGGCGCTCGAGGCCGGCGAGCGCATCGGCGCGCCGATCCACAGCATCGTCACCCTGGACGACATCCTGGACTACCTCGACGAGCGCGGCGATCAGCCCGGCGATCGCGCCGAGGTGGCCGCTTACCGCAAGCAATACGGCGCGTAAAGGCGGAGGTCGCGCAGCCATGCACCCTCGTATCAGCATGATCACGCTCGGTGTGCACGACCTGGCACGGTCGGTCGCCTTCTACGAACGTGGACTGCAACTGCCGCGCCGAGCATCGCCGCCGGAAGTGGCGTTCTTCACGCTCGACGGTAGCTGGCTGGCGCTGTTCGCGCGCGAATCATTGGCCGCGGACGCAGGCGTCGCGCCCGAGGGCAGCGGTTTCCCGGGATTCAGCCTGGCGCACAACGTGCCGTCCGAGCCGGAGGTCGACGCGCTCATGGCCCAGGCGGTCGAGGCCGGCGCGACGCTGGTCAAACCGGCTCAAAGGGTGTTCTGGGGCGGATACGCGGGGTACTTCTCCGATCCCGACGGGTATTTGTGGGAGATTGCCTACAATCCCGAGTTCTGGGTGGGCCCACCGGACAGGGGATCTTCCAGCGGACGCGCCGAGACCGAGCCCTGACCGAGCCGGCGCGCCTCGGGGTAGAGTTCCAGACCGATCACCTCGCCGGCCTCCAGCCGGCGCTGCAGATCCCGCCAGTACTCGGGCCTGAGCAGATCGGCGTTGTGGTGGCGGAAGTGGCGGCGCGCCGTGCGCGAGTGTAGCCGCAGTCCGGGTTCGAGCTCCTCCGGCAAGAAGACCACCCCCTGCTCGAAGAACCATGCCGGTGGATCGTCCTCGCCGTCGATGCGGTCGAGATTGGTGCGCACTTTCACGTCCGTGAGCTGCTCGACCGCGTCATAGTCGAACAGGAAGACCTTGCCATAGTGGCCGATGCCGTAATTGCGCGCATCGAGATCCTTGTTGAAGATGTTGGCCGCCGCGTTGTTGCGGATGCAGCGTCCCAGGCTGACCATGGCCTCCTCGATCTGGGCATCGCTGGCGCTCTCGAGGAAGATCGGCAGGGGCGTGATCTTGAATTGCACGATGAGCGAGCGGATCAGCACCGAGTCGCCTTCGACGCAGACGCTGCCGGCGGCGTGCGCGCATAGATCGGCCAGCAGTTGGGAGTCGAACATGTCGCGCTCGAGCTGCATGTTGAAGTACATGACGTTGTCCAACATGCTGCCGGTGCGGTTGATGTCGTGCACCAGCCGGTACTTCTCGAGCACCGCGTCGATGCCCGGGAACTCGCCCCATTTGTATTCCTCGGTCGGCTCATCGCGGACCACCTTGAGATGATAGCTGCAGTCGGCGAAGGTGAACCCCATCGCGACCGACCCTTCGAATCCCGGTGACGGCCCCAAGCGCTCGCCCGAGCGCGCCATCTGCTGCTTGATCTCGTTGAGAATCGCCGCCTTGCCGACGTGATTGAAGCCGATGGTCGAGTAGTGCAGGCCCAGCGGACGCGCGGGCATGACGCTGTGGAGGAAGGCGCAGATCTGGTAATAGAGATCGTTGGTCACATGGAAGTTGGCCAACGTCGAGCTGAAGAGGCTGTGCAGATCGGATGCGCGATGCAGTATGGCGTCGACGTAGATGCCCGATGCGCTATTGAGCAGGCAGACCGCGAACGGCTGATAGCTGTTGTCGGCCATCACGAAGCGCCCCACCAGGAAAGCGGTGAGATCGCGATAGAAGCCGCCCTTGACCATGTCGAGCGCCACCGGACGCTGGTCGCCCAGCTCACCGAGCGCGATCAGCCAGTTCACCCGATCCGCCATGCGCTCGGCATCGCGGCGCGCGTCACGGAACGGCGCCGTCAGCCCGGGCACCAGGAGCACCTGGCGCATGAGGTCGCCATCGACACCGTGCGGGATCCGGAAGCGCGTATGGGCCGCCGCCAGCGACTTGGCGCGGTACTTGTTCGGCGCCGAGAATGAATAGCCGACCGGCTGCCAGATGCTGTGGCAGATGTTGCGCCGGATGGAGCGGGCGAAGCTGAAGGCGATATCCGCCTCGTAGCGATACTCGATCAGCGCGAGATAATGCGCATCGACATCGCCCCACAGCGGCTCGTCGCCGGCCAGCGCCGGGTAGGCGGACTGGATGCGCGGCCCGTGATAGGCGACATAGCGGCTATAGAGGCCCAGACGCTCGCGGCTGATACGCAGCGAGGCGTTCGGGTCCATACGCTCGAACGCGCGCTGGGCACGGAAGGGATAGCCGCGTGCGGTGCCGTAGAATTCGTCGAAGATAGCCAAGATCAGGGCAGCGGTCGCCGCCACGCTCTCGGGGTGGTCGACCGCCGCACGCAGGCGCGCGTAGCCCTGCTGCACCAGAGGGGTGTCGACGCTGGTGGGAGCTGTAGCGCGTTGCTCCATAGGCCTTTCGCCCCACCGCCGCTTCAGCGGTGAATCAGGGTGCCGACGCCCGCGTCCGTGAAGAGCTCGAGCAGGACCGCGTCCTCGACCCGTCCGTCGATGATCTGGACGGCGCCTACGTCCGTCTCCAGCACCTCGCGCGCACATTGCACCTTCGGCAGCATGCCGCCGGCGATGCTGCCGTCCGCGATCATCGCATCCGTCCGGGAGAGGTCGCTGTGGGTGATGAGCGTGCCTGCCTCATCCAGCAGGCCGGGCGTGTTCGTCAGCAGCAGCAGCTTTTCGGCGGCGAGCGTGATCGCGACGCGCGAGGCGACCAGATCGGCGTTGATGTTGTACGAGCGGCCCTCGGCGTCGACGCCGATGGGCGCGATGACCGGGATAAAGCCGGCCCGCTCGAGCGTATGCACGATGGACGGGTCGATGGCCTCGACCTCGCCCACATGGCCGAGATCGATGATCTCGTCGGGCTGGTCGGCATCCGCCACCGGCTCGAGCGGCCGCGCCTGGACCAGATTGCCGTCCTTGCCGGTCAGACCCACGGCGCGCCCGCCATGATGATTGATGAGACTGACGATGTTCTTGTTGACCTGGCCGCCGAGGACCATCTCGACCAGATCCATGGTCTCGCTGTCCGTGACGCGCATGCCGGCGACGAATCGTGTCTTCTTGCCGATGGCCTCCAGCATGCGGCCGATCTGCGGTCCACCGCCGTGAACCACCACGGGATTCACGCCGACCTGCTTGAGCAGCACGATGTTGCGCGCGAAGCTCTGCTTGAGCGCCTCGTCGACCATCGCGTTGCCGCCGTATTTGATCACGACGGTCCGCCCGGCGAGGCGCTGGATGTACGGCAGCGCCTCGTCCAGAACGCGGGCGGTCTCGTGGCCGTTGCCGACCATCAGAAAGGCAGCTCCAGATCCGGATCGATCGCCAGCATCTGTTCGCGGAAGGCGTTCTGGATGCGGACCAGCGCGCCCTCATCGTCGGCCTCGAAGCGGGTGACGAGCACCGGCGTGGTATTGGACGGCCGCACCAGGCCCCAGCCGTCGGCGTAGTCGACGCGCAGGCCGTCGATGCGCAGCACCGAGCGCGCCTCGTCGAAACGCGCATGCTCGGCGAGCTGCGCCATGAACGCGAAATGCGCGCCGTCCTCCGCGAAATGGACGTTCAGCTCCGGCGTATTCACGCTGTCGGGCAGCTCGGCGAAGACCTCCTGGGAGGAGCGCTCGTCGGCCGCCAGCAGCTCGAGCAGCCGCGCGCCGGCATACAGGCCGTCGTCGAACCCGGGCCAGCGATCGCGGAAGAAGATATGGCCGCTCATCTCGCCGCCGAGCAGCGCGTCGCGCTCGCGCATGCGGCCCTTGATGAAGGAATGGCCGGTCTTCCACATCTCGCCTTCGCCCCCGGCGACCTCGATCGCCGCCGCGAGGTGGCTGGAGCATTTGACGTCGTAGATGATCGGGGCGCCGGGATGGTCGGCCAGCAGGGAGCGGGCGAATAGGATCATCTGGCGGTCGGCCCATATGATGTGGCCCTCGCTATCGACCACGCCCAGGCGATCGCCGTCGCCGTCGAACGCGAGGCCGACGTCGAGATCCTTGCTGCGGACCGTCTCGATCAGCGTCTCGAGATTGGCCGGATCGCTCGGGTCCGGATGGTGATTGGGGAAGCGGCCATCGACGGCGTCGTATAGCGCGTGCACCTCGCAGCCCAGGCCCTCGTAGAGGCTCGGGGCGAGCGCACCGGAGATGCCGTTGCCGCAATCGATCGCGATTCGCAGCGGCCGCGCCAGCCTGACGTCATCGAAGATGCGCCGTAGGTAGGTGGTCGCAAAATCGTCGACCTCGTGCGCACTGCCCGCCCCCGTGGCCAGATCGCCGCTGACGATGCGCCGGTATAACGCCTGGATGGCCTCGCCGGAGAGGGTATCGCCGGCGATCATCAGCTTCATGCCGTTGTAGTCGGGCGGATTGTGACTGCCGGTGAGCGCGATGCCCGTACCGGTCTCCAGGGCGACCGTCGCGAAATACAGCACCGGCGTCGGCGCGGCGCCGATGTCGAGCACCTCCATGCCGCCGGCGACCAGGCCGTCGCGCAGCGCGCGCGATAGCTCGGGCCCGGACAGGCGTCCGTCACGGGCGATGACCACGCGGTACTGATCGCGCGCAGCGGCCTCGGCGGCGAACGCGCGCGCGATGGCGTGGACCGCTTCGGTCGTGAGGGTCTCGTCCACGACCCCACGGATATCGTAGGCGCGGAACAGGCTAGCGGCGATGTCGCTAGGGGCGTCATCCTTCATCATCGGTTCCATAGTTGATTCATCCTTGTCCGCGAATGTCCTGCCGCGCACAACATTCGATCTCGCCCCGGTCCTGCGCGCCGGGCGCCGTCGCGCCTTGCCACCGGTGCGGTGCCGAGGCGAGCTCGAACGGCCTGCGACACGGACACCCGGCCTTCCCAGAGCCTTGCTTATTGCCGGCCGGAGGAGCCGAATCCGCCAGCGCCGCGATCGCTCGTCTCGAAGCGCTCGACCAGCTCGAATTCTGCCTGCACGACCGGGACGATGACGAGTTGAGCGATGCGCTCGCCCACCTCGATGGTGAAGGGCTCACCGCCGCGGTTCCAGCAGGAAACGAACAGCGGCCCCTGGTAATCGCTATCGATCAACCCGACCCCGTTGCCGAGCACGATTCCGTGCTTATGGCCCAGCCCCGAACGCGGCAGGATCATGGCGGCCCGGTCGGGCTGCTCGAGATGCAGCGCGATACCGGTGGGGATCAGCTCCGCCCCGCCCGGCCCGAGCGTCAGCGGCTCGTCCAGTGCGGCTCGGAGGTCCAGGCCGGCCGCGCCACCGGTGGCGTACTGCGGCAGGGGAATCGTATCGCCGATGCGCGGATCGAGCACGCGCACGCGGAAGCGCTCGGCCATGGGCTTATTGGGCCCGCGCTGCGGCGGCGGACCCGGCTTGCAGCAGTAGCTCAGCCAGCAACCCGACCAACTCGCGCGCGAGCGCCGGCTTGCGCCCGGGCCCCAGCTCGCGCGAGCCCTCGTCCCAGAACACCTGCAACGCCGTCTCGACGTCGCCGAAGCCGCGCTCGCGCCCGACGGCATTGGCGCAGATGACGTCGGCACCCTTGTTGCGGCGCTTCTCGTGGGCATGCTCGGCGACGGCTTCCGTTTCGGCGGCGAAGCCGACCGCGAACGGGCGTGGATCGTGCGCGCAGACCTCGGCCAGGATGTCGGGATTGGTCGTCAGGGCCAGCGAGCGCCCGCCGGTGCCGTCTTTCTTGAGCTTGCCGGTCGCCGCCTCGACCGGCCGGTAGTCGCTGACGGCGGCCGTGGCAATGAACAGATCGCACTCGGCCACCCGCGCCATCACCGCCGCATGCATCTCATCGGCGGACTCGACATCGATCCGGGTGACGCCCGGCGGCGTCGCCTGCTCGACCGGCCCGGCGATCAGCGTCACCGCGGCGCCGGCGCGGGCGGCAGCGCCGGCAATCGCGAAGCCCATGCGCCCGGAGCTGTGATTGGACAGATAGCGCACCGGATCGAGCGCCTCGCGCGTCGGCCCCGCCGTGATCACGGCGCGCGTACCGGCGAGCGGCTGCGGACCGACCAGGTCCTCGACCGCGCGCGCGAGATCGGCGGGCTCCTGCATGCGGCCGGCGCCCACCTCGCCGCAAGCCTGGTCGCCCGTGCCCGGCTCGAGCACGGTGACGTCGCGCTCCACGAGGCTCGCGACGTTCGCCTCGGTCGCGGGATTGGCCCACATGATCCGGTTCATCGCGGGCGCGATGGCCAGCGGCGCCTCGGTCGCCAGACAGACCGTCGCCAGCAGGTCGTCGGCGCGCCCGGTCGCCAGACGGGCCAGTGTGTCGGCCGAGCCGGGCGCGACGAGCACCAGCTCGGCCCAGCGGGCCAGCTCGATGTGGCCCATGGCGGCCTCGGCCTCGGTGTCGAGCAGCTCGGTGCGCACGCGCTCACCGGTCAGCGCCTGGAACGTCAGCGGTCCCACGAAGTCCTGCGCCGCGCGCGTCATGACCACGCGCACCGCCGCCCCCGCCCCCACGAGTAGGCGCGCCAGCTCGGCGGCCTTATAGGCGGCGATGCCGCCGGTCACCCCGAGCAGAATCCGACGTCCGGCCAGCCCCGACATGGCGGCGAGTGTAGCAGATGCCCTCCCCGCCGATCGCTACCGCGGTGCAGGCGGTTGAGAACCACGAATGAACACGAAATTTGGGGCCGAATCGGGCTGCCCCGGTGCCACGCTGATTTGGTGCGTTTGAACCACGGATGAACACGGATGGACACGGATCTAAAGAGAGTATCGGCGGCGGCATTCGGAAGCACGGCTTTAACCGTCATCCCCGATTTTCGAGTCGCGTGCTCGACGGCATCCGCTTTCGCGCTCCGCTTAACCGGACGCCAGCGTCCGGTTTCATTCGTGTTTATTCGTGGTTCTTGAGCGCTTAGAGCCGGTAGCTGAGGTCATTGAGGGCGAAGCCGGCGAGGGGTTGTTGCAGGCCCTTGGAGAAGCCGATGACGTTGAAGCGTTCACCCATCTCGCCGGGCATGGTGAGGGTCTTGATCTGCTGGGCGAGATACAGCTCGCCGCGCTCGTCGGCCTCGGCGCGCGCCGCGGCGGCGATTTCCTCGAGACCGGTGGCGAACAGGAAATGCGCCTGGGGCGTGAATCCCTCCAGGTCGAAGCCGGCCGCAGTGGCCGCCTCGGTTACGGCCGTGAAATCGACGAACGCGGTGATGTCGGTCAGTCCTGGCCAGTCGTAGGGCTCGTCGTGGGCGCGGTGGGCCCGGGTGCATACCAGCGTGCCCGTGGCGCGCTCGGGCAAGTAGTACTCGCTGCGCACGTAGCCGTAATCGATGAACAAGGCGGCGCCGCGCCGCAGGGACGTGGCCAGCGCGCTGAACCAGCCCGGCAGCTGCGGCGACCACTCGGAGGCGTAGCCTGCCGGCAGTGCCCGCCCGAGATCGGCCTCGATGTGCGCCACGCCGCGCGCCAGCGCGTCGGGCGCCGGCGCCCAGGCATCGGCCAGCGCGCTGTCGTCGGCGCGCGTCCGGCGCTGCGCGACGCCGGCGTTCGTGACCCGGAAGCATTCGACCGGGAAGGCGTCGAGCACCTCGTTGGCGATCACGATGCCGTCGAACGGTTGCGGCCATTCGTGATGCCATACGCAGCGGTCGATCAGGTGCGGCACGCGCCGCTCGATCGCCGCGCGCTGCTGCGCCTGCAACTCGGCCGAGAGCTCGACGATGCGATAGCGCGCAGGCAGCTGCCCCGCCTGCTCCAGCGCGGCGAGCAGCTCGGCCGCGAGCGCCCCGGTGCCCGCGCCCGGCTCCAGGATGTCGCCGCCCCCGATCGCATCCAGCACCTCCGCGCACTGGCGCGCGAGACAGCGGGCGAACAGCGGCGATACCTGCGGCGCAGTGACGAAATCGGCGCCGGCCAGGCCGGCGCCGCCCGCGGCGGCGTAATAGCCCAGGCCCGGGGCATACAACGCCAGCTCCATGTAGCGGCGGAACGCGATCTCGCCCCCGGCGCGCGCGATCTCGCCGGCGATGGCCGCGCGCAGGCGTTCGCTGTGAGCCTGCGCGCCGGGCTCGGGCTCGGGCAAAGGGCCGGGGTCCTGGGATGGCGGGCTCATGTCGCCGGGCTCATGCCGCTAGGGTCACGGAGTCGAGATTCGCCGGGGCGGCGCAAATGGCTTTAGCATGCACCGCCGTAACGGACGCTGGGGACGATCGATGGCGCAGGATACTCGCCCGCCACTCGCGGGCCAAACCGCCCTGGTGACCGGCGCCGGGCGGCGCATCGGCGCCGAGCTGACCCGCGCCTTGCATGACGCCGGGGCCAATGTGGTGATCCATTGCCGCCACTCGCGCGCCGCCGCCGATGCGCTGGCGACCGAGCTGGAGGAGATACGCGCGGATTCGACCTGCGTCGCCTGCGCCGATCTACTCGATCCAGCCGCATGCGAGCGCCTGGTGGCGACCGCATGCGATCGCTGGGGCGGGCTCGATGCGTTGGTCAACAATGCCTCCAGCTTCTATTCCACCCCCATCGGCACGATCGCGCCCGAGCACTTCGACGACCTCGTCGGCAGCAATCTACGGGCGCCGACCTTCACGGCGCAGGCGGCGGCCCCGGCCCTTGCCGCGACAGGCGGCTGCATCGTGAACCTCGCCGACGTGCACGGCCTGCGCCCGCTCGAGGGCCATCCCGTCTATTGCGCCGCCAAGGCGGGGCTCATCATGCTAACGCGTTCCCTCGCCCGCGAGCTCGCCCCGGACGTACGCGTCAATGCCATCGCGCCCGGATCCATCCTGTGGCCCGAGACCAGCGGCGGTGCGGACCCGGCCGTTCAGCAGGCGGTGCTCGAGGCGACCCCATTGGGGCGCCAGGGCGCCCCTGCGGACATCGCCGCCGCCCTGCTGTACCTGGTGCGCGATGCGCCGTTCGTCACCGGCGAAGTGCTGACCGTCGACGGGGGACGCGGGATCTAACCCCCGCCCCCGGTTTCCCGCCGTCGGACTCGCCTGCCGGCGCGCCGGGGCAGATCCGGAGCGGTGCACGCGCTACGGGCTTACTCGAGCACCTCGGGAGGCACCAGCGGTGCGGGGTCGATCGGGACCAATTCGCCAGCGCCGACGCCCTCGAAACGGGCCCACAGCTCGGTGAAGGTCTCCTGACGCGCCGGATGGACCCGCTCGCCGGCCAACTCGGCCAGCGGCGCCAGCACGAAGGCCACGTGGTCGACGTCCGGCCGCGGCAGCACCAGGCGACCCTCGCGCATGACCCGATCGCCGTATAGCAGCAGATCCAGATCGAGCGTGCGCGGCGAGAACTTGGGCTGCGAGCGGTCACGGCCGAACCGGTCCTCGATGGCGTGGAGCTCGGCATGCACGGTGTCGACCGGCTCGGCGCTGTCGAACGCCGCCACGCAGTTGTAGAACGGGTCGCCGTCGAAACCGACCGCCGGGCATTCGTAGATCGTCGACACGGCCAGCGGGCCGAAGCGCGCATGCAGGGCGGCGAGGCCGCCGCTCAGGTTCGCGCTGCGGTCGACGTTGGATCCGATCGAGACGTACACGCGTTCCATTATTCGCTCAACCGCCGCGCTCGATGATCACGCCGACGTCGCGCGCGCCACGGATCGCGCCCGGCTTGGCGACCGTGACCTTGACCCAGGAGACGCCGAATTCCTGCCGCACGATCCGGGCGACCTCTTCCGCCAGCGTCTCGATGAGCCGGAAGGAGCTGCTGCTGACCGCGTCGATCAGCCGCTTGGAGATCGCCTTGTAATCGAGGGCGTCGTCGATCGAGTCGCTGGCCGCGGCGCGCGCCACGTCGGCGGCCATCTCCAGATCGATGCCGACCACCTGGCGCGTGGTGCGCTCCCAGTCGAAGATGCCGATGATGGTCTCGACCCGCAGGTCGCGCAGGTAGACGATCCCCAAGGTGCTCTCCGTGGTGGCCAGCGTTGCGAACTATAGCCGCCCGGCCCCGGCCCGCGCTAGCCACCCTTGCCCACAGAACGCGCGTACGCTATATTGCGCGGCTTATCGAGCGAAGCCGGTCCGCGCGCGGACCAACCTCGGAATCGAACGGAGCAGCCCGCGATGTCTCGCGTCTGTCAGGTTACGGGCAAGCGGCCGACCAACGGCCACCATGTCTCGCACTCGAACATCAAGACCAAGCGCCGGTTCCTGCCGAACCTGCACAAGCATCGCTTCTGGGTCGAGAGCGAGGGGCGCTGGGTGACGCTGCGCACGTCGTCGAAGGGCATGCGCATCATCGACAAGAAGGGCATCGACGCCGTGCTGGCCGACATCCGCGCGCGCGGCGAGCGAGTCTAGGAGAGCGTCAACATGCGTGAAAAGATCAAGCTCGAATCGACCGCGGGCACGGGCCACTTCTACACGACCACGAAGAACAAGCGGAACATGCCCGACAAGATGGCGATCAAGAAGTTCGATCCCGTCGCCCGCAAGCACGTGATCTACCGCGAGACCAAGCTGAAGTAAGGCTTGGTCCGCAGGCGAAAAAAGCCCGGCCATCGGCCGGGCTTTTTTGTGCCTGCGGGCTCCGTTCCGGCGTCAATAGGCCGAGTCGCGACCCTCCGAGCGGGCGCGCTCGCGCGAGCTCGGGTGGTAGGAGGGGCGGAACGGCATCTCCACGACCTCGGCGTTGACCGGGAAGCCCGGCTTGGGCTGATACTCCTCCGGAATCCACGCCAATAGCTCCGTCCCCAGTGCGGCTTTCTCGACCGGCACATAGGCCATCGCGATGTTGACCTCTAGCTCGGGCGAGTACCACGGCGAGGTGATCCAGCCGATTGGATCGTCGGCATCGTCGGGATCGGCCAACAGCCAGAAATCGGGCGCATAGTCCTCGATCGGCTTGCCGCCGAGCTTGAGCCCGACGAGCTGGTGCTTGAACGGCGGATTGCCGGACTCGACCAGCTCGCGCGTGCGCTCGAGCGCCTGCTTGCCGATGTAATCGCCTTCCTTCGTGCGCGGGACCATGTGCCCGAGGTAGCACTGGAACGGGTTGGACTCGTGATCCATGTCCTGACCGTAGGACAGGATGCCGGCCGCGATCCGGCGGTGGTGCGCCGGCGCGATCACCATCAGGTTGTGCTTCTCGCCGGCATCGCAGATCGCGTTCCACACGAACTCGGCGTTGTAGGTCGAGTCGTAGGCGTAGACCTCGTAGCCCTTCTCGCCGGTGAAACCCGTCTGCGAGACGATGCAGTCGACGCGGCCGATGCGGGCCTTCATCAGGCCGTAATACGGCACGTCCTTGATCCCCTCGCCGACCAGGTCGACCATCAGCGCCTCCGACTTCGGCCCCTGGATCTGCAGCGGCGCGATGTCGATCTCGCGGATGGTCACGTTATATCCGGCCGCCACGTTGATGCCCTGGAACCAATACATCAGGTCCGAGTCGCTGATGGTGAACCAGAACTCGTCGGGGGACAGTCGCAGCATGACGGGGTCGTTGAGCAAGCCGCCGTACTGATTGCAGAGGATGACATAGCGCCCGCGCATGGGCTCGACGCGCGTGATGTCGCGGGTGCAGACGTAATCGCAGAACGCCTCCGCGTCGGGTCCTTTGACCTGGATCGCCCGCTCGACGGACACGTTCCACAGCGTCACGTCGTTCACCAGCGCCCGGTACTCGACCATCGTGCCGCCATCTTCCGGGCGTACGTAGCCGCGCGGGTGATACATGCGATTGTAGACGGTGGCCCGCCAGCAACCCGCTTCGACGGAGAGGTGCCAGTAGGGCGACTTGCGGACGCGATTGGAGAGCAACAGCTGGATCCCCGGATCGCCGGTCTGCCGCAGGTTGATGGGGACGTTGCGATCGCCCTGATCGATCGTCTGCTGGTAATTCACGTTGCTGCGATGCCTATTCACCGTCTCGACTCCATCTGAGCGCTCGTGGTCCGCAAAAAGCCGGCGTTTCGCGGCCGCCGCCAGACGCGGCCGTAGGGTTAATCCTGGGCCGGTTGGCGCGCCGTGTATATCCCCGCTACGTCCTGCGCTTGGCTCGCAACGACACGAGCCGGGTTGGGGCGCCCGCGGTCCGATTCGAACGGCGCGCTGGCGGGGATTCCGTTGATGGGACGGCGAAGCATTGGGGGATCGCGAGCAGTGGGCCTGGCCCGGTTCGGCTCGCAGCCTCGCCGCGTCGCTCAGTCGCGGCGCCGCCAGAGGTGCAGCGCGACCAGAGCCGCCGCCAGCCCGATGGTCACGAGCACCACGGCCGCCAGACGCGCGTCCTGCGGGTCGCGGGCAGCCAGCGCGGCCTGGTCGAATATCAGCGCGACGACCGCAATGCCCGGCGTCATCCCGAGCACCGTGCCGACCAGGAAATCGCGCCAGCGGATATGGGATGCCCCCGCCGTCAGGCTGATGATGGTGAAATGCGCCACCGGCATCAGGCGAGCCATCGTGATCGCGAGCACGCCGGCGTCGCCCAGGCGCTGCGAAACCCGGTGCACGGGCGATCCGGCCAGGCGCTGGAGCTGGCGGCGGCCCGCCAGCCGCCCGACCGCGAACCCGAAGGCGCCGAGCACGGAAACCCCGAGCAGCGCGTAGAGAAAGCCAATAAGCGGCGAGGATGCACCGACCGCCACGATCACCGCCGGCGTGACCGGCAGCAGAAGAACCCCCACGAGCAGGAACAGGCCCACGATGATGAGCGGGGCCAGGGGCTGATCGCGCAGGCCGCCGACGTAGTCGAGGAATGCCTGGGGGCGGATGAGATCGCCCAGGGGCGTGACGTGCCATGCGACAGCCATGCCGCCCACGGCCACGAGGGAGAGTCCCCACCCCAGCAGGCGCCAGCGGGCGCGCTTGCGGTCCGGCCCGGGAATCGAGGAGGCGGGCCGCATGCGGTCACAGGTCCGCGTCAGCGGGGCCCGGGCCTCGCCGCATGCCGTGCGGCGAGGCCCGACGAACCGCCAGCGCGCCTCATCACGCCGCCTTCAAGCGATAACCGCGCAGGTGGGCGGCGAACTCCTGCAGGGCGTGGATGCCACTGGCCTCGGCGCTGGCGCACCACTCCTGCAGCGACTGCACCAGCCCCTCCTGGCTCAGGGTGCGCGAGGTGAATAGCTCCTGCAGCTGCCGCCGGTACTCGTAGACGGTATGCAGCCGGTCGTTGACCCGCAGCGCGGTGTCGCGCTTCGCCCGGGCGCGCTCGTCCATGCGCGACTCGTCACGCACCAGTGCCCGCTTGGCGCGCTTGAGCAGGGCCCGGTACTGGTCGTCGGCGCGCTTGAGCTCGCCCTTGAGCACCGGCAGCGTCACGTGCTTCGCATAGGTGCGCATGACGTGCATGCGCGCGACCACGACCGCCTTGACCGTCTCGAAATCGACCGTCTTCTTGGCCGGGTCGATGGTCGGGCTCGGCGCCACGCGCTTGATCTTGGCCAGGCCGAGAGCGGACAGGATGCGCAGGTAGAACCAGCCCACGTCGAACTCGTACCAGCGCTGCGAGAACTTGGCCGAGCTCGGGAAGGCGTGGTGATTGTTGTGCATCTCCTCGCCGCCGATCAGCAGCCCCAGGGGCGCGATGTTGGTCGAGCCGTCGGCCGACTCGAAGTTCCGATAGCCCCAGTAGTGGCCGATGCCGTTAATCACGCCGGCGGCCCACAACGGGATCCAGATCATCTGGATGGCCCAGACCGACATGCCCGCGACGCCGAACAGGGCCAGCGCGAGCGCGCCCATCAGCACGATGCCACCGGTGGGCGCGCGCGAGTAGACGTTGCGCTCCATCCAGTCGTCGGGCGTGCCGTGCCCGTACTTGTCGAGCGTCGCCTGGTCCTTGGCCTCCTCGCGGTAGAGCTCAGCACCCGCGAACAGGACTTTCCAGATGCCCACTTGATGCGGGCTGTGCGGATCGTCCTCGTCTTCGGTATGGGCGTGATGCTTACGATGGATGGCCACCCACTCGATCGTGCGCATGCCGGTCGTCAGCCACAGCCAGAAGCGGAAGAAGTGGGAGACGATCGGATGGAGGTCGACCGAGCGGTGCGCCTGGCACCGATGCAGATAGACGGTGACCGAGACGATCGTGATGTGCGTCAGCAGCAGCACGACAGCGACATATCCCAGGAGGGAGAGGTCGATTAACCCAGTCGCGAGTAGATCCAACAAGCCGTTCATCGGGATTCCTATGGGGAAAAGGGACACTGCGGGGCGCGCGCACCGAACGATCCGAGGCGCCCGTCGCCACACTCAAGCATACCACGCGCAGCCCGGCGGTGCAGAATTGGGGCATGCCCTTGCCGCCGCGGGCGCCGTCCGGCTATCGTCGCCGCACCGCGCCCTCCGGCCTCACCGCGAAATGTACGCCCATGCCCGCTAGCGCGCCGCTCATCGAGCTCGCCGACCTCTACCGCGACTATGGCCCGCTGCGCGCCGTCGCGGGCGTCGACTTGCGCCTGCAGCGCGGCGAGGTCCTCGGCCTGCTCGGACCCAACGGCGCCGGCAAGAGTTCGACCATGCAAATGCTGGCGGGCACGCTGGCGCCGAGTGCCGGCCGCGTGCGGATCGACGGCATCGATCTGCTCGAGCAACCGCGCCAGGCCAAGCACCGCCTGGGTTACCTGCCCGAGCAACCGCCCATCTACCCGGACATGACGGTTACGGAATACCTCGGCTTCGCTGCGGCCCTACATGGGGTCGCGCGCACGCAATGCAAGGACGCCGTCGCGCGCGCCGTCGAGCGCTGCGGGCTCGCGGGCGTCGAGGCGCGCCTGCTGGGCCACCTGTCCAAGGGCTATCAGCAGCGCGCCGGCATCGCCCAGGCGATCGTCCACGAGCCGGCCGCGGTCGTGCTGGACGAGCCCACCGTGGGACTCGACCCGATTCAGATCCGCGAGATCCGCGCGCTCATCGCGGAACTCGGACGCGAACGCGGCGTGGTCCTGTCGACCCACATCCTGCCGGAGGTTCAGGCGGTATGCTCGCGCGTCGCGATCATGCATCAGGGGCGCATCGTCTTTAGCGAGCCCATGGCCAGCCTGGAGGCGAGTGGCCCCGCCGAACACCTGCTGGTCACGCTCGCGCGCCCACCGGCGCTCGCCACCCTGGCGGCGCTCGACGGCGTGATCGATGCCGAACCGGCCGAGCACGGACGCATACGCCTGCGGCTGGCGTCCGATAGCGGCGGCGAGCGCGTGGCGGAGCAGCTCGTGGCCGGCGGCTGGGGCCTGACCGAGATGGTCGGCGAGCGGCGCTCGCTCGAGCAGATCTTCGTCGAGACGACCGCCCGGGATGCACCGGCCGCGATCGACGCCGAGGCCGCCTGATGATCGGAGCCATTGCACGTCGCGAGGCCGGCGCCCTGTTCCGCTCGCCCGTCGCCTGGATCGTGCTGGCCGCCGTCGAGGCGCTGGTCGCGTTCATCTTCCTGCTGCACCTCGAGAGCTACCTGCAATTGCGGCCGCAGCTCACCGAGGGCGGCCCGGGCGTGACCGGCTATCTGGTGCCGCGGCTGTTCGGCGCCGCCGCGACGATCCACCTGCTCGCCATGCCGTTGCTGACCATGGGGCTGATCGCCGGCGAGTGGCGCCACGGCACGCTGGCCATGCTGCTGTCGGCACCGGTCTCGACCGTGCAGATCGTGCTGGGTAAATTCCTGGGCGTGCTCGCCGTGCTCCTGCCGATGGTCGTGCTGACCACGCTCATGCCGCTGACGCTGGGGCTTCTGACCGACATCGACGGCGGCGCGCTGCTGCTGGCGACGCTCGGAGCGGCGCTGTTCATCGTTGCGGCCGCCGCTGCGGGCTTGTACCTGTCGTCGCTCACGCGTCAGCCGACGGTGGCCGCGATCGGCACACTGGGGTTGTTGCTGGCGCTGGTCCTGCTCGGCGAATGGTCGCGCAACGCCTTCGGCGAGCACTGGGGCGCCCTGGTCTCCTACCCGGCCCCGACCACGCATCTCGAGCCGTTCCTGGCGGGTCTTTTCGATAGCGGCGCGCTGGCCTTTTTCGTGCTGTTCACCGCGCTCTTCCTCGTCCTGGCCACGCGCCGGCTCGACAACGACCGGCTGCAGCGATGAAGCTCGATCGGCGCCAGCGCCGCCGGCTGCAGCTGCAGAACGCCGCCTTCACGCTGCTCGTGGTCGCGGTGATCGCGCTCGCGGCCTGGCTCAGCCAGCGCTACATCCATACCGCCGACTGGACCGCATCGGGGCGCAATACGCTGGCGCCACAGAGCACCGACGCGGTCGCATTGCTCGAGCGACCCCTGGAGGCGACGGCCTATCTCGGCCCCGATCCCGTGCAGCGCGAGCGCCTACGCGACTTGGTCGAGCGCTATCGCCGGGCGGGGGCCGAGATCGAGCTCGCGTTCGTCAATCCCGACACCAACCCGGGCCTGGCGCGCGAGCTCGGCATCCGCAGCGGCGGTGAGCTGATCCTGCGCTATGGCGAGCGCGAGCAGCGCCTGCAACAGGTATCCGAGCAGCGCATGACCAATGCGCTGTTGCGCATGGCGCGCGGCACCACGCGCTGGATCGTCTTCCTGCAGGGCCACGGCGAGCGCGACCCGCACGGCGATGCCAACTTCGACCTGCGCCGGTTCGGCGAACGCCTGAGCGAGCGCGGCTTGCAGGTGCAGTCGCTGAACCTCGCCGGCACCGGGCGCATCCCCGACAACACCGACGTGCTGGTGCTCGCGAGCCCGCGCAACGACTATCTGCCCGGCGAGGTCTCGATGATCCGCCAGTACGTGCGCGCGGGCGGCAACCTGTTGTGGCTCACCGAGCCGGGCGACGACGCGGCCATCACCGGGCGCCTCGACGCCCTGCGTGCGGACCTCGGCATGCGCCGTCTGCCCGGCGTGGTGGTCGATCCCGCGGCCGAGTTGTTCGGCACGGACACGCCCGATTTCGCCGTCGTTACGCGCTATGGCGATCATCCCGCCGCCGGCGACCTCTCCGCCGCCTCCCTGCTGCCACAGGCCGCCGCGCTCGAGCCCGTCGAGGGCGAGGGCTGGCAACACCGGCTGCTGGTGCAATCGCGGCCCGACAGCTGGGCCGAGACCGGCCCGATCCGCGGCGAGGTCAGCCTCGACCCGGCCGAGGGCGACAGCGGCGGCCCGCTCACGCTCGGGTACGCGGCCACGCGCGGCCAGACCGAGGCAGACGGCCAGGGCGGCGGCCAGCGCATCGCGATGATCGGCGACGGCGATTTCCTGTCCAATGCCTATCTCGGCAACGGCTCGAACCTCGACCTGGGCATGCGCCTGGTCAACTGGCTCACCGGCGATGACGAGCAAGTGCGCATCGCCACGGCGGCGCCAGGCGACGGCGGGCTGAACATGTCCCAGACCGCGCTCGCCGTCATCGGCTTGGGTTTCCTGGTCGCCGTACCGGTCGCACTCCTATCCGCGGGGGCGGTCATCGTCCTGCGCCGACGACGACGCTGAAGAAACCATGCGCCAACGCAATCTCATCAACGGTCTCCTGTTCGCCGCCGCCCTGGCACTCGGCGCGGTCGTCATGCTCGGGACGCCCCAGGGCGACGGTTCGGTTCGCGCGCGGCTTACGCCGCTGACCCCGAGCGAGGTCCAGACCCTGGAGATCGAATACCCGCCCGCGGCGGACGCGGAGGCCGGAGACGACGGCACCATCGTGCTCGAGCGCCGGGACGGCGGCTGGCACCTGACCCGGCCGCTCGAGCGCCCCGCCCTCGACAGGCGCATCGTCACCGCCTTGAGCGGACTCAGCGCGGCAAGCGCCTGCTACAGCCTGCTCGATCGCGACCCGGCCGAATACGGCCTGGCCCAGCCGCGCCTGCGCCTGCGCGCCGACGACAGGCCCCTGAGTTTCGGCGACCGTACACAAGACGGCCGCCGCTATGTGCGGGCGGGCTCGCGCATGTGCCTGCTCGAGGACCGCACGCTCCCGCTGCTGGCGCAGGGGATCGAGGCGCTGGCGAATCCGGCCCTGCTGCCCGAGGACGCCGAACCGCTCGCCATCGAGATACCGTGGGCGCGCGCCGAGCGCGCGGATAATACCAACGCTTGGTCCTCGGCCGGCCTCGACGCGGTGGGCGCGAGCCAACTCAGCGACTGGACGGCGCGCTGGCTCGCGGCCCATGCCGAAAGCTTCGTGCTCACGCCGCCGGCCGCCGATCACGGCCGCATCCGAATCGCGACCGCCGACGGCCAGAGCCACCAGTGGCGCATCGCGCAGATGCCACCGGAGCTGGTCCTGGTCCCCGCGGGCGCCGATTACGGCCTCCGCATCACCGCGGAGCGGGCCGAGGCGCTGCTGCGCCCCTACCCAACCGAGCCGACCGCGGCGGACGCCGACACCCCCGCCGGACAATGAATCACCGCAGGCGCCGCCGGCTCATCGTTCGCGGACGCCGTATGGGCCGCTAATGCCCGAGCTGCCCGAGGTCGAGACGACCCGCCGCGGGATCGCGCCGCTTGTACAGGGACGCGAGCTGACCGGCGCCGTCGTGCGTCAGGCGCAACTGCGCTGGCCGGTCCCCGTGGCGGCACTGCAAGGCTTAGCCGGCCAAGGCATCGAGCGCGTCGACCGGCGGGCGAAGTACCTGCTGCTGCGCACGCCGGCCGGCACCGTGCTGCTGCATCTGGGGATGTCCGGGAGCCTGCGCGTGCTCGACGCCGACACGCCGCCCTCGCCGCACGACCATGTCGATCTGCTGCTCGCCGGCAACCAATGCCTGCGCCTGCGCGACCCGCGCCGCTTCGGCTGCGTGCTCTGGCTGGGCACCGTCCCCGATGACACCCATCCGCTACTGGCGGAACTCGGCCCCGAGCCGCTCGATACGGCATTCGACGGCGATTATCTCTACCGCCGTGCTCGCGGCCGCCGGCGCGCGGTCAAGGAGTTCCTGATGGACGGGCGCATCGTGGTCGGCGTCGGGAATATCTACGCCAGCGAGGCGCTGTTCGAGGCGGGGATTCATCCGCGCCGCGCGGCGGGGCGGATCTCCCGCGCGCGCTACCAGCGTCTCGCCGAGGCGATCCAGCGCGTGTTGCAGGACGCCATCGCACAGGGCGGCACCACGCTGCGCGACTTCGCCGGTGCCGAAGGCGCCCCCGGCTACTTCCGCATCGCCCTGGCCGCCTACGGCCGCGGCGGAGAGCCCTGCCCCCGCTGCCAGACGCCCCTGCGCGCCATCCGCCAGGGCCAACGCGCCACCGTCTACTGCCCCCGCTGCCAGCGCTGAAACGCACGGGGACGAACCACGGATGAACCCGGATGCGGCTGCTATCCGGCCGAACGCCTCGGAGCTTCGCTGCTCGCTCTGCGCGTCCGGAGGCGCGCGGCGGAACCACTCAATGAACACGAGATGAACACTATATGCGGCACAGCGCCGCAGGCGCGTTGAAGTCGCTCCCGCGGGCACACCCACTTGGGCTTCTATCTTGTGTTGATTTTGTGTTCATTGAGTGGTTCTCACTCCCTGCCTTACTAACCCGAAACCTAGTAAAGCCTCACTCAGCGGGTCTGCGCCGGGTCAGCC
>CAZVBX010000014.1:0-43280 GCA_964625925.1 uncultured Ectothiorhodospiraceae bacterium | reverse complement strand
TGGTGGGCTCGTCGAGCAGCAGCAGGTTGCCGCCGCTCTTGAGCAGCTTGGCCAGATGCACGCGGTTGCGCTCACCGCCGGACAGGTCCCGCACCTTCTTTTGCTGATCCGGGCCTTTGAAGTTGAAGCGCCCGCAGTAGGCGCGCGAGGCCACCTGCCAGTTGCCCACCTCGATGTAGTCGTGGCCGTCGGAGATCTCTTCCCAGACCGTCTTCTCGCCGTCGAGTGAGTCGCGCGACTGGTCGACGTACGCGACGTCGACCGTGTCGCCCAGCTCGATGGTCCCGCCGTCGGGGGCCTCCGCACCGGTGATCATGCGCAGCAATGTGGTCTTGCCGGCGCCGTTGGGGCCGATCACGCCGACGATGCCGCCGCTGGGCACGCGGAACGACAGGCCCTGGTACAGCTCGCGATCACGGAACTGCTTCGACAGGTTCTCGGCCTCGATGACCTTGTCGCCCAGGCGCGGACCCGGCGGGATGTAGATCTCGTTGGTCTCGGCGCGCTGCTGGTATTCGGGCTGGGCCAGCTCCTCCAGCCGCTGCAGCCGTGCCTTGTTCTTGCTCTGGCGGCCCTTCGCGTTGGTCTGGGCCCACTCGCGCTCCTGCGCCATCGCCTTGCGCCGGGCGCTTTCGGCCTTTTCTTCTTGCTCCAGGCGTTTCTCCTTGTATTCGAGCCAGGCCGAGTAGTTGCCCTCGAACGGAATGCCCTTGCCGCGGTCGAGCTCCAGGATCCAGCCGGCGACGTTGTCGAGGAAGTAGCGGTCGTGGGTGACCGCGACCACGGTACCGGCGAACTCGCCCAGGTAGCGCTCGAGCCAGGCCACCGACTCGGCGTCGAGGTGGTTGGTCGGCTCGTCCAGGATCAGCATGTCCGGCTCGGCCAGCAGGGTGCGGCACAGCGCCACGCGGCGGCGCTCGCCGCCGGAGAGGCTGGCGGTGTCGGACTCCCAGGGCGGCAGGCGCAGCGCGTCCGCCGCGACTTCGAGCTTACGGTCGAGATCCCAGGCGCCGGCTGCCTCGATGCGGTCCTGCAGCTTGCCCTGCTCCTCGATCAGTTGCTCGAAGTCCGCCTCCGGATGGGCGAATTCTTCGTTGATCTGGTTGAACCGGTTGAGCAGGCCGCGCGTCTCGGCCACGCCGTCCTCGACATTGCTGCGCACGTCGCGGGTGTCGTCGAGCTGCGGTTCCTGCGGCAGATAGCCGATGTGGATGCCGGGCTGCGACCGCGCCTCGCCCTCGTACTCGGTGTCCACGCCGGCCATGATGCGCAGCAGCGTCGACTTGCCGGCGCCGTTGTAGCCGAGCACGCCGATCTTGGCGCCGGGGAAGAAGTTCAGATTGATGTTGTCCAGAATCTTCTTCTTCGGCGGAACGACCTTGCCCAGGCCGTTCATCGTGAATACGTATTGCGCCATAACATCCTCGTGGCTGCCGTGGAAGCCGCTGCGGCATGCGGTTGGCCGCGGGGGCGGCCGTGCGCCGGGGGAGCGCCCGTCGTGGACGGCGCGTCATTATCGGCAATCGGCTCGAGACGGTCCACCGTCACGCGCGGCGATATCCGCAGGTCCGCCTTGGCACATGGAGCCGCCGTAATTGGAATGCGGCCGGCCGGCGTGGCAGCCTAGGGGTCTGTCCGAGGAACCTGCGCCGTCGCGAGCGCGTGGCACAGCGAGCAGGTTGGGGTGATCGTGAGACGAGCATGGTGGTTCCCATGTGAGTTGAGCGATCGCCTCAAGATGCCGCTGTGGGACGCGCGCGAGGCGCTGGATTGCTCGGACAGGCCCAGGGACAGTCTGATTAAAGGCCATCCTGGCCTTAATCAGACGCGGGTTACGAAAATGCGATTTTCGTAACCCTTCATTTTCAACGACTTGTCGTCGTTAAAAATGTCGGCACATCCATGTGCCGCGGGAACCTCCGATTAAATCAGAGGTTCCCTAGGTGCTTCGGAGATCCGGTTCGCCGGTTGCGCGGGAAAATGCAGCCGTGTGCGGATATTCGTGCATTCCCACAAGTCGAATGAGGTTTCGCCGCTGCGGTGGCGGCAAGAAACCATACGGAGTCGATCAATGCGCCGAATGCTCATCGCGTCCCTTGCCAGCTGGTTGCTGCTGACTGGCGCGGCTGTGGCCGAAACCCAGCGTTTTTCCACCCCCTCGGGGTCGGAGTCCGTCGCCGAGGCCGACGACAAGGCCGTGGCCCTCCGCTATGACTCGGCTGCCTGGAGCGTGGAGTCGCGCCCCTCGAAATATCGGATGTTCGCTCTGGTGACCCATAGCAACGAGAATGTCTCGGGCATGCTCGTCTACCGTGGCGAGCCGGCGAGCGAGCAGGATGTCCGCGAGCGCGTCAATGCCGAGCTCGACATGTTCAAGGATCACGACGTGGACTTCTCGCGTCGTGAGGTCAACGGTGAGCCCGTTCTGTTCGTGCAGGGCGTCGCGACCAAGAGCGACGGCAACGATGTGGTCGTGCGGAGCTATTACTGGATGGGCGACAATGGGGTGGTGGACTACGCCGTGATGGCCCCTGGCAAGGACTTCGCGCAGCACCGCGATGCGGTGATGGATCTGCTCAACGGGCTCGAGATCACCGCCCATCGCGCTGCTCGCTGACTCGCAACAGGGCGTGAGACGCCGGCGAGACGTCCGCGCACCGCGCCGTGCGGTGGGCGCTCGCGCCGCCGCGCCTGTGGGCGACCTCTGGAGGACGCATGCGACTGGAAGGATCCTGCCATTGCGGCGCCGTCCGCTTCGCGGTCGAGTCGCCGCATCCGTACCCGTACAACGTGTGTTATTGCACCGTCTGCCGCAAGACCCAGGGCGGTAGCGGCGGGTCCATCAATCTCAGCGGCCGGGCCGATACGCTCGAGATCGCAGGCGAAGCGCAGCTATGTACCTACCACGCGCGCATCCCGGATCCGGACACCGGGGATGTCGCCGTCAGCCCCGCGCGCCGGCAATTCTGCGGCCATTGCGGGAGTCATCTGTGGCTGTATGACCCGCGCTGGCCCGAGCTGGTCCACCCGGTGGCCACGGCGGTGGACACGCCTCTGCCCGTGCCGCCCGATCGTGTGCACATAATGGTGGACTCGAAAGCCTCCTGGGTGCGGATCTATGCGGATCCGTCCGATCGCCTGTTCGCCGAGTATCCCGACGAGTCGATCGCCCAGTGGCATGAGCGACGGGGCCTCGAAAGCAACGGCTCGTCCGGAGATTGTGGCGAATGAGGGCTCAGCGAATGCAGCGCGACCGGTGCAGGATCAAGAGCTTGCCGGCATGGCTCGGCGCCGCCGTCGTCCTCGCCAGCGGCGTGGCGATGGCCGGGTCGGAGAAGGTCACCACGCCGGATACGGCGGATGACGTGCTCGAGGCCAGCGGCCTGCCGTTTGCGCTGCGCTTCGCATCGGGTCAGTGGGCCGTGTCGCCGCAGTCCTCGGACTTTCGCCTGCTGGCGCGCGTGACCCATCAGGAGCATCCGATTTCGGGCGCGTTCGTCTACCGCGATGAGCCGGCCTCGGAGGACGCCGTGCGTCAACGCGCCCGGGATGAACTCGCGAGTGCCTTCGAGAGCCACGAGGTGTCCGGGTTCTCGCCGCGGGTCGTGAACGGAGCGCCGGTGCAGTTCATGCGCGCACGCGGTATGACGGATGACGGGCGCGAGTTCGTGATCCGCAGCTACTACTGGATGGGCTCCGAGGGCGTGGCGGATTACAGCCTGGTCGCCGGCCGCGACATCTTCGAGGACCAGCGCGAGACGATCATGGACCTGCTCAACGGCCTCGAGATCGGGTCCGTCGAGGCGCAGTAGCCCCTGCGTGCTCGCTCACTGCAGCAGCGATCCGGCGGCGATCAGCCGCTGTTCCCAGTAGCGGTTGTCCAGGCGTGCCGCGTGCACGGGGCGCTTGGGATTGAGCGCGTGGACGAAGCGGTTGTCGCCCACGTAGATCCCGACATGGGTGGCGGTCACGGCGCTGCGGGTGCGGAAGAAGACCAGGTCGCCGGGGACGAGCTGGTGGACGTAGAGCTGGCGGATCGCATCGTACTGGCCCTCGGACGTGCGCGGCACCTCGAGTCCGGCCTGGGCGTAGGCGTACTTGACGAGCCCCGAGCAATCGAAGCCGCCCGGCGCCTCTCCGCCCCAGCGGTAGGGTTGGCCGCGCATCTCCAGCGCGACCTCGGCCGCCTTGGCGGCCGCATCGCTGCCCGGCCGTTCCGGGCGCGCCGCCGGGTCGACGGCGCAGCCTGCGGCGAGCACCAGCATCGCGGCGGCGGCGAATGAGCGCGGCAGACCAGTCCACACGTCGGGGCGACTCCGATCCGGGATTTCCGGGAGTATGCCGGATCGATCCGGCGGCGGCGCCTTTAGCAGGCTGGAGAAAAACGGCCTGCTCGCGGGACAGGGATGTCCCGCCGCGAATCTGGCACTGTAAGTGCCTGATTCGCGTAGCCGGGTCCGGACATGCGCCGGACCCGGCGCGTTGACAATGGGCAGGATCGCCCATTTTCAACACCCTGTCAGGATTCGCCGCAGTCGCGCTTCGCGACGCGGCCCTGCGTCAGCCACACGTAATCGTACGGAAGAGCGCCGCCCGACGCTGCGACGTGCTCGTGGATTGCGCCGATTCCGTCGGTGCCGCGGAACGCGATCGCAACCACTTCGTCGGCGCCCGCATCGAGGTACTGCGGCACGCCATGGTCCGCGCGCGTATGTCCGTGGCCGGCGATCAGCGCGGCGCGCCCATGCCGGTCCGCCGCCGCGCGCAGCTGCTCGGCCATGGCCGCATCGCGCAGGCGCTGTGCCGCAAGCATACGCATGGCGGGGACGTGTCCCTCCCCGCAGTGCACTGCGCGCAGCGTGGCCAGCAGGCGTTCGTGGCCGGCCTCGGGCAGGGAGCGGTCCAAGCCCAGTTCGCGTTCACGTGCGTCGTCGAGGCCCGCCAGTCCATAGCGTGCCACCGTGCGCAGCTGCTCCCGGGCAGGACCGCCCGCCAATAGTGGCAGGTCGCGCTCCAGCGCGACCTCGGCGAGGGGCATATAGAGCTGCCAATCGGGCCAGCCGCGTTCGGCCCACGACACGGCCGGACCGAGGTCGGCGGGGTTCGGCGCGGGCGCCGCCCGCCAGGCGTCGATGGCGCTTTGGCGCGAGATCGGGATCATCTCGAAGACGACGGCGGGCTGTCCGTCGCGCGCCGCGGCGCGGAGCAGGTGCGCCTGCAGGGCGTGGTGCGCTTCGATCGTGTGTTCCTCGCCGAGCAGCACGAAGCGGGCAGCGGCAACCGCGCGCTCGACCTCGCTGGGTGCGACGAAACGGCCCTCCCCGGGCGCCCAGATGCGCCCGGCCAGTTCGCTCGCCGCTGCCTGCCCGCTCGCGGCCAGGGCCAACAGGACGGCGCTCAACCAGTACCGCATCGCCCGCCACTGTCCCGTTGTGGAAGTTCGCCGTGTGTCCTCGGCGAATGATCGTGCCCAGCCGCCGCTATGGTACGCGCAGGCGCCGGGTTTCTCGGACAGCCTCCTAGTGTCCTGTCTCGCACAACGTTTGATTTCTCGCCGGGTCTTGCGGCGCCTGGCGGCGTTGCGCCTCCTCACCATAGGGCGCGCTATGGCTCGTCGGCGCGCCTTGCCAGGCGCCGCAATCCCTCGACGAGAACAATTCAAAGAACTTACGAGACAGGACACTAGCCCCCCGCGACCTCCGTCTCCTGCGTGGGCGAGTCGGGTTCCGTGCCCTCGTCCTCGCGCTGCTGATCCTCCTCGGGCGGATTACCCTGCGTCTGCAGGACCTGCTCGAGAAAGTCGACCGTGCGCTCCCAGGCCTGCTGGACGGGCTCGGCGGCGTACTGCGTGCCCGAGGGACTGGCGAAGGCGTGATCGGCACCGTCGTAGAGATAGATCTCATGCGGCTTGTCGAGCTCGTCCAACAGGGTGTCGAACTCGCGCACGCGCTCCGGCGGAATGGAGGCGTCTGCACGCCCGAAGTGGCCCAAGACCGGTGCCGCCAGCGACTCCAGCGGGGCGCTCTCGGTAATCAATTCGCCGTCGTAGACGACCGCGGCATCGATGATCTCGGGCAGCATCAGCGCGGTCCGCAGGGACCAACCGCCGCCGAAGCACCAGCCGATGCTGCCGACGCGCGCGGTCGACGGCATTAGATCGAGATAGAGCGCGCCTTCGCGCAGATTGCGCCGTAGGCGTTGGGCATTGTCCGTGGCTTGCTGCATCAGCGCTCGGGCTCGCTCCGGCGTCGCGGCCGTTTGCCCGTTGTACAGGTCCACCGCCAGGGCCGTGTAGCCGTTGGCGGCCAGCCGCCGGGTCATGGCGCGGATGTCGTCGTTGAGGCCCCACTGCTCGTGGATCACGAGCAAGGCCGGAGAGGCGCCGCCGGCGTTCGCTGGGCGCGCCATGTAGCCGGTGGCCGAGCGCCCGTTGAACCGGGCGTATTCGACCGAGCGGGTCGTGATCTCCCGCTCGGTTCCGCCTGCATTGGGTACCGCCCGATCATGGGCGGGCTCGTAGACCAACCGCGGGTACAGCGGGTCGTAGGCCTCGCCGACCGCGAGGGCAGGGGCGAGCAATGCGGCCAAGATCCCGGTCATGCAAGCGAAGCGAATGTGTCGTGCGGCGGACATCGTGGGGCGCTCCTTGCCCGTGCGGGGCCTCGGCTGAGTGTAGATGGCCACCACCATGCGGGACAGTCGGCTGGATCGTCCCGGGCCATTGCGGCAGACTGACGCGCCACGAGGCGCCGATTCCGGCCCCGAGTCCCCGAATCCGAAGGAGTTATCATGATCCCGCTCCGAGCGAAATCGCACCGCTATGTTGCGGCCACGGTCACGGCCGGGGCTCGCTGATGGCCGGTGCTGCAGGCGAACACCGGGACGACGCCTTTCCGGGGCGCTTCATCACCTGCCTGGTCGTGGTGCTGATCGGGGTGTCGCTGGTGATGGCGCATCGTAACCACCAGCCGTCGCAACCGACGCCGGCGACGGCCGCGCCGAAGCCCGTATCGCTGGGCGACCAACCCGATTTCCGCGCCATTCCGGATCCGAGTACGCGTAAACAGCAGTTTTTCGACTATCTCACCCCCGCGGTCGCCCGGGTCAACGCCGAGGCCCGCGAGCGCCGGCAGCGTCTGCTGGCGATCGAGCGTGCGCACCGCCGCGGCGGGCTCTCAAGCGCCGACCGCGAATGGCTGGCGACCATGGCCCAGCGCTATCGCGTGGACGCCGCATCCCTCGACGAGCGCATCGCCGCACTCAAGCGGCGCGTGGACGAATTGCCCGGCGCCCTGGCGATTGCGCAGGCGGCGATCGAGTCGGGCTGGGGCACCTCGCGCTTCGCGCGCGAGGGCAACAACCTGTTCGGCGAGTGGTGCTTCGAGGCGGGTTGCGGCTTGGTCCCGCGCCAACGGGCCGCCGGCGCCACCCACGAGGTGCGCTCGTTCCCGAGTGTGGTTGACTCCATCCGAAGCTACGTCCGCAACATCAATTCGCATCCGGCCTACGCCGAAGTGCGCGCACGCCGGGCGCGGGCACGGGCCAACGGCCAAAGCCCCAGTGCGATGGAGCTGGCCGCGGGCCTGGAGCAGTATTCGGAACTGGGCACGGTCTATGTCGATCACGTGCGGACGGTCATCCGGGCGAATGACCTGGATCGGGTCTATGCGGCGGCGACCGGCGCTCGCTAGCGTCCTGGCGCTGGCGTTGGCCGTGCCGGCGGCGCTCGCGGCCGACGCAACGCCGCACGCGGTGGTGCTCGAGTATCATCACGTGGCCGAGGACACGCCACCGAGCACCAGCATTACGCCCCAGGCGTTTGCCGCGCAGATGGATTACCTGGCCGCGCACGATTTCCACGTGCTCGCCCTCGACGAGATCGTCGCGCGCATGCGCCAGGGCCGCTCGCTGCCGCCGCGGACCGTCGCGCTCACCTTCGACGACGCCTACCGCTCGGTGTATACGGAGGTCCTGCCGCGGCTGCGCGATCGCGGTTGGCCGTTCACGGTTTTCGTGAGCACTGACTCCATCGACGACGATCTCGATAACTACGCTAGTTGGGACCATCTGCGCGCGATGGCCCGGGCCGGGGCGACCATCGGCAACCACAGCCTGAGCCATCCGCACCTGGTGCGCCGCCGCGCCGACGAGAGCCGCGCGCAATGGCGCAACCGGGTGCGGCGCGAGATCTCGGGGGCGCAGGAGCGACTGCGGCAGGAGCTCGATGATCCCGCGCGACTGTTCGCCTATCCCTACGGCGAATATTCGCCCGAGGTTCAGGCGCTCGTGCGCGAGCTCGACTTCGTGGGCTTCGGCCAGCAATCGGGCGGGTTCGGGCCGGACAGCGATTTCACGGCGTTGCCGCGCTTCCCGCTCGCGGGCAGCGCGCCCGCGCTCGATCGCTTTGCCACCAAGGTGCGCGCGCGGCCGCTGCCGCTGCGCGCGGTCGAGCCGGCCAGCGGTGTGCTCGCGGCCGATGCGCGGCGCCCCACGCTGCGATTGGCGCTTGGAGCGGGCGTGGCGCCGGGGTCGGTGGGTTGCTACGTCGGCGGAAGCGCCGTGCCCGTGCGGCAGGTCGAGCAGGACCCGCCGGTGCTCGCGGTGCGGCCAGAGCAGGCGATCGGGCCGGGCCGGACCAAGTACAACTGCACCGCCCCGGTCAGTGGCGCCAGTGCGTGGCACTGGTATAGTTTCCTTTGGATGAAGCCGCTGCCGGATGGCAGCTGGTACCGGGAGTAGCCTGTGACTGCGCAAGGACGCGTGTTCGAATCGGTGTGGGGCACCTTCCTGTCGGGGCTGCTCACGCTGTTGCCGATCGCCATCACCCTCTACCTGATCGGCTGGCTGGCCAGCTTGCTCGAATCGCTCTTCGGCGTGATCCCCAGGGTCATCCTGCCGGAGGCCTGGTACGTGCCGGGCATGGGCATTCTGCTCGGGGTGATCGTGATCTTTCTCGTGGGCGCCTTCCTCAAGGCCTGGATCTTCCGGGCGCTCCTGGAGCGCGGCGAGCGCGCGCTGGAGAACACGCCGGTCGTCAAGACGATCTACACCGGCCTGCGCGATCTGCTCGACTTCGTAACCCATGCGCGCGAGCGCGGTGATCTCAAGCGCGTGGTCTCGATCGAGCTCCAGCCGGGCGCGCGCGTGATCGGCTTCGTGACCGATGATCACGCCGGCGATGCCTTCCCCGAGCTGGCGCTCGATGGCGAGACCGACGACCATCTGGTGTCGGTGTACCTGCCCATGGGTTACCAGGTGGGCGGCTACACGCTGTACCTGCCCGCCAGCCGGCTCCAGACGCTCGATCTGACCATCGAAGAGGCGATGCGGGTGGTGCTGACCGCGAGCGTGAACCGGCCCCGCCGTGCGGCGGATCCGACCGTGGTCTCGCCCGGGCACACGCCGGGCGATACGTCGGCGGCGGCCGGCGATTCGCGCACCCGCTAACGCTTGCCGGCCTCGGCCAGCTGCGCATCCGTGACCGCGATCGCGGTCATGTTGACGATCCCGCGCGCCGTGACCGATGGCGTGACCACGTGAGCGGGCTGCGCCACGCCCAGCAGCATCGGGCCGACCGAGACGCTCGAGGTCAGCTGCTTGGTGAGGTTGAAGGCGATGTTGGCCGCATCCAGCGAGGGCATGACCAGCAGGTTGGCGGCGCCGCGCAGATCCGAGCCCGGCAACAGGCGCTCGCGGATGCGGCTGTCGAGCGCCGCGTCGGTCTGCATCTCGCCGTCGACCTCCAGATCCGGGTGATCGCGCCGGAGGACCTCCACGGCCCGGCGCGCCCGTTGCGCGCACTCGGCCTCCGACGTGCCGAAATTCGAGTGCGACACCAGCGCGATCTTCGGATCGATGCCGAAGCGGCGTACCGCCTGCGCCGATAGCACGGCGCTCTCGGCCAGCGATTCGGCGGTCGGCTCGACCGACCGGTGCGTGTCGGCGAAGAACAGCGAGCCCTGGGGCATGATCAGCATGGTCAGCGCCGACAGGCTCTGCACGTCGGCGCGGCAGCCGAGCACATCGTCGATGTGGCGGATGTGGTCGTGGTAGATCCCGGTGTGACCGCAGATCATGGCGTCGGCCTCACCCCGCCGGACCATGATCGCGCCGATGACGGTCGAGTCCGTGCGTAGCACGGTCCGCGCCGTGTCCGGCGACACGCCCTTACGGCCCATGAGCTGGTGGTACAGCGTCCAGTACTCGCGGTAGCGCGGATCGTCCTCGGGATCGGTCAGCTCGAAATCCTCGTCCAGGCGCAGACGCAGATCGAGCCGCTCGATGCGGCGGCGCACGACCTCGCGGCGGCCGATCAGGATCGGTCGCGCGAGCTGGTCGTCGACCACCACCTGCACCGCGCGCAGCACGCGCTCCTCTTCGCCCTCGGCGTAGACCACCCGCCGCGGCGCCTCGCGCGCGCGCTCGAACACCGGCTTCATGATCATGGTCGAGCGATAGACGAAGTTCGACAGGCGCTCTTCGTAGGCCTGGAAGTCCTGGATCGGGCGCGCCGCAACGCCGCTGTCCATCGCGGCGCGGGCGACGGCGGGTGCCACCTCCAGGATCAACCGCGAGTCGAATGGCTTGGGGATCAGGAAATCCCGGCCGAAGGTCAGCGACTGGTTCTCGTAGGCGTTGGCGACCGCCTCGGTGGCCTCCTTGCGCGCTAGGCGCGCGATGGCCTCGGCACAGGCGACCTTCATGGGCTCGTTCACCGTCGTGGCGCCGCAATCGAGAGCGCCGCGGAAGATGAACGGGAAGCACAGCACGTTGTTGACCTGATTGGGATAGTCCGAGCGGCCGGTGGCGATGATGGCGTCGGGCCGCGCGCTGCGCGCTTCGTCGGGCCAGATCTCGGGAACCGGATTGGCCAGCGCGAAGATCAGCGGATCGCGCGCCATGGTCGCGACCTGCTCGCCGGTGAGCACGCCGGGCACGGACAGGCCGAGGAACACGTCGGCGCCCTCGATGCATTCGCCCAGCGTGCGCGCGTCGGTGTCCTGCGCGTAGGCGCCCTTGTAGGAATCCATGCCCTGCGTGCGGCCGGCGTAAACGATGCCGTATTCGTCGCACACGGTGATCTGCTCGCGGCGCGCGCCCAGGGAGAGCAGCATGTCGAGGCAGGCGATGGCGGCGGCGCCCGCGCCGCAGCAGACGATGCGCAGCTCCTCGATGCGCTTGTCCACGAGCCCGATCGCGTTGAGCACGGCGGCCGCGACGACGATGGCCGTGCCGTGCTGGTCGTCGTGGAACACCGGGATATCCATGCGATCGCGCAGGCGCCGCTCGATCTCGAAGCATTCCGGCGCCTTGATGTCCTCGAGATTGATGCCGCCGAAGGTCGGCTCGAGCGCGGCGACCGCGTCGCAGAAGCGATCGACGTCGGTCTGGTCGACCTCGATGTCGAACACGTCGATGTCGGAGAACGCCTTGAACAGCACCGCCTTGCCTTCCATGACCGGCTTGGCCGCGAGCGCGCCGATCGAGCCCAGCCCGAGCACGGCGGTGCCGTTGGTGACCACGCCGACCAGGTTGGCGCGGGCGGTCACGGTGGAGGCCTCCAGCGGCTCATCCACGATGGCGCGGCAGGCCGCCGCCACGCCGGGCGAGTAGGCCAAGCTCAGGTCGCGCTGATTGGCCAGCGGCTTGGTGGCGACGATCTCCAGCTTGCCGGGCGGGTCCATGCGGTGATAGAGCAGGGCTTGGCGGTCGAACTCCTCGCGATCGTTCTTGGTATCGGTCATGCGGTTGCGGATCCGGGTCGTTGGCGTGGCTGGTCGTCGGCGCGACGGCCGCGTCGCGGCCGCGCACGGGCCGCGGGTAGTCGGATGATCAGGTCTCGTCCAGGCGCGGGCGCAACTCGACCAGGTTGCACGGGCGCGTGCGGTAGTCGAGCTGGTCGCGGATGAGGCGGTCCCATCCCGTGCGGCAGGCGCCGGAGGAGCCGGGCAGCACGAAGATGAAGGTGCGATTGGCCGTGCCGGCCGTGGCGCGCGATTGCAGCGACGAGGTGCCGATCTCCTCGAACGAGACCGCGCGGAAGATCTCGCCGAAGCCCTCGATGGCCTTGTCGAACAGGGGCGCGACGGCTTCCGGCGTGCCGTCGCGGCCGGTCAAGCCCGTTCCGCCGGTGATCAGCACGGCCTCGACCTCGGGCCGCGCGATCCAGTCGGAGACGACCGCGCGGATGGCGTAGCGGTCGTCGGCGACCACGCGGCGTTCGGCCAGATGGTGTCCGCATCCGGACAGCCGCTCGGCCAGCAGCGCGCCCGATTTGTCCGTTTCCAGCGTGCGCGAGTCCGAGACCGTCAGCACGGCGATGTTGAGGGCGACGAATTCGCGCTCGGCGCTCATGGCGGCTCTCCGTGATTCCTGCCCGAGAGTCTAACCGATGCGCCGCCCGTTCCGATCCGGCGTACGCCGTCATGACCGCGAGTGGGCCGCCGTGGTGCTGGCGGCGCTCGGCTCGGCGGGTGCGCTCGTGGTCCCCGCGCTCATGGACCGGTCCTCGCGGATCATGCGCGCGCCGCGTTCGGCGATCATCAACGTGGGCGCGTTGGTGTTGCCGGAGGTGATGCTCGGCATCGCCGAGGCGTCGGCCACGCGCAGGTCGGCGAGTCCGCGCACCCGCAGACGGCTGTCGGTCACCGCGGCCGGATCGTCCGGGCGCCCCATGCGGCAGGTGCCGACGGGGTGGAAGATCGTCGTGCCGATGTCCCCCGCGGCGTGCGCGAGCTCCTCGTCGCTCTGGTGCTCGGCGCCGGGGCGGTATTCGCGCGGGCGGTAGGGTGCCAGCGCCGGCATGGCGACGATGCTCCGGGTGAGACGCAGCGCGGCCGCGGCCACCCGGCGGTCCTCGTCCGTGCTCAGGTAGCCCGGGGCGATCCGGGGCGCTTCGGCCGGTTCGGGCGAACCGATGGTCACGCGCCCGCGCGAGCTCGGCCGCAGGTGCGCCACGCTGGCCGTGAAGGCGGGAAACGCGTGCAGCGGGTCACCGAATTTGTCCAGCGACAGCGGTTGCACGTGGTATTGCAGATCCGGCGTGGCCTGTTGCCCATCGGAGTGGGCGAACAGTCCGAGCTGGCTCGGCGCCATCGACAGCGGCCCGCGGCGCGTAAGCGCGTATTGCAGCGCCATGCGCGCGCGCCCGATGCGGCTGCGGGCGCTCGCGTTGAGCGTCGCGATGCCCTCGACGCGGTACACGCAGCGCAACTGCAAGTGGTCCTGCAGATTCTCGCCCACGCCGGGGAGCGCGTGGGTGACGGGGACTTCAGCGCTTTGCAGCGGCTCCGGCGGGCCGATGCCCGAGCGCTGGAGAATGGCGGGGCTGCCGATGGCGCCCGCCGCCAGCACGGTCTCCAGCCGTGCGTGGACGCGCCGACGCTCACCCTCGAGATGGAACTCGACGCCGGTGGCGCGCCGGCCGTCGAGCATGACGCGGTCGATCGTCGCGCCGGTCACGACGGTGAGGTTCGCCCGCTTCGCGACGGGCCGCAGAAAGGCCTTGCTGGCGTTCCAGCGGATACCGCGGCGCTGATTGACCTCGAAATACCCGACACCGCTGTTGTCGCCCCGATTGAAGTCGCCGGTGCGCGGGATGCCGGCCTGCTCCGCTGCGTCGGCGAAGCGCTCCAGGATGTCCCAGCGCAGGCGCTGCGCCTCCACGCGCCAGGCACCGCCGCTGCCATGCATGTCATCGGCGCCGCGCCAGTAATCCTCGCTGGCCTTGAATATGGGCAAGACCCGCTCCCAGGCCCAATCGGGGTCGCCGGTCGCCTCGGCCCAGGCGTCGTAGTCGCGCGCCTGACCCCGCATGTAGATCATGGCGTTGATCGAGGAGCAGCCGCCGAGCACGCGGCCGCGGGCGTAGCCAATGGTGCGGCCGTTGAGGCCGGGCTCGGGCTCGGTGCGATAGCACCAATCGGTGCGCGGATTGCCGATGCAGTAGAGATAGCCGACCGGGATGTGGATCCAGATCCAATCGTCGCGCCCGCCGGCTTCGAGCAGCAGGACGGTCACCGCGGGGTCCTGCGACAGGCGGTTGGCCAGGCAGCAGCCGGCGGTTCCGCCGCCGACGATGACGTAGTCGAAACTGCCGAATTCCCGCATCACCCGCCCCCGATCGATGCGTTCTTATGTGGGCGCATCATAGCAGGGGCCGGACGCCCGCGAGATGTGGGCCGCTCTGGTAGAATCGCCGGTCCTGCCCCGGAGGCTGAGTGCCCGAACGCATCCACAAGGTAGTCGCCCGCGCCGGACTCGGCTCGCGCCGCGCCGTCGAGCGCTGGATCGCCGCGGGCAGCGTGCGCGTCAACGGCCGCCCTGCCGAGGCGGGGACCGCCCTCGCCGGCGGCGAGCAGGTCGAGATCGAGGGCCGTAAGTATCGCGTGGTCGAGCAGTCGCCCCGGCCCGCACGCTGGCTGCGCTATCACAAGCCCGAGGGCCGGGTGACCACGCGCAGCGATCCCGAGGGCCGCCCCACCGTGTTCGAGCAGTTGCCCAGGCTGGGCGAAGGCCGCGGGCGCTGGATCTCGCTCGGACGCCTCGACGTGAACACCACCGGCCTGATGCTGTTCACCGACGATGGCGAGATCGCCCATGCGCTCACGCATCCGTCGGCCGAGATCGAGCGCGAGTACGCGGTGCGTGTGCGCGGGGCGGTCGATGCCGCCGCGCTCGAGCGGCTGACCGGCGGTATCGCGCTCGAGGATGGCGAGGCGCGCTTCGAGCAGATCCGCGACGCCGGCGGGCAGGGCAGCAATCATTGGTATCACGTGGTCCTGCGCGAGGGTCGCCGCAACGAGGTGCGCCGGCTCTGGGAGGCGGTCGGCGCCCAGGTGTCGCGCCTGACGCGCGTCCGGTTCGGCCCGGTGACGCTGCCGCGCCGCTTGCGCGCCGGCCGCTTCGAAGACCTGCCGCCAGCGGAAGTCCGGGCGCTGCAGGTGCTGGTGCCCTCGGGCGGCGGTAAGGGCGCGCTCGGACTGGAACCGCTGCAGGGCCGGCGGCGTGCCAAAGCGCGCGGCCGCGGTTCGGCCTCGCACCAATCCGGATCGCATCCGGGCAGCAGCGCGCGACGGCGCCGCTGAGAGCGGATGGGCTCCTAGGCAAACGCGTCGCGTGCTTCGCCGGTGTCGCCCTTCCAGACGAGCGGGAGGGTATCGCGGCGCGGGGGACCGAGATGAACGACCATCGGCACGCGGGCGCGACCGGCTTGCGCTGCGAGCACCCGCGGTGATCCCGCTGGTCACCGGACGGCTGACCGTGCGTGCGCTCCGCCCGCGGGATCGGCCGCGTTTGCTCGAGATCCTGAGCGATGCGCGGGTGATGGAGTTCTCCCTCAACGGCCCGATGGACGCGCCCGGCGTTGCGCGGTTCATCGAGCAATGCCGGGAGTCGTATCGGGCGAACGGATTCGGTCTGTGGGGCTTGGAGGAGCGCGCCACCGGTCGCTTGGTCGGTTTTGCCGGCCTCAGCCGGGTCGAACTCGACGGCCGCGCCGAGGTCGAGCTCGGCTACCGCCTCGCGCACGACTGCTGGGGCCGCGGCCTCGCCACGGAGGCAGGCCGGGCAGTGCTCGACGCGGCGTTCTCGCACTGGCGGCTGGCCTCGGTGGTCGCGATCATCGCCCGGCGCCACACCGCCTCGATGAATGTCGCAGACAAGCTGGGCCTGATTTTCGACCATGCCACCACGTATGGCGGCTGGGACGTCGCGATCTACCGGCGCACCCGGGCGGCGACGTCGCACTACACAGAATCCGAGGAGTCCGATTGACCCGCATCTGCATCATTCCCGCGGGCTTGGCGTGAGCATGCACTGGCGCACAGCCCGCTCGATCCACGACCGGCTGCTCGAAGCCTATGGCCCGCAAGGCTGGTGGCCGGCCGAGACCCCATTCGAGGTCGTCGTAGGTGCTGTCCTCACCCAGAATGCCGCCTGGAGGAACGTCGAATACGCGCTCGAAAACCTGCGCGATGCCGCAGCGCTCGAACCCAACGCGATACTGGCGCTCAGCGACGAGCGCCTGGGCGAGCTGATCCGGCCGAGCGGCTATTTCAACGTCAAGGCCGGGCGGCTCAAGGCCGTCTGCCGCCATGTAATCGACGCGGACGGAGTCGAGGGCCTGGCGCAAAAGCCGACGGCGGCGCTCCGGCAGGATCTGCTGGCGGTCAACGGCGTCGGTCGCGAGACCGCGGACGACATCGTGCTCTATGCCTTCCACCGGCCCGTCTTCGTGATCGATGCGTACACCCGCCGGATCTTCTCCCGCCTGGGTGCGATCGACGGCCGTGAGGGCTACGAGGAACTGCGCGGCGCCTTCGAGAAGGCGCTCGGCCCCAAGGTCGAGCTGTTCCAGGAGTACCACGGCCTGATCGTGCGCCATGCCAAGGAGGCCTGCAGCACACGTCCGGCCTGCGACCGCTGCTGCCTGCGCAAGCGCTGCCCCGTCGGCAACGGCACGGCCGATCCGCCGCGCTGAGTGATCCGCCGGAGATTTCCATGATCCAAGCAGCCGAGTCCTGGGCGCAGCTATATGCCGAGGTCCGGCGGCTGCGCGACGCGCTGCCGAACGACGCCGCGGCCAAGCAGCGCGGCGGCACCATCCTCGGCCGCCCGCCGGCGCCGGGCGAGCTGCTGGTGATGGGCCTGCATCCGCGGTGCGATCCCGGCGAGCGCGCTCCGGACTTGGAACGGGGGCCGCCGTCGCAGGATCGGGACCAGACGGGAGACGACGGGGCTCCATCGCAGCGCGTGGCCAAGCTGATCGCCGCGGCGGATGGGGAGGGGCCCGATAAGCAAGCCGTGAGCGCGGCGCTCGCGCGCGCAAACGAGACCTATCTGTGGTTGTTCGGCGCCACCGGCGCGCCGGAATGGAAGAGTGCGGAATTCTGGGGCCACCGCGGCGAGCTCCTGCGCGCCGAGGTCGAGGCGGCATGCCTGGACTGGCACGAGCGCATCATCCCGGCGCTGCGGCCGGCGGGCCTGCTGTGCGTGGGCTTGGCCGTTCACGGGAACCTGGCGGCGCGCTGGGACGATCAGCTGCGCGAGCGCGCGGTGATTCCGCGCCCCGAGCGGGAGGGGCGCCTGGCGGTCGAGGCCGACATCACCATCGCCGGCCGGGCCGTTCCCTTCCTCGCCTTTCGCCAATCGCGCGACGACTGGGCCTCGGCACCGGAGGAGCGCGCCGCACTCGGCGCGGCGCTCGCCCGGTTCAGTGCGCGCGCCGGTGCGCGCTAGCAGGCTGTTGAAAAACAGCCTGCTAGCGCGGGACAGGGATGTCCCGCCACGAATCAGGCACTGCAAGTGCCTGATTCGCGTAGCCGGGGACGGACATGCGCCGGCCCCGGCGCGTTCAGTCCCTGTGGGGCGCGATGCCGCTGGCGCGCAGTTCGATCACGTCCGTGATCGCCGCGCCGTCCCAGACGTAGCCGTAATGGCCGCCCTGCCGCCCCGGGCCGAGCGGGGCGGTGCGGAACACCGCGGCGCATTCGCCGCCGGGATTGCGCACGCTCGGGTGCACGATGCCGTGACTGCCGGCGCCCCGGCGCTCGGCACCGAAGCGCTGCGAGGCGGCGTAGCTGTCCGGATCGAGCAGCGGCGCCGCGGCGGTATGGCCGCGCAGATCGTCCAGCCGGCCGCGGATGTCGGCCTGGTAGGCGCGCATCTCGACCGTCATCGCTGGCTGCGCGCTCTCGGCCAGCCAGCGCTCGCGGTGATGCACGCTCTCGCGGATGGCCGTGTCGAGATCGCGTGCGGCGTAGTAAACCCCGAAGCGGCCGTCGGAAAAGCGCGAGCCCGCAGGGCTCGGATGCGTCAGGGCGGCCATGATCGGGGTGGCGCCGGGACCGGTCATGCGTTCGTCTGGCGGCACCAGGGCGAGATCCCCGATCTCGTCGCGCAGTCGATCGTTCGTGAGCGACTCGACGGCGATCGTGCTATCGAGATCGGCCGGCTCGGCGACGCGGTCGAACAGCCCACGGGGCGGGAAGCGCGAGGAAACCAGCCGATGGCTCGGGGCGAAGCGCACCCGCCGGACCGGAAACACCGGCGCCATGGATCAGCCGCGCTCGGCGTCGAGATGCCGGCGCACAGCAGCCAGATCCTCGGTGAGGCCGGCGAGCATGCGATCGAGCGGCCGCCGGCCGCCGAATAGCGGGTTGTCGTTCGGCTGCTTGACCCAGGCGTCGGCGGCGTCGGGCCTTGGAAGCAGCACCTCCAGGTCCTTGTAGATGCCGAGCAGCAGTGACAGCCGCTCCATCTGCCCGATGTCGAGCGTCACCTCGGGATTGCGCTTCCAGCGGCGATAGCTGCTGGCGCCGGCGCCGAGCAGGGTGGCGCCCTCGCGTTCGGTCAGGCCCCAGCGCTGAGCGATGCGGAACCAGGTGCGCAACGCCGCCGGGCCGTGGCGCCGGCGCGCGGCGGCATCGCGCAGGTCGAAGCCCATCGGGGGGTGCGGCTGCTGGGCGGCGGCGTTCTCCATGGGGCAGTCCGGCTAATGAGGGTCGTCAGAGTATGCGATCAACTGAGCGCAAAGTAAAAGAGACCGCCCGCATGGGCTCACTAGCCGGCTTCTGAAAAAGCAGCGGGACACGGATGCCCCGCCGGATCATCCGAGCTATAAGTGCCCGATGATCCGTAGCCGAATGCGCGCCGCATTCGGCGCGCTGAAACGGGCGGGCGCCCGTTTCAGCAATCTACTAGGGAAATCCCCTATGCCTCGTTGGGCGGCTGCCTGATGGTCGGGACCGGCGCGGTAAGGCTAGTGTGCGCATCGGGCGGCAGGGATTGCGGCCCTAGCCCGGGGGCCCGGAGGGCCCGAATCCGCAGGGAGGCGGACCGGGAGTAACACCGAAACCGCCGGGTCCAGTCAGGCCCGGCGGTTTTCTGTACGCGCCGGTTCGGGAAGGGTCAGGAGGCTATCCGAGAAATCCGACGCCTCGCGCGCCTCCCACAGCGGCATCTCGAGGCGATCGCTCCACTCCCATGGGAAGGATCACCGCGCTCGTTTCGCGATCGCCCACAAGTCGCCGGATCGGTTCTGCGCGCCAGCCGCGAAGCGGCCGGGCGCAGCGATGCGCCCGGCCGTATCGGCTCGCTGTACCACGCGCTCGCGACAGCGCAGGTTTTCCCGTACCGCTAGGAAGTTTCCCCACGGCCCGGTTCCGTTGGCCCCTGATCGTCGGCCACGGGAGACCGGCGTAGCCTTGTATGCGGGCCGCAGGGAAATCGGCCCCAGCCCGGGAGTCCGGAGGGTTCACATTCCGCACGGAGGCGGGCCGGGAGTACATCGAAGCCGCCGGGTCAGGGAGTGGCCCGGCGGCTTTTCTTTCGGCCGTCCATGACGGGGCGGCCCGATAGTCGCATCCACGCCGGGGCCCGGGTTACGCTTGGCGCTCACCGCGATAACAATGAAGAGGAGCAACAACATGAGCATGCCATTGCGTGCAGCGCTGATCGCGTCCCTCGTGGCCGTTTCACTCGCGCTCGTCGCCTGTGCGCGCAGCGCACCGGTGAACAACGTGACGGCCGCGCCCGTGCATGCCGATCTCTCGCAGGAAGACGTAGGCCGCGCGATCATTCGTGCGGGCAGTCAGCGGGGCTGGCGCATGCGTGAGGAGGGCCCCGGCCACCTGGTGGCACGGCTCGATGTTCGCGACCACGTGGCCGAGGCGGATATCCATTACGATGCCGACAGCTACGACATCGAATATCGCAGCTCGGACAACCTCGAGTACAACGCGGAGGCGGGCACGATCCACTCGAACTACAATGGCTGGATCGAGAATCTGGATCGCGATATCCAGAACGAAATGCTGGCGATGTGATTCGCCCAGGCGCATCGCGGTCGGGCGGCGGGTCCGCCCGATCGCGGCGTCACGACATGCCGCCGTCCACGCCGATGACCTGCCCGGAGACGTAGCCCGCCTCGTCCGAGGCGAGGAATGCAACGACCGCCGCCACTTCCTCCGGCCGGCCCATTCGGTTCGCGGGCACCAGGTTTTGAATCGCCGCGGCGTCGAAGCGCTCGGCGGTGGCCTCGGACTCGATCACGCCCGGCGCGACGACATTCACCGTGATTCCACGCGAAGCCATCTCGCGCGACAGTGACTTGGCCGCGCCGTGCAGCCCCGACTTGGCCGCCGCGTAGTTCGTCTGTCCGCGATTGCCCATGACGCCGCTGACCGAAGAGATCGCGATGACCCGGCCGCGGCGCTGCCGGGCCATGGCCAGTAGCAGGGGCTGGGTCACGTGGAAGAAGCCGTCCAGCGACACTTCGATCGGCCGGCGCCACTGTGCCGCGGACATCCCCGCCATGGGCGCGTCGTCGTGCAGGCCGGCGTTGCTCACCACCACGTCGATGGGTGCTTCGGCCACGAGGTCTTGCAGGGCCGCTGCGCTGGCCTCGGCGTCGCTGACATCGAAGCGGATCGCGGCAGCGGATCCGGCGCCGGCGCTGGATTCGATGCGTTGCACCAGCGCCTCGATGCGCTCGGGGCGGCTGTTGCCGTGGCAGTAGACGAACAGTCCGTCTGCCGCCAGCCGCAGGGCGATCGCTTCGCCCACGGCGCCGCTCGCGCCGGTGACGAGTGCGCGCCTCATGGGGCATCTCCGAGCTGCAATTCGTACGCGGTCTCGTGTCCGGACACGACCAGCGTTTCCGAGCGTTGGCCCGCCAGCGCGCACAGCAGCGGCAGCGCCCGTGCCGCGGGATTGTTCGCCCGCAGCTGCTCCAGACCCGCGTCGCTGCAGGTCGTGGGATCGGCCGTGTCCGCCGGTGCGCGTCGCAAGGCGAGGCTGGCGCCGTGCGTGGTTTCCGCCTGGAGCAGGAGGGCGGTGGCGAACGAATGCGGTACCGCGCGCACCCGCTCGATCGAGGGCGGGGACGCCTCGTCGTAGACCACCAGCAGGCAGCGCTCGGCGCCGTCCGCCGTTAGCAGGGTCATCGCCTCGGTCAGCCCGGCGAGGAAGCTGTCGTCGCCGCCGGCGAGCGCCGTGGACGGGCCGTGGCAACCCGCGGCGATGGACCAGTAGCCGGCGGGGGTATTGTGCACCGAGTTCTGGAAGCGGTGCGGCGAGGCCCAGGGCGGGTCCTCGGCAAGCGCAAGACAGGTGCGCTCGAGTCCGATCAGGTCGCCATCGGCCGAGCTCCACACGCTCGGCATGGCCGCATCCGGCGCCGGCTCGGCGGCCAGGGCCTGCGCCGCCGCGCTCAGTGCGAGGTGGACGATCTGGGTCGCGCGCCGTGCCTCTGTCCGTGGCAGGTCGGGCGCCTGCACGCGGCCCAGCGGTTCCGCCTGCCACGGCGTCTCGCCCGCCAGCACCGCCCGGCCGCGGTGCCAGTCGGGCAGTCCCGGCGCGACCACGCCCGCCGCTTGGATACGACAGCGCATCAGGACGGCTTCCCGAGCACGAGCGTGCAGTTGTTGCCGCCGAAGCCGAACGAGTTGTTGAGAGCCACGCGCAGCTCGTGCTGGCGCGCCCCGGTCACGATATCGCAGCGCATGTGCGCGTCGACCTCGGTCGTGTTGAGCGTGGGCGGCAGGAACCCGTGCTCGAGGGCCAAGCCGCACAGCAACGCCTCGACGGCCCCGGCGGCGCCCAGGGCGTGTCCGGTCCAGCCCTTGGTCGAGCTCGCTGGTGTGATCGCCCCGATCTCCCCGGCGACCGCGATGTCCTCGGCGGCGTCGTTGCTCGGCGTGGCCGTGCCGTGCAGGTTGATGTAATCGACGCGCTCGGCACCGAGGTTCGCCCGCTCCAGGGCGCGGCGCATGGCCAGGCGCGCGCCGATCGCCTCGGGATGGGGTGTGGACATGTGATGGGCGTCGGCACTCTCGCCGTAGCCGAGCAGCGCGACATCGGACGCGTCGGCGGGCTGGGATTCCAGCAGCGCGAAGGCGGCGGCCTCGCCCAGGCACATGCCGTCGCGATCCTGCGCGAACGGGCGGCAAGGCCCGGCGGCGGTCAGCTCCAGCGCGTGGAAGCCGAATAGCGTGTTGCGGCACAGCGAGTCGACGCCGCCGACCACGGCCGCATCGCACAGGCCCGCATCCATGTAGCGCGCGGCGCTGGCGAAGGCCTTGGCGCTGGAGGAGCAGGCGGTGGAGATCAGCAGGGCGGGTCCGCCGAGTCCCAGCCGCAGGCGCACGTAATCGGTGAGCGCGGACAGCCGGTGCGTGGTGTCCCAGGTGAACTCGGCGGGCAGTGCGCCCGAGTCATCGAGCGCGCGATAGGCGTCCTCGGTCTCCCACATGCCGGAGGTGCTGGTGGCGAGGAATACGCCGATGCGATCGGCACCATAGCGGCGCACGGCCTCGCCGACCCGGTCCTCGAAGCCGTCCGTGGCGAGCGCGAACTCCGCCAGGCGGTGATTGCGGCAGTCGAATCGCGCCCGATCCTCGGGCAGCGCGATCGCATCGAGGCCGTCCACGGTCGCGGCGTGGAGCGCGAGGCCGTCCAGCTCGATCGGCGCGAGACCGCTGCGCTCCTCGCGCAGCGCACGCAAGGTCGCCTCGCGGCCCCGGCCGATGGCGGATACCAGGGCCGACGCAGTGAGAAAACGGGGTTGCATCATGTAACGCGAATGTGGGCCGCTGAGCGCTCGCCGCGGGCGAATAGCATGGCGAGGCTCCAAGCGAGCAGGGTACCACAGGCGACGGTGAGACCGATCGCCCGCAGCAGCGGGACCTCGGCCGTGGCCAGGATCGAGAACGCGAGCACGGTCGACGCGGCGCATACGCTCACCGAGCCCCGGCCCGCCCGGTCGCCGGCATGGGCGAAGAGGCCATAGTCGATGCCCAGGCCGACGACCAGCAGTAGGGCGATGACGTGGAACACGCTGACGGTCGTCCCGAGTGCCGCGAGCATCGCCAGCGTGCCGCCGACCCCGCCCCCGGCGACGGCGACCACCGCCAGCGTCCGCCGCAAGCTGCGCGTGCCGGCCAGGAGGACCAGCGCGATGGCGCCGACGCCGAGCCCGAAATGGGCGAGCGCTTGGCGTTGGTAGCTCGTCACCAGGGCACTCGCTTGCGCGCGCAGGTCGATCAGGCGCCAGCCGCCGGCCTGGGCGAGCGTCTGGCGGAGCGCGGCCGGGTCGGCGATGCCGCCCAGGTGCACGGTCGAGATCCAGCGGCCGTCGCGCTGCTGGAGGCGCTGCTCGACGCGTTGCCGCACCAGTCCCTGCGGCAGGTCCGCCGGCGTGAGCGGGCTTAGCTCGCGACTGGCGCCGACGGCCTCGACGAAGGGCGTGAATGCAGGAGCGCGCAAGGGCAGCCCCTGCACCGCGCTGCGGAGATCGGCGCGCAGCGCCGGCGCGCTCGGCAAGACCTCGGCGCGTTGCCGCTGGGTACGGGCGCTCGGGATCAGCTGGGTCGCTGCGCGGAAGCGCTCGACCTGGTCGCTGTGCGCGCGCAGGGTCTGGGCCAGCGCTTCCGTTTCGCGCAGCGCCGCCTCGCGCTGCGTGGCGCCGATCTGGACGACGAAGCGTGGCTCGGCCAGCCCGAGCCGGTCGCGCAGGGCGCGATCACGCTCGGCGAGTTCGGGCGGCACGGGCGACATCGCCGCCAGATTGGTCTGCAGCTCGAGCCCCCAGAACGCGGCCGCGAGGCCGGCGAGCATCAGCGCGCTCGCCGCGGTCGCCGGGGCCCGGGCGGGGATGGACAGTCCCCGCCCGGCACCGCTGGGCGTGCGCGTATTGGGGTCGCCGGCCGTGCCGGCCAGCAGCGGTAGCACCCAGGCCGTCGTGGCGGCGGCCGTGACGATGCCGATGGCCGACAACAATGCGAGCTGCTGCAGCCCCGGGTAGCCCGCCACCGCCATCGCCGCGAAACCGAGTGCCGTGGATACGGCGGAGATGAACAGCCGCCGCCGGATGGGCACGCCGCCCGGTGTGCCTGCCCGGTGCCAGAAGTGGTGCAGTGGATAGTCGATGGTCACGCCCAGCAGGGTCACGCCGAAGGCGAGTGTGATGCCGTGCAACTCGCCGAAACCCAGCCGGACGCCGGCCGCGCCGGCGAGCAGCCCGGTGAGCACGGGTACCAGCGCCAACGCGGCCGCGCGCACCGAGCGCAGCGCGAACAGCAGGATCAGCAGGGTGCCGACCGAGGCCAGCGCACTGACGCGCAGCGCCTCGCTGCGGATGGTGTCGCGCGAGGCGGTCGCCACGGCGGGCGCGCCCGCCAGCTCGACCGGGAGCGCGGGCTGGAGCGCCTGCGCCTGCGCTTCGATCGCATCCAGCGCGGCCGCCTGGGCATCGAGATCGTACGGCTCGGCCCGGGCCACGGCGAGCAGCACCCTGCGTCCGGCTCCGCCCATTCGCCAGCCGTCACCCTCGCCGATCGTCACGGTGCCGAGCCAGCGGGTGAGCAGATAGCGGAACTCCCCGGTCGGGTCGGCCGCCGCCACTTGCTCGCGCAGCATCGGGTCGCCGCGCGCAAGGCGCTCGGCCAGATCGGCGAAGTGCGGGCGCAATGCGTCGCGGGTGAAGGCGTCCGCGTCGACGCGGTCGCTCAGCAGATAGCGATAGCGAAATAGCTGGTCACGCGCGGCGAGCAAGGCGGGATTGGGGCGGCTGGCGACCAGGGAGAACAGCCCGGTGCCCTCCAGCGCGTCGCGCAGCCGCTCGACGGCGTCGGGATCGGCCGGGCGCTGCTCGTTGCCGGCGACGATCATGATCAGTCCGCTGGCGGCGCCGGAGCGGATCTCCTCGACGATCCGTTCCTGCTGGGGACCGGCGGCGCTCGGCAGGAAGGCCTGCAGGTCGGTCGCCACGCGCGACGTCAGCGTCAGTGCCAGGCACGCCAGCACGAGCGCCAGCCAGGCGCCGAGCGCAAGCGGGCGCCTCAAGATTCCGGCCCGAGTTCGAGGGTGCGCGCCTGGCCGTCGCGCGGCTGCAGCACGATGCGCTCGACGGCCTCGCCGCCTTCGACGGTGATGCGCAAGGCGTCCTCGTGCGGGTTGCCGCCGCCACGGCGTGTCCCGGGGTCCTCGAGCAGCAGGGTCCAGTCCGTATCGCTGCCCTCGAGGCGCACGTCGAAATGGCGTTTCAAGGCCGCGCTGTCGCCCGTGGCCAACGCCTCGAGCAGGCGCATCAATTGCTCCAGCGGCCGGGCCCGGCTCAGCGGGAAACGGCGCGTCTGGTCGCTACCGCGGATCTCGACCGTACCCTCGCGGATCAGGATTTCGCGGTCGATGTCGCGGCCGCGCTCGGTCATGCGCAAGTAGCCCGGGCTCTCGTACACGATGTGGCCGCGGGTGCGCACGGGATCGCTCAGCAGCGTCGATTCGCGCGTCTGGGTATAGGCGCTTTCGAAGCGCCCCTCCGCGGGCGCGAGGCGCGCCAGCAGTGCCTCCAGCGAGGGCGCGGCGAGCGTCGGCGTCGCCGCCAGTGCGGCCAGCGCCAGCGCGAGCGCCGCACGGATGCACATCGAATGCCGCAGGGTGAACGCCATGGCGTTACAAGATCTCGCCGGGGCGTAGGGCGTAGACGCCGTGCAGGCGCAGGCTGAGTCCGCGCGTCGTACCCTGCGTCACCGACGCCGTGATCTCGTTGGCTTCGTGGCCGATGCCGCGGATCACGCTGCGCTCGCCTTTGAGAACCGTGCCGGCAATGTCGAGGAAGGTGCTGTTCATGGCAATGGGGACCTCGGCCGTGATCCGGCCGGCCGTGATCATGACATCGCTGTGCGTCAGCACCAGCCCGGTATTACCGCCGACGATGCGCGGTTCGCGCAGGTTCACGCGCGAGCGGTGGATCTCGATGCGCTTGGCGGTGACCCGGTCGAGGATCACGTTGTCGCAGTCCTCGATGACCACCAGTCTGTGCCGGCCCTCGATGGTCATGCCGTCGCTGTGATCGCTGCAGCGCACCGTGCGGCTGCCGGGCGTGTCGGCCGGAGCGGGCCGAAGCGGTGGATCGGGGTTGCCGTGATCCAGCCGTTCCAGAAAGCGCTGGTTGAATGCCTCCGGTTGCGCCGTCATCGGCACGTGGCCGGAGCGGTCGAATAGGCTGAGATCGCGCCCGGGCGCCAACGCCGCCAGCATGCGCGCCGAGCGGAGCGGCGCCACGTCGTCTTCGCGCCCCCAGAACACGCTGGTCGGCGTGCGTAGCTGCGCCAGCGTCTCGCCGAAATCCCTAATGGCGACACCGAAGCCGGCGATCCGCTGTGGATCGCCCCCGAGGACGAGGCCGCGCAGGCGTTCCGATTCCATGATGCCGTCGGCGTTCGGCGTCTTGCGGATGACCTTGCGCAGCAGGCGCGCGGTGATCCGGTCGGCCAGGCCGGGGCTCTGCTCGCTGTCGCCATCCGGGCCGCTGCGATCGGCGCGCACGAGAAAGCTGGTGTAGGCGCCCTCGTGCAGGATCCCGGGGACGCTGATCAAGAAAAGACGCGCGACCTGTTCAGGATGTCGGCCGACGTACTCGAGCGCGATGGCGCCACCGAGCGAGTGACCAGCCAGATACACCGGCGGCTCGGCAAACTCGGCGATCACGTGCTCGAGCACGCGCGCGTAGTTCTTCGGTGTGTAGCGCGCATTGCCGCCGGGGGAACCGCCGAAGCCGGGCAGATCGAAGGCCAGGACGTGGTAGTCGTCGACCAGATGCGGCACCAGATTCGACCAGACCGAGGACGCCTCGTCGCCGATGCCGTGGATCAGCACGACCGTGGGACGCTGGGGATTGCCGCCGCGATACACGCGCAACGATCCGGAGAATACGGGATCGCGGACGGTGGTGGGCTCGAGCTCCGCCATGGCCGGCGTGGGGCTCAGGATGCGCGCCGGCGAGCAGGCGACGGGGACGAGCAGCACTGCCCACAGCAGGAGGAGTGGTCGCATCATGCCCATGCTCCCGAGCGCGGCGGCAGCGCGCCCGCATTGCACCGGGCGCTTCGCGCGCAATAGTAGCAGGGCCGTGCGGGCTGCGCCTGCGGCAGCGCCGGGCGGGCTCGGTGGTGGTCCGTCACGGCGGGCGTCGCGCCAGGCTGCGGTAGAGGCCCGCCGGATACATGCCCCGGGCCAGCAGGCGCGCCGCGACCATGCGCACGATGCGCCCCGTGTCCAGGCCGGCGCGATAGTGGCTCGCCCGGTTGCTGGGCGGGTAGAGCGCCTCGATGGGCACCGAGCGCACGCGCACGCCGACCCGTGCCGCCTCGATCAGCACCTCGCTCTCGAAGACGAAGCCGTGCTGCCGATCGACGGGTAGCGCGAGGCCGCGCAGCAGATCGGCCGGATACAGCCGGAAGCCCGACTGCGTGTCGTCGATGCGGTAGCCGGCGGCCCAGGAGATCCAGAAATCGGCCGCGCGATTGGCGAAGCGCCGCAGGCGCGGCGCTCGGTGGCGGCCGGCCTGGCGTGCCGCGACCACGAGCGTGCCGGGAGCCGTACGGGCGGCCTCGATCAAGCGGGGGATCTCGTCCGGGGCGTGCTGGCCGTCGCCGTCGAGCGAGATCACGGCGTCGGCGCCCTGCTCGAGCGCGTGGCCGAAACCGCGCCAGAGACTGTAGGCCTTGCCCCGGTTGTCGCTGTTGCGCAGCACGGTGATTGCCAGCTCGCGCAGGTGCGCGGCGGTGTCGTCGCAGGAGCCGTCATCGACCACGATCACGGGGCAGTGCCGTGCCGCGGCCGCGGCGACGCGCGCAACGGTCGCGCCCTCGTTGAACGCGGGGATGACCGCGAACACGCGCTCCGGCCCGGTGGCCGTGGTCTCGGGCGTGACAGCGCTCATTGCGTGAACACGCTGGCGATGCCTTCGGCAACGGGCTCGCCGCCGGCCTGCACACGAAAGCCGTAGAGCAGGCTGCCCGCTTGCGCGAACTGGCGCTCTACCTCGATGACCAACGGCGACGCGAGGTCGTCGAGGCGTTCGCGCTGCAGTTGGAGCTGGCGCGCGCTCCCTAGATGGCCGCCGCCCGGCGGCTCGCCCGCCGCGCGAGCGAGCAAGGCCGCATGCGCGGCCATGGCCTGGGCGCCGTATTCGATGGCGTGCACGGCCGCGAGCATGCCGTCGCGCGCAAGCGGATGATGCTCCGCCCGGTGGCTCTGCGCGACCGCGCGCAGAGATCCGCTATCCCAGAACTCGACACGATCGAGCAGGCACATGCGCCCGGCATGCGGCAGCAGGTCGCAGATCTCGGCGGCCTCGAGCGTCGTCGCCATGGGGGATCAATCCGCTTGCGGGGAATCGCCGCCTGCAGCCGGGGCGGCGGTAACGGGGGGCTCGGCGGCTTCGTCCGGGGCCCAGAAATCGTAGAAATTGAACCAGTTGTACGGGGCGTCGTGCACGTAGGCTTCCAGGCGGCGCGCGTAGCGGCGGATTTCGCCCGCGAGGGCATGGTCATCGCCGCGCGGCAATTCGCCGCGGTCGGCGAACCACTCGACGTGGATATCGTAGCGATTGCCGCGGCGATAAACGCCGAAGAACAGCATGACCGGGACGTCGAGCGCCGCGGCCAAGCGCAGGGGGCCGCTCGGCAGGAGGGCCTCGCGCCCGAGAAAAGAGCAGGCCACCAGCCTGCGCCGGCCGCCCCCGTCGTCGGCCGCGCGGTCGCCCAGCAGGGCCACGGTGCCGCCTTGGTCGACCCATTCCTTGGTTTGCAGCAAGGTGTCCGGGCGGCCGATGGGGATGACGCTATCGGCCACGCGTGGATCGAGGGCCTCCAGCAAGCGCGTGATCAGGCGGTTGTGCTCGTGGCGCATCAACACTTTGAGGGGCACGCGCTGGCCCGTAATCGCGAGCGCGCGCAGGCCGTCGAAGCTGCCCACGTGCGAGCCGAGCAGCAGGGCGCCCCGGCCGTTGCCGAGCGCGGCGTCCGCACGCGGGTCGACGTGCAGGCGCAGGTCGAAGCGCTCGGTCTCGCCGCGCAGGAAGTAGACCCGGTCGAGCACCACGGCCGCGAACGTATGCAAGTGGCGCAGCACATGGCCGAGATGGCCCCGGGAGTGTCCCACCTGCCGCAGGAACTGGCGCGAGGCGCGCCGCGCGGTCCGCGCCGTGAGCAGGAAGTACAGGCAGATCGGGTAGAGCAGGGCGCGCGCGAGCGGGCGACCGGCGCGCAGGGCGATCCAGAGGATGCATCGCAGCGCGAGCGGTGAGCCGCGCTCGGGCTGGGCGCGCCAGCCGGCCGTCATGGCGCGCTCGCCCCGGCGCCGTCGCGGGTAGGCTCCCACTGGCCCTCGAGCACGGGGGTCGCGTCCACGTAGCCGCGGAAGGCGACGCGCGCGCCACGCTCCTCCACAAAGACGTCGACGCGGTCACCCGGGCGGACCACGGCGGTGAATTTCACCCGGGGCAGCGAGCCCGTCGCTGGCGCCGGGTGGAGATTTTGTGCCAGGGCCAGCGCATGATCGAGCAGGACACATCCGGGCACGACCGGATCGCCGGGGAAATGCCCGGCGAGCGCGGGATGGTCGGTGTCGATCGTGAAGCTTCCGGCCGCGATCATGTCGAATCATCCTCGTCATGCAGGGGCGCTGCCGGCGTGGTCGTGCGCTCGAGTCGCAGCACGAGATAGCCGGCGCTGGCCGGTTCGCGGTCGACCAGCACCAGTCGTCCGGGCTGCGGCCGCGCGCAGAACTCGGCCAGCAAGCGCGCCACCCGCGCATGGGGGCAGTCGCCGGGCAGCGGAGCGCGCGTCACGCCCGCGGGCGTGTCGAACGCGTCGTCCTCGAGGCCCGGTCCGAGCGCTAGCGACAGCGGCGGCGTAGCGCCGGCATCGCGCAGAAGCGCCTCGACGTCCGCGCGCCGTTCGAGCCGTTGCGGTCCGCGCAGGGTCGCGACCGGCTGCTCGCAGGCCGCGTCGAGCCACAGCCAATAGCTGGCCTCGGCCAGCGGCGCGTCTGCCGGTAAACGCAGCCGGTGGCGATGCGCCGCCAGGGGCCAGGCGCATTCCTCGACGGCGCCGATCAGGTGCTGCCCGTATCCTGCGTCGCGGCCGAGCAACTCCAGCGCCGCGAGCATCGAGCGGCTGCCGCGCGAGAGCATCAGGCCGGGCGCGCTCAGGCCCAACTCGCGGGCGACGTAGAAGCCGGCCACGTTGGTCGACGCGTTGATGAAGGCGAACGGCGAGGGCGGTTCGCCATCGCGCAGCAGCCCTTCGATCAGCCCGGCCGTGCCGGCGATGTTGCCATAGCTGCTAGCCAGGTGGACGGCGGCCTCCGCATTCGGCGGGCCGCCACCGGCGGCCACGCAGTCGCGCGCACCGATCAGCGCCATGCAGCTCAGGCGGTTGCTGCGGCGCACGTCGGTGCATCCGGCGGCCTTGGCCTCGCGCCACACGTCGGCGGGCCGCTCGCCGGCGGGCCACTCGCGCCCGCCAACCGCACGGATCCGGATCGCGTTCACCGCGTTCCCCGCTCGATGACGTAGGCGCAGTGATTGCCCCCGAAGCCGAAGAAGTTCATCAGGAAGCGACCTTGCTCCAGCGGTTGCGCCGCGGCAAGGGGCGTGAAGCCGCCCGACTCCGCATCCGCCGTGCGGAAGCCGGCGCTGGCGGGCCAGAAGCCGCGGTCGACGCAGGCCATGGCGAGCGCCGTCTCCACGGCGCCACAGCCGCCGAGCGTATGGCCGATAGCGCCCTTGAGGCTGGTGGTCGGGGGGAGCTGCGTGAATGCTTGCTGCAGGGCTGTGCTCTCGGCGCGGTCATTGAGCACCGTGGCGGTCCCGTGGGCCTTGATCGCGGTAATGTCGGCCGGCCTCAGCTCGGCGGCGGCGAGCGCTTGCTCTGTCACGTGTGCGATCGCGGCCGCATCGGAGCCGGTGGCGCTGGCGGTGTCGACCAGGCTCGCACCGCCGCGCACGCGCCAGGCCGACGGTCGGTGCGACAGCACGAGCGCAGCGACGCCCTCGCCCAGGACCAGCCCGTCGCGTTCGCGATCGAACGGCCGGGCACGCTCGCCAGCGAGTAGTTCGAGGGCGTCGAAGCCGTAGAGGGACAAGCGGTTGAAGCGCTCGGTGCCGACCACCAGCGCAGTGTCGAGTTCGCCGCGCTCGATCATGCGGGCGGCATGAAGCAGGGCGTTCCCGCTGGAGGAGCAGGCGGTGCCGAAAAAGAAGTGCGGCCCACCGAGGCCTTCGGACTCGGCCAGCGTCTGCGCCATCGCCGCATGCCCGTCTGCCAAGTCCAGCGCGTAGGCATCGGGCTCGTCCATGCGCTCGCGGTAGGCTGCCTCGTCCGCCGCCAGGTTGGAGCAGGTGCTGCCGAAGAACACGCCGCAGCCCCGCCGCTGATCGGGGCCGGCCGCGGCGGCATCCAAGGCCTCGCGGACGACCACTCCGAGCGGGTCGGCAACGCCGCCGGCGAGGCCATGGAAACGAAACGCGCGCGGGGCGCCGCAGTCGTCGAGCGTCACCGTGTCCGGCATGGGCGGAGCGCCGGCGAGGCCACGGGCCTGGGCCTCGAGCCCATGGCCGAGCGCGGTCCACGCCCCGGCCCCGCGAATCGATACCGGGCGGCGCACAGGCGTCGTGCTCACTGGCATGGCTGGCTAAACGAGGCACTGCGGCGTCTCAGCGCCGTTACGCGGTTCGCTGGCAAGGTGCGGGAGCGAAAGCGTGCTGACGGCGCGTCGGGCGAGCGCGCCGCTGTCAGCGGACCGCGCAACGGCTCCCTCCGCTGAGACGGGGCGATATCTCCTGCACGCTTACTAACTGCGATGGGCCTCGATATGCCCGGCGAGGGCGCGTAAGGACGAGAAGATGCGGGCGTTGTCGGGGTCGTCCGAGCGTAGCTGGATGCCGTAGCGGCGCGACAGGTCCACCGCGATCTCGAGGGCATCGATAGAGTCGAGGCCCAGGCCATCGCCGAACAGCGGGGCTTCCGGCTCGATCGCCTCGGAAGCGACGTCGAGATTGAGCGAATCGACGAGAATCTCGGCGAGTTCGCGCTCGAATGTGGATTGCTCAGACATTGCCGTCCTGTCGTGTTATGCGAGGCTGCCGGGAAAGCGGCGTATTCTACGAACGCCCGCATGGTGGGGCAACGCGCGATTCACGCGCGCCCTTCGCGGTCCGATTCCGTCGCCGTAGGCTCGCTGCCCGGCTTGACGCCGGAGTATTCGGAGAAAATCCCCAGTAGTACGTGGCGTTGCACTTGCTCGAAGCCGGCGCTGCGCAGGGCCGCGAGGATCGTCTCCGGCGGCACGCAGTGCTCGATGGTCTCCCAGTAATACTGCATCAGCGTCTGGCCCTTGCGCGAGCGGCGGAAGATGCGCGTGATCAAGGGCACGACGCCGCGCAGGTAGAACTTGAGCGCCCCCAGGCCGATGCGGTTGCGCGGCCGTGTGATCTCGAGCAATAGCACTTTGCCGCCGGGCTTGAGCACGCGCAGGTATTCCGCGAAGGTCACCTCCAAGTCGGCGACGTGACGCAGGGCATAGCCCATGGTCAGCATGTCGAAGCGCCCTGCGGGGACGGGCAGGCTTTCGGCGCGGCCGGGCAGGGCGGTGGCCACGCCCGCGGCCCGGGCCTGCTCCAGCATGCCCTCGCTGGGATCGACCGCGACGACCTCGCCGGTCGACCCGACCCGCTGCTGCGCCACGCAGGCGATGACGCCCGTGCCCGTGCCCACGTCGAGCAGCCTCATGCCCGTGTCGAGGCCCTGGCGGCGGAGTGCCTGCGTGCGGTAGAGCCGCCCCGAGCCCAGCGACATCATGGCGTTGATCCAGTCGTAGTCGCCGGCCGTCGCGTCGAACATGCCGTTGACCCATTGCTTGCGGCTGGGCTCGTCCGCGTAATAGCGATGGATCACCGGGTGCGGGGCAACGCCGTCGTCGGAAGCGGAGCCCCGGTCGACGGCGGAGGAACGGTCGTCGTTGCTGCTCGATGTCATTATGTGCTCGTTGTGGCGGTGAATCGGTTGGGCATCCGGCGAACGTTCAGACGGACGTTGCCGAGCAGTCCGAGCATCGCACGGTCGGGCCGGCGTGCCTCAGCTTTCGTGATACGCCTCGACCTCGACCAGGAGATCGCTGCGACAGATATCCGCTTCCAGTAGCGCCATCCGGGCCGCCGGCCAGCGCGCGCCGATCCGCTGTGCGGCCGTCGCGGCCGCGCGCCGGTCGCGCAGGTATACCCGCAGCAGGCTGTGGGCGCCGAAGCGGTCCAGTCCCGGGTCACCGAGCTGCTGCCCTGCCTCGCCCAGGAGGGTATCGAGATTGCGCATGGTTTCGTCGAGTTGCGCCGATACGTCGCCCGGATGCAGCGATCGATGTCCCACGATGCTTGCGGTGCCGGAGACCAGCAGCGCGTGCCCTCCGTCCGGGCGCTCGAGTGCCGTGGCGCGCGCGAAGGAGGGGCTGCGCGGCCCGTACATGCGCGGGTAGCGATAGGCTGAGATCTGGCGCGGGTTCTCGATCGGCGTGCCGGCGGCGCGGCCGGCCAGCGCATGGATGATCAACCGTCCGCCGTGGGTCCCGACCGCGGTCGCCGCGCATAGCTCGCGCTCGGCGATGCCGCATTGCTCCAGCGCCCGGTTGCGCCCCACGCAGAACCGGCGATAGCGTTCGGCGTCGCCCTTCCCCTCGTTGATGCCGGGCACGTAGTTCCACAGCCGCAGCAACGCCGGGTAGCCTTGCTCGCAGGCGAAGCGAATCAGGCGCTGATAGCCGCGGCGCGTGGGCTCGGTCAGGTCCCCCGAGCGCACATCGGCCACGGTGAGCGAGACCATCAACAGGCCGTCCGCAGCCGACCATTGAAGATCGTCCGCCGCGCCGCGCTCAACCGGGCCCCGCGCCAACCAGCACTCCTGCGTCAGATCGCCGGCGAGCCAGTCGAGATCCGTGGGGAGGTCCCCCGGCGCCGCCGGAGGGGCCGCCAGGCAGAACCGCGCGAGGCAGTCCCCGGCGTCGGCTACCGGTGCGACGCCTAGTTCGGCTGCTTCGGGCGGGACCTGCTTGCGCTGTTCCGGTTGCACGCTTGTCCTCCGTCGGACAGGCCGAGGTTGTGATCTCGAGTTCGCCCGGAAAGGTCCGCGGCGAGGTTCCGGGGCCCATTGTGGCGGGTATGACCGGCCCGGTGTGATTCAATGTGCGGTGATCGAGTGTGCCGTCACGTAATCCGGTGAAATTCTTGCCGGGTCTTTGCGGCGCCTGGCGGCGATGCGCCTCCATACCCTAGGATGCGCAACGGCTCGTCGAGCGCGGCCTGCAGGGCAGCGCAGCCGTTGCCGACGGGTGCCACGGCGGATGCAACAGACACTCGCGGGCGTTCGCGCTAGGATCGTACGACCCTGACTCGCCCCTCGCAAGACGGCGCGTGATCGCGCGATGACAACGACTACGTGGACTGACATTCCCATGTGCGATGAGCAGGTCCCTTTCGGACGCCGGCGCACTGCCAGCGCGCCCGGTCGCTCCCAGGCGTTGCGCTGTCGACTGGCGCTCTGCTTGGCCTATCCGCTGGTGATGGCCACCGCGGTTGCGGGCGAGGTCGCCTGGCTCGAAGCGGTCCTGCTGCCGCTCGCGGCGGGCGTACTCATGGCGCCCATGCTGCTACGCGGCCAGCGCGCTGCGTGGCTGATCCTCGGCGCGGTCATCGTGCTCGCCGCCGTCGTGCGCTCGCAGGCCTGGCTCGGGATGTGGCCCCCCGCCGTCATCACCGGGGCCGCTGCTGCTTGGTTCAGCGCCAGTCTCCGCCCGGCCTCGGTGCCGCTGATCGAGCGCTTCGCGCATGCCGTGCGTCACAGCTGCGCCCTGGAGGCCCCGGGCGATGAGCCGTTGCGCTGGATGCGGGCGTGGACCGGCGTCTGGGCGCTCGTGCTCGGCGCGATCGCGGTCGCGCTCGCCTGGACAGCGGCGAGCGGGCAGATCACGGCCTGGGTTTATCTGAGCTACGCGCTGCCGGCGATCATGGCCGTTCTGCTGTGCGGCGAGTACGCCTTGCGGCGTGTGTTCCTGCCCCAGCACGCTCGGATGTCGCTGGTCGGATTCCTCGCGGCCTTGCTCGCGATCGACTGGGGAGACCTGCCGCGATGAACCGGCTGCCGCTGATCGACCGCCCGGCCGATGCGCCGATCGCGCATGCCGGCGGTCAGACGATCACCGTGGGGCAGTTCCTCGCACAGGCCAGCGCGCTGGCCGCGCAACTGCCCCCGCGGCGCTACGCGCTCAATCTATGCAGCGATCGCTACACGTTCAGCCTCAGCTTTGCGGCGGTGCTGATCGCGGGACAGACCAATCTGCTGCCGGCCAACCGCCTGCACGCGACCGTATCCGAGCTGCATGCGGCTTATGGCGACTGCCTGGTGCTGAGCGACGAGGCCACGGACTACGGCTGCCCCGACCAGATCGATCCGCGCGCGCGCCCAAGCGCCGTGGCGGTGGATGAGCCGCCTCGGATCGCCGGCGATCACGTGGCGGCGATTGCATTTACCTCGGGCAGCACCGGCGGCTCCAAGCCCATCGCCAAGCCCTGGGCCACGCTGTTCGAGGGCGCACGCATCAATGCGCGCGAAATGGGGGTCGATGCGGGCGGGCCGCGCTCTCTGGTCGCGACCGTCCCGCCCCAGCACATGTACGGCCTCGAAACCTCCGTGCTGGTGCCGCTGGTGGCGCCGGTCGCCGCGAGCGGGGCGCGGCCGTTCACGCCGCTGGATATCGCCGACACGCTGGCGGCGCTGCCCGCGCCCCGGCTGCTCGTGAGCACCCCGGTGCATCTGCGTGCCGTGGTCGAAAGCGGCGCCGAGACACCTGCAGTCGAACGCGTGTTTTCGGCCACCGCGCCGCTCGATCCGGAACTCGCCCAGCGCATCGAGGCGCGTTACGTTGCACGGTTGACCGAGATCTACGGTTGCTCGGAGGTCGGTTCGCTCGCCCGGCGGGAGCCGGCCCGCGATGCGGACTGGACCCTGTTCGAGCGTTTTGCTCTGACGCTCGATGGCGAGCTGGGCCACGTCTCGGCGCCCCATCTACCGGACGATGCGCAGTTGCAGGATCGCATCGAACGCCGGGGCGCGCGCGGCTTGCGCCTGCTGGGCCGCGTCGAAGATCTAGTCAACATCGCCGGCAAGCGCGCGTCGCTGGCCGAGCTCACGCAGCATCTGCTGCGCGTGCCCGGGGTCGAGGACGGGGTCATCTTCCAGCCCGGATCCGGCGGCGATTCCGAGCGCTTGGTGGCGCTCGTGGTCGCTCCGCAGATGGATGCGGAGACCGTCCGGCGCGCACTGCGCCAGGTCGTCGACGCGGCTTTCCTGCCCCGGCCGATTCGGATGGTCACCGCGCTGCCGCGGTCGGAAACCGGCAAGCTTACCCGCGCGGCCCTGCAACAGGCCTTTCTCGACGCGGGAAATACGACCGCATCGGCTGATCCGCCCGCCGCTGGCGACTCCAGCGCCTGATCGAGCGCCTCCGGCGCTTCGCCCACGGGGATGCCACGCCCCGATGCGACCACCCCATCGCGTTTCTCCCCACATGGATTGTGGGTGATCGCCCCACCTCCGCACGGGCGTGGCGTGGGCACTTCTTTTGCGCACCCCGGTCGAACCGAACAGCGATCAAGACTTATGCGCCAGCGAAGCGGCCCGTTGCAAGGAGGTTGCTATGGCCACGAAACCGAAAAAGAGCCCGCCGAAGAAGAGCCAGGGTGAACAAGCGGGAAGCGCCACGGGGCAGCCTGCGCAGCGGACGCAGGCCGAAACGGATTCTTCAGGCGCGGCCGGGCCGGGCCCGGCGCAATCACGGGAGCAGGGAATGGCGTCGAACCAGAGTCAGGGTGAACAGCCGCAGGGGCCGCAACAGGGCCAGCAGCCGCAAGGACAACAGGGCGAGCAGCAGTCGGGCGAGCAGCAGTCCAGCGGCGAAGGATCGGACGTCACCAACGTCGTGGATCTCGATCTACAGCCGCTGCGCTTGGATCTCTTGGGGCTGGTGGTGAAGACCGAAGAGATCCACGTGATGATCGATGCCGAGTCCGGCGAGGGCAAGCTGGTCGGCAATCTGGTCGGCCAGCTGAGCACATTGCTCGATTCGATCGACCTGAGCGCCATGACCGGGCAGATCACCGAGACGGCGCAGAACACCGTCAAGGGCTTGGCCGGTGAGGCGAGCGACCAGGTGCAGCAACAGGGGTCTCAGCTCATCGGCTCCGCCGTGCAGAGCCTCAGCGGCTACTTGCAGCGCAAGATGCCGGGCGCCGTCGGGGGCCAAGGCCAGAGCCAGAGCGAATCGGCGGCGAGCGGAGGTGAGTGAGCATGACGGCAAGCTACGCACCGCGGCCGGCCCCGGCCTCCTCGAGCCTGTATGACGTCTTGGACCTGATCCTAGACAAAGGCCTGGTCGTGGATGCCTACGTGCGCGTCTCGCTGGTTGGCATCGAGCTGCTGACGATCGACGCGCGCGTCGTCATCGCCTCGGTCGATACCTACCTGCGTTTCGCCGAGGCCGCCAATCGCCTCGACCTCGAAGCCAAAGGGCGCTCGGTCGGCCTTCCCGAGCTCGTAGGCGGCGGGTCGAGCGATTCCGAAGGCGGAGAATCCATTCCCGGCAAGATGGCGAAGAAGGGAGTGGACCGCGTGGCCGAATACGTGACGCCCGGGCAGGGTGGCGAGTCGCAGCAGCAAGACGGCCAACAGGAAGAGGGCGGCAATCGTTGAGTCTAATCTGCGCCTACGGGTTCGCCCGGCCGATCGGGCGGACCCGTCTGACGGGTTTCGACGAGGCGCCCGTCGAGCGGATCGAGCGGGGCAACATCGCGTTGCTCGGCTCGGCCGTGGACGACGTCGAGCCCGACCCCTGGGAGGGCGTGGTCGCGCATAACCGGGTGCTGTCCGAGGCCCTCGCCGATGGACCGCTGGTTCCCCTTCAGCCCGGCTACATGGTCGACCGAGCGAATTGCCAGAGCTTGCTCGCAGGGGAGTACGAGCGCATCGATCGCCTCCTGGACCGCTTCGCCGGACGGGTGGAAGCCAAGGTCGAATTCAGCTATCACGATGAGGATCTCGTCGTGCGCGAAATCGTGTCCGAGCGTCCACAATTGGCCCGGGGCGGTGGCGAATACCGCGCACGCGTGCGCCTAGGCGAGGAGATCGTGAATCGGCTGGCGCACAAGCGGGCGACCGACTCGCGGCCGCTGTTGGATGCCCTAGCCGCGTGCAGCGAGGCGACGGTCCGGCACGACGAGGGCGAATTGAACGTGCTGAACGCCTCGTTCCTCGTCGATCAGGAGAACGTGGACGAGTTCGAGCAAACGCTGGGCCGGTTGCAGGCGCAGCATGCCCATCGCATGGCGCTCAAGTACATCGCGCCGCTGCCGTTTTATTCGTTCGTGGATCGGGAGTAACGACCGGACATGCTGCTTCGATTGCTTGGACTCCCGGTCACGTTCCCCTTGTGGACCATTCAGAAAGTCATGGAGGAAGCGGAGAAGGATTTCTACGACGAGCGCAAGATTCTGTCCGCCCTGGCGCAGTTGACGCAGATGCACGATCAGGGCGAGATCAGCACCGACGAATACGCTGATAACAAGGCGGTACTCGTCGACCGCCTCAGGGAGGCCCGAGCGCGGCAACAGCAGCAGAGAGGAGATCATGGCTGAGCAGAGCGCTGGAGAGGCCTTGTCCCTGACCGAGATCGCTCGCAAGGCGAAGGAACAGTTGAGCGAGGTTACAGGGATGGCGCCGGAGACGATCTCCGGCATCCGCTACGACGACGACTACTGGTACGTGAACGTCGAGACCCTCGAGCTCTCGCGCATCCCGCCGACCACCGACATCATGAGCAGTTTCCTGGTGCAGTTGGACGGCGACGGCGATTTGGTCGAATACCGGCGCACGCGGCGCTATTTCCGCAACCAGATCCAGGAGGAGAACTCTTGACCTCGGCAGCGCATCCGCAGCCGGATGATGGCCGCTCCGCGGCGACGCTGCCCGACGTACTCGACCGCATCCTCGACAAGGGACTCGTGGTCGCCGGCGACATCACGATCCAGCTGCTCGACATCGAGATCGTCACGGTCAAGGTGCGCCTGCTGCTCGCCTCGGCGGAACGCGCCGAGGAGATGGGGATCGATTGGTGGAAGCATGATCCGTTTCTGTCCGGGCAGGCGCAGCAGGACCGTCATCTGGATCGGCGGGTCGAACGACTCGAAGAGTTGCTCGAGGCCGTAGCCTCCCGCTCGTCGGACGAGCCGGCCGGCCAAGCCGGCCCGTCGCAGGAATCAGACCGGAATCGGCAACAAGAGGCATCCTCGCATGGAGGCGAGAACCAACGAGACGACGAACGCTAGCGGCAGTTATGTGCACGGGGTGATCGGCCTCGCACAGGATGTGCCCGAGATCGCAGCGCTGCCCAGCCTACGCGGCGTCGCCGATGGCGAAGTGCAGGCGCTGGTGAGCACCGTGGCGCTGGCGCATTGGACCAACGAGGCGCTGTCGACGGAGGACGCAGTGGCAGAGCGTGCGCGCCTGCATCAAGCCGCGCTCGAACCCCTTCTCGATGCATGTACGCCGCTGCCGATGCGCTTGGGGACCATCCTCCGGTCGGACGACGACGTGCGAATCCTGCTGCGCCGCACCCGCCCCCTTTTACGCGAGGCGATGGCGGCGACGTCCGGGCGTCAGGAATGGGGGATCAAACTGGTGGTGGATCGCGCGGGCGTGGCCGATCGACTGCAGCAGCAGGATCGCGAACTGCAATCGCTGGCCCGGCGCATCGAGCAGGCCTCCGAGGGCACGCGCTACATGCTGGAGAAGCGGCGCGAGCGCGAGGCGGCGAACCTCGTCGATGCGGAGAGCACACGGCTGGCGCGCGTCGCGCGCGACGAGATCGGCCCGAGCGCCGATAAGCGGGCGGTACTGGCCGCTCGCGACGATTGTGCCCTCAACGATTCGTTGCTGGTCCAGCGTGCAGAGGAAGCGGCCCTGGCCCAGCGGGTCGCGGAGTTCAATCGGCGTCTGGCGGGTTCGGCGACGCTCCACCTCACCGGTCCGTGGCCGCCGTATAGTTTCGCTCCCTCCATTCAGCTCGACGAAGCGCAGGCCGATCTTGGCCGCTAGCGAGTCCGAGCAGCCGCCGTCGCGACGCGGCGAGGACCTCGAGCGCGGCGTGGGCCGGCTCGTGATCGCGCTCATCGACGTGTTGCGCCAGCTCATGGAGCGCCAGGCGGAAAACCGGATCGAGTCCGGAAGCCTGTCCGAGGACGACGTGGAGCGCCTGGGCCAGAGCTTCATGAAGCTCGAGGAGCGCATGAAAGAGGTCAAGCGCGTGTTTAATCTCGACGAGAACGAAGCACTCGACGTCGAGCTGGGCACGGTCGACGGCGAGCGCGTGAGCATCGTCGAGCTCGCCGACCGCGTGCTTCAGCGGGGCGTGGCCGTCGAAGGCGACATCGGGCTGTCCGTCGCTGAGATCGACCTGTTGTACGTGGCCTTACGCATCGTGGTCGCCTCCCCCGAGACCGTGGACGCGCTCGGCGAGCACTCGCCCGGCGTCGCGTGACGCGGCAGCCTTTCTCGCAGGGCGGCCTGACCGGTGCATCGTGGCTCCGGCCTGGGCCATCCATTGCCTTGCCGGCATCAAAGAAGCGCCCCGCAAAGCGGGGCGAGAGGAGGACGGACTATTCCCAAGCACTTCGGCTCGCAGGTGCTGATGCCTGCGCGCTTGTTCGAGCTTCGTTCGGCCCGTTCAAGCACGGGTATCGCAGCACCAAACGAGCGCGAAGGGACATGAAATGGTTCGCAGTTCCGTAAACCTGCGGCGGCCGGATCGGTTGCCGCTGGCGCGAGCCGGGTGTGCCGGCCTGCGCGATGCGCCCGCACATGGAGTCAGTGGCGCTCGCAACTGTCATTTCTGACAGGGTCGCGGTGGGGGTCGCATTGGTACGCTGAGCGCGCTCTACTCCTGTAGGGAATCACGTCCGCATTTCCTCCCGCGTGCCCCGCTCGCTCGAGCGGGGCCATTTTTCCTGTCGTTTGCTGCACGTGGCCGGAAAGCTTCGGTCCCGGTTGCGAGCACGCACATCATCATTGGGCGAGAGCGGGAGTGCGCGCCGGTGGGACGCGCATGGCGTGAGTGGGGCGGTTTCGGTGAGAGTGATAGCGCGGCGCTGGTCGTCGTTGGTCGAGCCGCTATGCCCATCTCTAACGAGATAAGCCCCGCTTTTACCGGGCTTATTCGATCAATGGCGGAGCATGGCTCCACCAAGATGACCGAGAAAACGGCTCCCGTGGAGGTTGCGCGATATGCGCCCAACATCCCGACTATCATTCTGCGAGCCGCGCCCGGGGTGGTTACGAATTGCTTCGCCCCTACTTGCCGTAGGTGAGTGACCGCCGGTACTTGCTCGGTTTTGCTCCGTCGTGCGCCTCTCTGTTGGACCCCAGCGCCCATCTCCCCTACGTCCCCGACGGCCAGGGGGTGATTCCGACTGGAACGCCAAGAATGCCGGCGTGGGCCGCGGCATCCGCTTCCAGGGCATCGATGCGCCCGTGCGGGACGAACCGCGCGGCTCGAGCATCCGCAGCACTCAGGTCGGCCGTGCTGGGCGATGCGGTGCGCGTAGAGGTTCTCAGGAGATGATAGGTATGGTCGCCACGTGGCGGCGGTCTACCGGGCGGGCCGCGACATCAATCGCTGGTTAGTCCGTGAGGCCGAGTACGACCGCTAGGCTCGAAAAGGCCGCGAGAGCGGCTGACAGGGACCTACGGGCGGCTTCCACGTGCCAAGGGGCGCCGGAAGCCGGGGCCCGTAGGGCTAGCGCCCGTCCATTTATCAGTCTTACGGGAATTGATATTTGTTGATATCGGGGTATCATCGAGTATCAGATTCGGCCAAATTGATAGCAGTCGATACAGATCTATCAGCCTATCGGAGAGGCGATGAAACCACCACTGGCGCCACCGAGCGTACAGGAGCTAATCGAGCGCCACGCCTCCGTACTGCCTGATATCCTCGGGCTTGCAACTGAACCCCTGCCGGGCGGCAAGTATCGCCACTGGGACCGCTTACGCCGTCTTTCCCCACCGGGATCGCTGACGGCGGAGCAGTGGTGGCTTGGGATCAAGCTCGCGCGGGGCAGCCAATACCGCAGGACGCCGCTGCGTGACATGCGGGGGGAGCCTTTTGTCTACGCGCTGCCCGATCCGGTCTTGGCGCGCCTCCATACCATTGACCATCGCTCGGCCGGTCGCGCGGAGGCCCCTGACGCGGCCGTCAACGCGGAAAGTCGAGACCGGTATATTCTCAGCTCGCTAATAGAGGAAGCGATCAATTCGAGCCAATTGGAGGGCGCCTCCACAACTCGTCAGGTGGCGGCCCAGATGATCCGTGAGGGGAGGGCTCCGCGCGACAAGGACGAGCAAATGATCCTCAACAATTTCCTGGCGATGCAATCGATCCGCGATGCTCGCTATCAGCCTCTGTCAGTAGGGATGATCCTTGACCTCCATCGGAAGCTTACTGACGGTACGCTCGAAAATCCGGACGCTGCGGGTCGCTTCCAGACACCAGATGAAGAACGCGTGGTGGTCAGCGACAACGTGACTGGCCGGGTCACGCACAATCCGCCGCCAGCCGCCGCATTGGCAGAGCGGATGGAGGCGCTGGTTCTCTTTGCGAATGGCGAAGGTGAGGACGATGCTACGTTCGTCCATCCCCTAATCCGCGCGATTGTGCTGCATTTCTGGCTGGCATATGAGCATCCGTTCGAGGATGGCAATGGGCGCGTAGCGCGAGCGCTTTTCTACTGGGCGATGCTTCGACGCGACTACTGGCTTTTCGAGTTCGTATCAATCTCGCACGCCATTAAGCAGGCTCCTGCACAGTATGCGCGCGCATTTCTTGAGACCGAGACCGATGACAACGATCTGACCTACTTCATAATCAATCAGCTTAGTGCCCTCGACCAGGCGCTGAAGGCGCTGGACGGTTATCTAGACCGTAAGGCACGCGAAGTGCGAGAGGTAGAAAAACACCTACGGCGCCGAGGGGACCTAAACTATCGCCAGCTTTCGCTGCTTAGCCACGCGGTGCGCCACCCCGGGCACCACTACACGATCCGCTCTCACCAGCGGAGCCATGGAACCGCTTATGCGACAGCTCGCGCAGATCTTCTTAATCTAGCGCAGAATGGCCTTCTGGACCGGATTAGAAAGGGCCGCTCTTGGGTATTTGAAGCCCCAAGGGATCTGGTTTACCGCATGGAGCATGAGGGTGAGGCCGCTAGTAACGAAACTGCTGATTAGCACGCGTAACGCTACGGCCATAAACGAAAAACCCCGCTGGAGCGGGGCTTTTCGTTTATGGCGGAGAGGGAGGGATTCGAACCCTCGGTACCCGTAGGTACACACACTTTC
>CAZVBX010000013.1:0-43313 GCA_964625925.1 uncultured Ectothiorhodospiraceae bacterium | reverse complement strand
CGCCCTATGGTGAGGAGGCGCAACGCCGCCAGGCGCCGCAAGACCCGGCGAGAAACCAAACGTTGTGCGAGACAGGACACTAGTAGGCCGTCTCGCCGGTTCGTCGCTGCGCGGCAGGGCCGTGCCGACGATCCATGACCCCCCTGTGCAGAAGGCGCAATGCCGGCCGTGGGGCATTATACCGGCCCTACTGCATCAGGCCGTACACAGCGCCTCGACCTCGTCGGCCGATTTGGGCAGCGCGTCCGTGAGGACCTCCCGGCCCTCGCGGGTGACGGCGACATCGTCCTCGATCCGCACGCCGATGTTACGCAGGCGTTCCGGGATGTCCTCGGCCGCGCCGATATACAGGCCCGGCTCGACCGTCAAGCACATGCCGGGCTCAAGCTCGCGCCAGTCGTCGTCGACCTTGTAATCGCCGACGTCGTGCACGTCCATGCCCAGCCAATGGCCGGTACGGTGCATGAAGAAGCGGCGGTAGGACTCGTCCTCGATGCGGGCGTCACGATCGCCCTCGAGCAAGCCGAGATCGATCATGCCCTGGGTCAGCACGGCCACGGCCGCCTCGTGCGGTTCGTTCCAATGGCCGCCGGGACGCACGCGCTCGATCGCCGCCGCCTGCGCCGCCAGCACGATCTCATAGACATCGCGCTGGGCGCCGCCGAAGCGGCCGTTGACCGGGAAGGTGCGGGTGATGTCGGCGGCGTAACCATCGTATTCGGCGCCGGCGTCGATTAGCACCAGGTCGCCGTCACCGAGGATGGCGTGGTTGGTCACATAGTGCAGCACGCAGCCGTTGGCCCCGCCGCCGACGATCGTGCCGTAGGCGGGCTCGGCGCGGTTGCGCCGGAACTCGTGCCAGAACTCGGCCTCGAGCTCGTACTCGCCCATGCCCGGCCGGCAAGCGCGCATGGCGCGCTCGTGGGCGGTCACGGATATCCGCGCCGCCTTGCGCATAGCGCGTAGCTCGTCGCGGCTCTTGAACAACCGCATGTCGTGCAGCAGATGATCGAGCGCGATGAATTCGTTGGGCGCGTGCCCGCCGCTGCGCACGCGTGCGCGCACCTCGTTGACCCAGCCCATCATGCGCCGATCGAAGTCGGCGTAGCGCCCCATGGTGCAGTAGACCCGCTCGCGCCCCTCGATCAGGCCCGGCAGGATGTCGTCCAAGTCGCCGATGGGAAAGGCGTCATCGGCGCCGTAGTCGGCCACCGCCCCGTCGAGCCCGGCGCGCCGGCCATGCCAGGTCTCGCGGTCCGGGTCGCGCTCACGGCAGAACAACACGAACTCGCCGTGCTCCCGGCCCGGGACCAGCACCGCGACCGCCTCGGGCTCGGCAAAGCCGGTGAGATAGAGCAGGTCGGTATCCTGCCGGTAGGGGTACTCGACATCGCGGCTGCGCACCGCATGCGGCGCCGAGGGCAGGATGGCGATGCCATCCTCGCCCATCATGCGCATCAGTGTCCGGCGGCGGCGGGCATGTTCGCGTGAATCCATCGCGGGTGCGTATCGCCGGGCTAACCGGGCTCCGATGCCGTCATCCAGCCCTTGATCTGGCGGCCGTTCGCCTGCAGCAGGTCGTTGGAGAACAGGCGCTCACGGCCAGCGCGCGGGACGACATAATCGAAGAATTGGCGCGCGTGCTCGCGGCCGAGCACTTCCTGACGGTCGCCACCGAAGGCATCGGCGCTGAAGGTCGTGCCGGGCGCGACATCGAGGAACCACTGGTATAGCGCGTTGTATTGTAATTGATCGCAGAACACGCGATCGGTGGAGACCGAATAGAGCGCCATCAGCAGGCTCGACTTAATCAGCACGGCGAACGAGGCGGCCGACTGCGACCCCGGATCGGCCTCGCCGATCTCAGTCAGTGCCTCCTCGGCCAATAGCTTGAAGCGCTGCAGCGGATGGTTCGAGGGCGGCGTGAACCGATCATCCGCCATACCCTGGGCCGCGGCCGTTCCCGCCGACTCGACCGGGGCGGTGGCGCCTCCGGTTCCAAGCCCGGCCTCTTCGGCGGCCGCCTGCGCGGCCGCGGCGGCCTCACCGCGCGTCGCATCCGAGCCACCCTCGGTGGCGGGCGCCTCCGGCGCCGGTGTAGCCGTCGCATCGGGCGCGACATCCGCCTGCTGGAGAAGGTCGTCGACGTTCGCCCCCATCTCCTGTGCAATCTCGCTGATGCGGCTGAGGCGCGCCGCGTCGTCCGGCGTGTCGTGACCGAAACGCTCGGGATCGAAGCCCTGCAGCACCAACCGCGTCTCGACCGTCATCGCGACGACCGAGTTCCCCCCGGAGCGCTGCTCCTTGATGCGCTCGATGATTTTGCGAACAGTTCCGGGCATTGGACTATCGCCTTTTGTAGTTCATCAACGGATGAGCGCCCGGTGGGGCGCTGCGCCCGATCATAACGGAAACAAGGGGGGCAAGGCAGCGCATGCGCGCGACGCGCCCGATCGGCGCGCGTGGATCGCGGGCCCATGGGCCTGTCCGGGCAACCTGCGCCGTAGCAAGCGCGCGGCACAGCGAGCAGACTGGCCGGGTTAATGCCTGCGCCAGCGTCTCCCGGACAGGTTCCTACCCGGTGCTGGCCTCCGTGCGGGTCAGCAGCACGCCCATGCGCACGTACTCCACGATTTCGGTGAAAGCGGCCTCATCGTCTTCCTCTTCGGCGACCTCGGCCTGGGCGATGCGGGCGACATCGTAGAGAAACTCGCGGCTTTGCTCCGCCAGGGAATCGCTGTCGCGACCGGACGCGCCGACGCCGAAGGCGAAACCGTTGCACCACTCGGCCAGCGCCGCCGTGCGGCCGGCCAGATCGAGTTCCTCGTCACTGGGCAGCATCAGCTCGAACTCGAGATCGGTGTCGTCGAGCTGGCGCAAGGTCTCGTCATGCACGCGGTCGAGCGGGGCCGGCGTAGTGGCCGCAGCGGGATCGTCGAACGTGCGCCGGATCCAAGTGGCACGAGCATCCGCGGCGCGCATGCACAGCAGCCCGCACAGCAGGCCGTGGCTTTCAGACGCCGAGATCGGCGCGTCGTGCGTACCGAGACAGTAGCCCATCTCTTGCCAAGTAGGCAGGGACATGTCCTAGCTCCTTGCTTGCTCATAGGAGACGTCGCAGGCGGGCCGGCGTAACCTCGCGCGCCGGCTCGTCGCGCCCGTCAGGAGGCTGCACGCGGAGTTCATTCTATCAGCCATTCCGGGCCCCGCAGCGCCATTGACCCACGGGTGGGGCGGGCCTAGTATCGCGGCCATGAACGCGGAGTCCGGCCCCAACGCGGAGGCACGCATCGCGGAATTGACTCGTCAGGTCGACGAGCTGATCGCGCTTTGCGAGCGCCTGCGCAGCGAGAACGAGTCGCTCAAGCATCAGCAGGCGACGCTCTCGGGCGAACGCGCGCGACTGGTCGAGAAGAACGAGCAGGCGCGGGCACGCGTGGAGGCCATGATCTCCCGACTCAAGGCGATGGAGAGCCACTGATGGATCAATCGTCCGTACCGGTAACGGTGCGCATACTCGATCGCGAGTACCAGGTCGCGTGTCGCGAGGACGAGCGCGACGAGCTGATCGCGGCGGCCGAATTCGTCCATGAGCGCATGCGCGAGGTCCGTGGTCAGCGCAACGTCATCGGCACCGACCGGATTGCCGTGATGACGGCATTGAACATCGCCCATGAATTGCTCGCGCTGCGCGAGACGGAGCGCTCCTGCGAACGCATCGACCAGCAAGTCGGTGCCCTGCAGGAACGCGTTGCCGCAGCGCTGAGCGCCAACGGCTGAGCGTTGGCGCGGCCGGGCCGGCGGATGCGCCGGACCGGTCGAGTACCGAGTAATGGGTACGTTCTGCGGTGTTCGTTAGCTCGCTGAGTGATCCCTTGAACCTAAATTGCACCCGGGGGATTTGTTTGGCTGGGGTTGTTGAGCACGTCCGCACTACGCGGAAAGCCTGATACCCCCCATCCCTCCCCACTTGAACCGCAGGTTCAAGGTCAATGGCGACGACGGCACGCGCGGTTCGTACCCTTCTTTTATCCATCCCGCGTCCAGCGATCCAATGACCACCGATAGCGAAGAGCAAAGGGGCGCGCTGCGCGCGCGGATGATCGCGCGACGCGAGGCCCTCACGGATGCGCAGCTCGCGCAGGCCGCGCAGGCCGTGGCGGAGCTGACCGAATCGACGCCCGAGTACCGCCAGGCCACGCATATCGCGGCGTACTGGCCGGTGCGCGGCGAAGCCGATGCACGCCCACTGCTGGAACACGCGCGGGCGCAAGGCAAGCGTACGTATCTGCCGATCGTGCGCGGCGACGGTAACTTGCTATTCGCGTCCTACGAGCCGGACACGCCCATGGCGAATAACCGCCTGGGCATTCCCGAACCCCAGGTCGCGACCGAGCGCATGGCCTCGCCGCGCGATTTGGATCTGGTGCTTTTGCCGCTGACGGTGTTCGACGATTGCGGCAATCGTCTCGGCATGGGCGGCGGGTTCTACGATCGCAGCTTCGCGTTCCTCAAGGACGAACGGGGGCATCACCGGCCGGTGCTCGCCGGCGTCGGCCACGAGTTCCAGCATACGGAGCGGCTGACGGCCTACGACTGGGATGTGCCCGCGCACCTGGTGATCACCGACGCGCGCGTGCGCCGTCCCAATGTCGAGACCGCAAGGCAGTGACCATGGCTTATTGGCTGCTCAAATCCGAACCGGCGACATTCGGTATCGATGATCTCGCTGCCCAGCCGGATGGGACCGATCACTGGGATGGCGTGCGCAACTATCAGGCGCGCAACATGATGCGCGATCAGATGTCCGTCGGCGACCGCGCCTTCTTCTATCACTCCAATACGAAGGAGCCCGGGATCGTCGGCATCGTCGAGATCGCGCGGGCCGGATATCCCGACCACACCGCATTCGATCCCGATGATCCCCACTACGATCCCAAGAGCGACCCGGCATATCCGCGCTGGTACATGGTCGACGTGCGCTTTGAGCGTAAGCTCAATCGCGTGATCGCCCTGGACGAGCTCAAAACCCGCCCGGAACTCGCCGATATGCCGCTGGTGCGCAAAGGCAACCGGTTATCGATCATGCCGGTCACCGAGGACCAGTGGAATTTCATCCTGTCGCTCGAGTGAACCATCCGCGCGCCCTGCCAACGGGCAACGCGACTGAGCCCGGATACGCTCGCCTGCTGGCGCCCTCGCGCTGAGCGCGCCGGCGTCAGGGCTCCGAGCGGGCGGGGCCGGCCGCCCGACCGCCAGCGCGCGGACGCAGCTGGTCGCTCTCCCCCTCCCCCGCGCGCCGCTTCACGTCGTCGAGCCAAAGATCGTGGTGCTCGGCGGCCCATTCCTCGGGCACATCGCCCTGGACCATGCCCGAGAACGCGCCCGGCGTACCGAGCGTGCCGATGTAGATGTGTCCGAGGGTCACGGCGATCCAGATGACTGAAAGCACGCCATGAACGAGACTGGCGATCTGCATGGTCCCGCGGGTCTGGCCGAACAGCGGGAAGTCGAGCACCAAGCCCGTGACGCAGACGAGAATCCCGCCAACGGCCATGAACCAGTACCACAGTTTCTCGCCGGCATTGAAGCGCCCCGCGGACGCCTTGCCTGCGCGCAGACGCGCCGCCTTCATCAGCCAGTCGATATCCGCCCGAATGGGCAGGTTGTCGCGCATCCACACGACGATCATCAGCAACAGTCCCACGAAGAAGAACGGCCCGAGCACGTTGTGCAGATACTTGGAGAAGAAAGCCCAGCCGCCAAATCCCTCATGACCGAGGATCGGGATGAGCATGGCCCGCCCCAGAAGCAGGCTGAGTCCCGTGATCGCCATCAGGATGAACGTGATGGCGACGAACCAGTGCAGCCAGCGCTCGAACGTGGTCCAGCGCTGCACGACCCGGCCAGTGGGCGGCTGTTCCACGCGCTCGGGACCCACCCATAAATAGAATGCGCCCAGCACGAGCACGGCCAGCGCCATGAACCAGGGCGTCACGCTCGCGACCGGCCCGTTGCGGAGGTTGCGCCAGTTCTCGCCGCCGTTGTGGATGAACTCGTCGGTGATGTAGGGGCCGAAGGCCGTGGTCGTCGCCTCGGTGCCGCGGCGCACCTCCCGGAAAGTCTCGCCGCGCGGGTTCTCCCCGCTCCACACGAAATCTTCGCCCGGGGGCGCCGGCGCCGCCTCCTGCGCCATGGCGGTGTAGACGTAGCCGCTCAGCGGCGCGACCAAGGAACCGAGAAGAACGGCCAGGACGGTCCACGCGAGTGCACGCCGGTGGGCGGCGCGGGCCCGTGTGGCGCGATCGGGTTGTTCAGTGGTCATCGCCATGCCTCCGAATCGGGATCGCTCTGAGTGCTATCGCGACTCCGTCGCTGTGGCGCGCAGCCGAATTAGCCGTAGGGCTCGGCATAGCCTTCAAGCCGCCCCTGCAATTCCCGCTGCTGCTCGTAGGTGCGGGTGCGGTCCTCCTGGAGCCGTTCGCCCCATTCGCCGGAAACCCATGGATCCGAGATCGTTTGCCCGCACCCGGTAAGCCCGGCGATCGCCACCAGCAACGCAACGCGGCAGCCAGCTCGTGTCCTCAGCAGATTCATCGATCCCGCGCCGCCCGATCGAACCGATGCTCGAGCTGCTGGTGCGCATCACCCTGCTCGAGCTTTTCCACCAGGGGGTCGGACTCGCCCTTGTACTCGCCGGGCTCGTAATACGCCGGCGTCGATTCCTCGTAACACCCCGTCACCGCAAGCGCCGCCGACGCCAACAGGCCGAACCACGGCAGCCGGGCGCTCAAGAGGCCTCCCCGCTCACGGTCAGACCGGCGCCATAGGCCTTCTGCCAACCCCAGGTATCGGGCCGGCCGGAACGCTTGAGGACGCGCGTGAGATAGATGTCGGCCACCATCTCGCCGTCGCCGGCGAGCAGGGCCTTGGTCGAGCACATCTCGGCGCAGGCGGGGAGCTTACCCTCGGCGACCCGATTGGCGCCGTAGCGGTCGTATTCCTCGGCCGAGTTGTCCTCGGGCGGGCCGCCCGCGCAGAACGTGCACTTGTCCATCTTGCCGCGCTCGCCGAACGCCTCTTGCTCGGGGAACTGGGGCGCACCGAACGGACAGGCGTAGAAGCAGTAGCCGCAGCCGATGCAGATGTCCTTGTCGTGCAACACGATGCCGTCGGTCGTGGTGTAGAAGCAGTCGACCGGGCACACCGCGGCACAGGGCGCATCGGTGCAGTGCATGCACGCGACCGAGATGGACTTTTCGCCGGGCTCGCCGTCGTTGAGCGTGAGCACGCGCCGGCGATTGATGCCCCAAGGCACGTCGTTCTCGTTGTTGCAGGCCACGACGCAGGCGTTGCATTCGATGCAGCGCTCGGCGTCGCAGAGAAACTTCATGCGAGCCATATCTCACTCCGTTGCGCGCCGGTTCTAGGCCGGCGCGATCTCGCAAAGGCTGGCCTTCGTCTCCTGCATTTGGGTGACCGAGTCGTAGCCGTAGGTCCATGCCGTGTTGCAGGCCTCGCCACGGACGTACGGGGCCGCCCCCTGGGGATAGCGGTCGATCAGATCCTCGCCCTGGAACCAGCCGCCGAAGTGGAACGGCGTCCACACGACGCCGCGGCCGACACGCCGCGTCACCATCGCCTTGATCTTGATGCGACCGCCCTCGGCACCCTCGAGCCAGACCCATTGGCCGTCGGCGATCCCGCGGTCGTTGGCGTCACCCGGATGGATCTCGACGAACATCTCCTGCTGCAGCTCGGCGAGCAGATCCGTCGAGCGCGTCTCCTCTCCACCGCCCTCGTATTCCACCAGGCGCCCGCTGATGAAATTCAGGGGATACTCGACGGAGTAATCGCCGCCCTGCTGGATGGACGCATAGCGCGTCGGCAGGCGCCAGTAGGTCTGGCGGTCCTCATACGTCGGATACTGCGACACAAGGTCGAAGCGCGGCGTGTACAGCGGCTCGCGGTGGATCGGGACCGGATCGGGGTACTGCCACACGATGCAGCGCGCCTTGGCGTTGCCGTACGGCGCGCAGCCGTGCTGGATGGCCACGCGCTGGATGCCACCCGATAGATCGGTCTTCCAGTTCACCTGGGCAAGCGTGCCCGAGGCGTGCGACTGGGGCCGCGCCTCGCCGGACTGCTCGGTGGAGCTGCCGCCGGTGTCGCGCGCCACCCGCTCGATGACGCGGCGTTCCTCCTCGGTGAGATCCTGATCCCAGCCGAGTTCCTGCAACATGCCGAAGGTGAATTCCGGATAGCCGTCCTCGATCTCGGAACCGGCGGTCCAGGACCCATCGGCCAGGATGTTCGCGCCCTGATGCTGCACACCGAATCGGGCACGGAAGGGCAGCCCGCCGTCGGCGACCGGCAGACTGATGTCGTACAGGATGTGCGTGCCCGGATGGCCCATCTCGGACGTGCCCCAGCAGGGCCAAGGCAATCCATAGATGTCGCCATCGCAGGGCCCGCCCTCGGCGCGCAGCGTGGTGGTGTTGAAGGTGCCGCGGTGCTTGGCGTGCAGCTTCAACCGCTCCGGGCTCTGGCCGGTGTAGCCGATCGACCAGGCGCCGCGATTGATCTCGCGCAGCAGGTCTTCCGATCGCGGAACGCCATTGTCGATCCGGATGTTCTTGAACAGCCGCTCGGCGAAGCCGAATTTCTGGGCGAGCAGATTGAGGACCTCGCCGTCCGGCTTCGATTCGAACAGCGGCTCGATCACCGGTTCCCGCCACTGCAGTGAACGGTTCGACGCCGTGACCGAACCGGCCTGCTCGAACTGCGTCGCCGTCGGCAACAGGTAGGTGTTGTTCCGGCGCTCGCTCATGACGGCGAGATGGGTCGGGTACGGATCGGAGACCACAACCAGATCGACCTGTTCCAGCGCCTGCTTCATCTCGAGACCGCGGGTCTGGCTGTTGACCGCGTGGCCCTGGAAGAAGATGGCGTGGAAGTTGTCCTTCTGCTGGATGTTCTGGCGGTCCTCGAGGATCCCGTCGATCCAGCGCGAGACCGGGATCCCCTCCATGTGCATGATGTCATCCTGCTCACCCTCGCCCGTGGCGTACTGACGCGAGGTGTCGAAGCGGCCGCGCAGCCAGTCGTAGTCGACTCCCCAGACGCGTGCCCAGTGCCGCCAAGCGCTTTCGGAGAGCCCGTAATAGCCCGGCAGGGTATGACTGTTGGGTCCGACGTCGGTCGCGCCCTGGACATTGTCGTGGCCGCGGAAGATGTTCGCCCCGCCCCCGGCGACGCCGATATTGCCCAGCGCCAGCTGCAGCACGCAGTACGCCCGGGTGTTGTTGTTGCCGATATGGCTCTGCGTGCCGCCCATGCACCACACGAGGGTCCCCGGGCGGTTCTCGGCCATCGTGCGCGCGGCCTCGAACATCTCGCTCGAGGACACGCCGGTGACGTCCTCGACCACGTCCGGCGGCCACTGCGCGACTTCCGCGCGAATATCGTCCATGGCGTAGACGCGCTGATCGATGAACTGCTGATCCTCCCAGCCATTTTCGAACACGTGCCAGAGCACCCCCCAGGTAAAGGCGACATCGGTGCCGGGCCGGATGCGGATGAACTGGTCGGCATGGGCCGCGGTGCGCGTGAACCGCGGGTCCACCACGATCATGCGCGCGCCGTTCTCCTTGCCGCGCAGGACGTGCTGCATGGAGACCGGATGCGCCTCGGCAGCGTTCGAGCCGATGAAGAGCATCGACTTGCAGTTGTGCATGTCGTTATAGGAGTTCGTCATCGCCCCGTAGCCCCAGGTGTTGGCCACCCCGGCGACCGTGGTCGAATGGCAGATGCGTGCCTGGTGGTCGCAATTGTTCGTGCCCCAGAATGCGGCGAACTTACGTTGCAGATAGGCCACCTCGTTGCTGGCCTTGGACGAGCCGCACCAGAACACCGAATCGGGCCCCGACTGCTCGCGGATCTCGAGCATCTGATTGCCGATTTCCTCGATCGCCTGCTCCCAGGAAACCCGGCGCCACTCGCCGTCCACCAGCTTCATCGGGTAGCGCAGGCGCTTCTCCCCACGGCCGTGCGCGCGCACTGCCGCGCCCTTGGCGCAGTGCGCGCCCAGGCTGATGGGCGAATCGAGATCGGGCTCCTGGCCGGTCCAGACGCCGTTCTGGACCTCCGCGATCACACCGCAACCCACCGAGCAGTGGGTGCAGATGCTCCGGCGCACCTCGGTTTGGACCCCCGGCTGAGGGTGGTTGTCCGTCGCCTCATCGGCATGCGCACGGCGCATCATGGCCGGAGACAGCCCGGCGGCTGCGGCCGCGCCCGCCGACAGGCTCGAACGGCGCAGGAACTCCCGGCGGCCGATGCCGGCCGGCTCCGTTCCGCCCTCGGCGTTTCCGGGGCGGCGCTTGCGGATCAGCTTCATATCGTGCGTATCTCCCGTGCGGACGGGGTCAGCCGCGCGCGGATCGGTAGACCTTGCGGATGTGCTCCGTTTCCCGGTAGGCGGTGGCGCTCGTGGGCGCGACCGGGGGCTCGGCGCTCGGGGGTGCGGCGCCGCGGCGTGCGACCCACGCGCCCGCCCCCGCGGCCACGCCGAGGCCGAAGAGTTGTCGGAAGAAGGCGCGGCGTCCACCTTCGATGGCAGATCGATCGGTCATGTCAGTCCGTCCCTGTGAGGTCCGGCGGTGCCTGAGGGTGCTCAGGCGGCGGTGGCTTCCGCCAAGAAGCGGCGCTCGAACTCGAGAAAGGCCTGCCCCAAGCCGCCGACGGCCCGATAGAAGACCGCCGTTGGGGTCTGCTGTAGATCGGCGAAGAGGCGGGGCATCCAGCTGTCGACATGCTCGTGAAACAGCCGCGACTGGGTCGCGAGATCCCCCCCCGCGTCGGGATCGGTGAGCAGCGCCATGGTCTCGGCGATTGCGGCCGCGTGATCCTCGGGCTCGCGATTGCCGTCCCGGCGGCGCAGATCGAGCGCGGCCAGCTCGGCGCGCAGGTCGACGAGCGGGCGATCCATCAGAAAACCGGCCCGATACCAGGAGGCATAGGGCACCAGCTCGCCGCGGCCGAGCCCGATGAACAGGGCGTGGAATTCGGCGTCGAGCGCTTCGACGCACGCGCCGCTGCTCGCGTGCTGCAACTGCTGCCAGGCGGCCGCGAGCGGGTCGTCCGCGTCGGTCGTGGTGATGCCGCTGCGCAGGTGCTCGAGCATGCGCTCGTCCGGAGACGCCCGCAGCAGTGTTGCCAGCAACAGCCAGACACCACTGCGAACGTCCTCGGTTTCCGGGGCGGGCGCGTACGGCCCGCCCGCTTGTGCCGCCACTCGGCGTTCCATGCCGGCCCCCGTCAGTAAGGATTCGTTAAGGCGTATCGGTTATGCCTATAGCGCCACTGCTCCGGTGCGACAATTCACGCGCTTACGGGCAGTCCCGCACCGTCGCCGGTCGCGGAGGCGGACGTTCGCGGTAGAACCGAAGGAAGCGGGTCGCCCCGCTGCGGCTCAGGCGGGCTTGTCGCACGGACGTGTGTCCTGCTCGGAGGATTCGCCGCGCGTATTGTGGCCCCGGCCGCCGGGATCCTCGCCCTCTGCGTCGGGCGTCGCCGGCTCAGCGACGGTCGCGTCCTCGGCCGCACCCGGGCGCAACCGCTCGCGCAGGCGGGCGGCTTGGAACTTCGCATGCGCGGTCTGGGTGTCGTCGTGCAACGGCGTGTAGCGGGTGTAGTCGCCGTCGTAGTCGTCGAGCCCATCGCGTACGTTGAACCGTGGCGACTGGAACAGCTTGCGAAGCGCGGCACGCCGCAACGACGCCGATACCCGGGAAGAGAGGAAACCGCGATAGTCGCTGCCCTCGCCGAGCGATTCGACCGGCGGCATGTCGGCGTCGGTCGGCTGAGCCCGCGGGTCCTCCACGCGAGCGGATTCGGCTTCCCCGGCAGCGGCGACGTCCGCGTCCTGGGCCGTCCGGTCAGGGTCGCGCGCCTGTACCTGACTCTTGCGGCGCGACCAGCGGCGCAGGAACGAGTGCTCGCGTTCCCCGCTGGCCGGGGCGTCCGCCGACCCCCTGTGCTCGAACTCGTCGGTCATCGTCCGTGTCCTCGAGTCATCCGTACGCCCATCGCAGCAGCGGCGCACGCGTAGGGCCGCCGGGACTGCATGAGCGCCAGTCCGGCAACGACCCCGCCCGAGCATAGCGGTCGGGGGGCGGTCCTGAGCGTGCGGCTAGGGTATCGCCCGGGGGTTACCGGGGCCGAGAAAGGGTATCCGACAAAACCCGGCGCCCACAGCGGCCGGGCGCAGGGATGCGCCCGCCATTCGACTCGCCGTGCCACTTCCTCGCGACGGCGCGGGTTTCTCGGACAGCGTCTTAGCGCAGGAAGGCCTGGTAGGCGGGATTGTCGGACTCCTCGGTCCAGAAATAGCCAAGATCGTCGAGGAATTGGCGGAAGCTGCGCTCGTCTTCATCGGGCACCTGCATGCCGGCGAGCACGCGCCCGTAGGCGGCTCCGTGGTTACGGTAGTGGAATAGACTGATGTTCCAGCCGCGACCCATGCCGTCCAGAAACTTCTGCAGCGCGCCCGGTCGCTCGGGGAACTCGAAGCGCAGCACCCGCTCGTTGGTGATGCCGCCGTTGACGTGACCGCCCACCAAGTAACGCACGTGCAGCTTGGCCATTTCGTTGTCGGTCAGATCCTGGACCTCGTAGCCTTTCGAGCGCAGGTCTTCGACAATATCGCGGCGCTCGTCCGTGCCGCCCTGGGTGCGCACGCCGACGAAGACATGCGCCTCGTTGTCGTCGGAATAGCGATAATTGAACTCGGTGATGGAGCGCTTGCCGAGCGCCTGACAAAACTTGCGGAAACTGCCGGGACGCTCGGGGATCGTGGCCGCGAATAGCACCTCGCGTTGCTCGCCGAGCTCGGCCCGTTCGGCCACGTGGCGGAGACGGTCGAAATTGATGTTCGCACCGGCGACCACAGCGACCATGTTTTCGTCGCGGACGCCTTCGCGCTCGATGTAACGCTTCATGCCGGCGACACCGAGCGCACCGGCCGGCTCGGCCATGGTGCGGGTGTCGCCGAAGATATCCTTGATCGCTGCGCAGATCTCGTCCGTGCTGACCAGAACGACCTCGTCGACATACTTGCGCGCCAGCCGGAAGCTCTCCTTGCCCGGCTGCGCCACGGCAACGCCGTCAGCGAAAATACCGACATGGTCCAGCCGGATGCGACGGCCGCGCTGAAGCGAGGTGGCCATGGAGGCGGCATCATCGGGTTCGACGCCGATGACCTTGGTCTCCGGACGCAGATATTTCACGAAGGCGGCGATCCCCGCGATCAGACCGCCGCCCCCCACCGGCACGAAGATCGCGTGAAGGTCGTCGCCGAACTGGCGGCACAATTCCATGCCGACCGTGCCCTGGCCCGCAATCGTGTCCGGATCGTCGAAGGGATGGATGAAGGGATAGCCCTTGTCCTCCTCGATCTCGCGGGCGTGCGCGTAGGCCTCGTCGTAGGCGTCGCCGTGCAGCACGGCGCGGGCGCCGAGCGCCTTCACCGCCTCGACCTTGATCTGCGGCGTGGTGCGCGGCATGACGATGATCGCGCGCAGGCTCAACCGCTTGGCCGCCAGTGCGACGCCCTGCGCGTGATTGCCGGCGGACGAGGCGACCACCCCCGCAACCTGCTGCTCGCGATGCAGGCGCCAGATCTTGTTGTAGGCGCCGCGGATCTTGAACGAAAAGATGCTCTGAAGGTCTTCGCGCTTGAGGAGCGCGCGATTGCTCAGGCGGCGCGACAGCGCGTACGCCTCGTCCAGCGGGGATTCGATCGCGACATCGTAGACGCGTGCGGAGAGGATCTTCTCGATATAGCGGTCCATGGCCGCGCTACGGTAGCAATTCGGCATGCAATTGCACAGGGAAGCCCTCGGGGGCACCGGGTCCGGGCACCGCATCCGGTGCGCAAACGGAAAGCCCCGCGGAGTGCGCGGGGCTAGAATGAGTACATGGAATCCTGCGGATGCCGGCTGCGGTTGCCCGCGCGTAAGCGGGAACTCAATGCTCGAAGCGGCCGCGGCAGACGTTCCACAGGCGGCCCAGGGTTTCGCCGCGCTCCAGCCACACCGCCATGTCGTTGGACACGTAAGGGGCGGCGGCCGGAAGTTCGGTCTTGGGGATGCTCATCGTCTTCGGCTCCTCGGTTGGCTTGGCGGACCGAGGTTATATTGGAGCATTATCGGCGGTTTAAAAACCACCTTTTTGTAATTGCACTTGTGCCAATATGGAACCGCATGGACTGGTCGTCCGGGAGCCTCCGCAGACCCCGCGATCGAACGGGACCTTGCGGATACGGCCGGCTTCCGGGGAATTTGGCCGGTCCGGAGCCAGCCGCTTCCTTGGGGTGCGGGCTGTCCCCGCGCGATATACGGGCCGTTCGTCCGATCTGGAGTCTGTCACACAATTTTCAAACTCCGGGGTGTTTCGGCGAGACCTATTCCACGTGCGCAACCCGTGGCGGAGGTACACCGCGCCGCAGCGCACGGACGCCGCCAACGAACGGGCATAATGCCCCTATATCATCCGCGGCGTTCGACGCCGCCACCGGATTGCCGCGAGACGAGGGGACAGCAATGACGCAGGACGAGCAGAAGCGCCACGCCGCCGAGGCGGCTCTCGCATACGTCGACGACGACATGGCCGTGGGGGTAGGCACGGGCTCGACCGTCAATCATTTCATCGACGGGCTGGCTGCGATGGCCGCCCGGATCGAGGGCGCGGTCGCCAGCTCCGAGGCCACGGCCGAGCGCCTGCGCGCGCACCGCATTCCCGTTCTCGAACTCAACGATGCCGGCATTCTGCCGCTCTACGTCGACGGCGCCGACGAGTTCACGGCCCACGGCGTGCTCACCAAAGGCGGCGGCGGCGCACTGACCCGGGAGAAGGTCGTCGCCGCCGCCAGTGAGCGCTTTGTCTGCATCGCGGACGCTGCCAAACGGGTGGATTGGCTGGGCCGGTTCCCGCTACCGGTCGAGGTCATCCCCATGGCACGCTCGTTCGTGGCGCGCGAGCTGATGAAGCTGGGCGGCCGGCCCGAGTGGCGCCACGGGTTCGTCACCGATAACGGCAACGAAATCCTGGATGTGCACCACCTCGAGGTCACTGAGCCCCTGCGCATGGAGCGCCACATCAACGACATCCCCGGGGTGGTGACCAACGGCCTCTTCGCGCTTCGCCCCGCCGACGAGATCCTCGTCGCCGGACCCGACGGTGTCGAGCGGGTGACATAGTGCGTGCAGGAACGCGCGGCGACCGGCGTTACAGGGGAAGCCGACGGTGCGCCGCCGAACGCCGGGCCAATAAAAAAACGCCGCAGTGGCGCGGCCATTGCGGCGTTTCGAGGCGTTGGCTGGGGGAGCAGGATTCGAACCTGCGTTGGCGGAGTCAGAGTCCGCAGTCCTACCGCTAGACGATCCCCCAGTGGCCGTTAACCGATATGCTACGAAAGGCAGCCGGGCACGGGCAATCCGCACCCGGCTCCCCTCGGCTAGCGCTTGGAGTACTGCGTCGCGCGGCGAGCCTTGCGCAGGCCGACCTTCTTGCGCTCGACCTCGCGGTCGTCGCGCGTCAAGAAGCCGCCCTTGCGCAGCACGGGGCGCAGGGTCTCGTCATAGTCGACCAGGGCGCGGGCCACACCGAGCTGAATCGCGCCCGCCTGGCCGCTGCCGCCGCCGCCCTCGACGGTGACGTGGAAATCGAAGCGGTCGGCCATCTCGACCCGCTCGATCGGCTGGCGCAGCACCATGCGGGCCGTCTCACGACCGAAGTATTCGTCCACCGGCTGGCCGTTGACCTTGATCTGACCGGAGCCGGGGCGCATGAACACGCGCGCGCTCGAGGTCTTGCGGCGGCCGGTACCGTAGCTTTGCTGCTGCATCGACAATCTTCCTCGTTATCCGCGTGCTCAGAGCTCGAGCGGCTGCGGCTGCTGCGACTGGTGGCGGTGGTCCGGGCCGCGATAGACCCGCAGCTTGCGCATCATGGCGCGCCCCAGCGGATTGCGCGGCATCATGCCCTTGACCGCGTACTGGATGATCCGCTCGGGCGCCCGCTCGCGCAGCTTGCTCAGCGGCTCCGACTTCATGTTGCCGACGAAGCCGGTCCAGCGGTGGTAATACTTGTCCTGCTCTTTGCGCCCCGTCACGCGGACCTTCTCGGCGTTGACCACGACGATGTAGTCACCCGTGTCCACGTGCGGCGTGTATTCGGGCTTGTGCTTGCCCCGCAGCCGGCGCGCGATCTCGGTCGCCAGCCGCCCGAGCGTCTTGTCGCTGGCGTCGATGACGTACCAGTCGCGCGTAACTTCCGCTGGCTTCGCGCTGAACGTTTTCATGAGGACTCCGAGCCCATCCGTATAGGACGCCGCCCGCCCGCGTGGGCCGGGCCTGCCGAAAAGCAGGCGATGATACCGAACACCCCGGGCGCTGGCAAGCGCGCCCACAGCGGTTGCATCCAGGGGGCAGGGTTGCTACAAAGCATGCGCGGTCCGGGGCCGCGCCGCCCATGGATTTTCCTGGGCAGGGCTCAGCGGCAGGCGCCCAGCGCCGCCGCAGCCGCCGGCGCGCCCGCCGCAGCACCACGAAGCACAACAACAACAAACAACAACAACAACCGGGTCGCGCAAGCGGCTTTGCACAACAACAAGAACAAACCGGCGGGGGCTTTAAAGCCCCTTTTTTTTGCCCAACTGCCGGCGACGGTTGTGACCGTAGACGCCTGCGCGAGTTCCCGCCAGCGCGCTGCCTACAGCCGGAGGCTGCGGTCCAGATTGCGGCCGTAGAAGATCTCCGCCATCTCGCGCCGCACCTGCTGCTCCACCTTCTCGAGCTCGCGCGGCGGGAGGTCCTCCTTGCCCGCCCCGAAGAGGTAGTCGTTCAGGTCGAAGTCGGACAGCACCATCTTGGTGTGGAACAGGTTCTCCTGGTACACGTTGACGTCGAACATCTGATAGCGCTGCTTGGTATCCCGCGACATGTAGTTCTGGATCGAGTTGATCTTGTGGTCGATGAAGTGCTTCTTGCCCTTCACGTCCCGGGTGAAGCCGCGCACCCGATAGTCCGCGATCACGATGTCCGACTCGAAGCTGTGGATCAGATAGTTCAGCGCCTTGAGCGGCGAGATCCGGCCGCAGGTCGACACGTCGATGTCCGCCCGGAAGGTGCTGATGCCGCCGTCCGGATGGCTTTCCGGGTAGGTGTGCACGGTGATGTGGCTCTTGTCGAGATGGCCGACCACCGTCTCCGGCAGCGGCCCGGGCGACTCCGAGTTCGACAGCGACTCCGAGGTGACCGGCTCCTCCGAGATCAGCAGGGTGACGCTCGCGCCCTGAGGCTCGTAGTCCTCGCGCGCGATATTGAGGATGTTGGCGCCGATCAGCGAGGCGACGTCCTGCAGGATGTGGGTCAGGCGCTCGGCGTTATACGCCTCGTCGATGTACTCGATGTACTCGCGCCGATGCTGCTCGCTCTGCGCATAGCAGATATCGTGGATGTTGAAACTGAGGGTTTTGGTCAGGTTATTGAAGCCCTGGAGCCGGATGTTACGCTTAACCGGTTCAGTCACCGTGCCGCCCTCCATCAACGCGGGGCACGACTGCGTCCGCACCCCTAGGACCCGACCGACGGCCCCACCGTCGGCGCCTCAGCGCCGCCTGCCTAGGCGACGGGAAACCGTTCATTTTAGCAAATTCCCGCGCGGCCGTACGACGCCTGCGCTGCGCGGCGCCGGCTCACGCCTCCCGCCGCTCCCACTCGTGGGTGATAGTCGCGGTGCAGGCCAGCATCCGGGCCACCGAGCAGTACTTGTCGGCCGACAGCTGGACCGCCCGATCGAGCTGCTTCTCGCTCACCTCGGCCCCGCTGACCACGAAACGCAAGTGAATGCGGGTAAACACCTTCGGGTCCGTCTCGGCGCGCTCGGCCTCGATCTCCACATGGCAACTCGCCGGCGGCCGCCGCGACCGCTCCAGGATATTGACCACGTCGAAGGCGCTGCAGCCGCCGAGACCGAGCAATACCATCTCGGTCGGCCGCGGGCCCTCGTCCGCGCCGCCGCCGGTCGGCGGCCCGGCCATGAGCACCTGGTGGCCCGAACCGCTCTCGCCGAGGAAGCGCGCATCCCCTTGCCATGTAACCGTTGCTCGCACCGCCTGCTCCTTTCTTTGACACGTCGGGATCTGCGGTCAAGAATACCTGCATGGTCCAGATTACGCCTCCAGCACCGCCGCCGCCCTGGCTGGACGTCTTTCTCCAGCACAGCCACCGCCGCCAGTACACGGCGCGGACCACGATCCTCCATGGCGGCGACGAGTCGAATTCGCTGTTCTATATCCTGGAAGGCTCGGTCAGCGTCGTGATCGAGGACTCCGAGGGCCGCGAGCTCGTGCTCGCCTACCTGAACAAAGGCGAGTTCTTCGGCGAGATGGGACTATTCGACCAGGAAACGCAGCGCAGCGCCTGGGTGGTCGCACGCACCAACTGCGAGGTGGCGGAGGCGGAATACGGCCAGTTCCAGCAGATGTCCGAGCACACGCCCGCGATGCTATTCGAGCTGGCCTCGCAGATGGCCGCCCGGCTACGGCGCACCAGCGTCAAGGTGCGCGATCTGGCGTTCCTCGACGTCACCGGCCGGGTCGCCGGCACACTGCTGGACCTGACAAAGGAGCCCGACGCGATGACGCACCCCGACGGGATGCAGGTGAAGATCACCCGGCAGGAGATCGCCCGCATCGTCGGCTGCTCGCGCGAGATGGTCGGCCGCGTTCTCAAGGACCTCGAGGACCAGGGCCTGATCCACGCCCGCGGCAAGACCATGGTCGTCTACGGGACACGCTAGCGGGCGCCCCACGCCCGCGCTCCCGCATAATACCGCCGTAACGATTAGGGGCCGGCCCCGGCCGGCCCCTACACGCGGCCAGCCGCCATGAGCGACCGGCCGCGGCGGTCAGAGCCTCTCCGGCAAATGCCCCCGGATATCGTCCGCCCGGTGCCCCACCAGGTCCTTGTCGATGCTTTGGACGATGCAGCTCGACGTGCTGCGATCCAGCGCCGAGCGGAGTTCCCCAAGGAAATGCGGCGCCGCGACCAGGTAGAGCCGCTGCATCTCCCCATGCACCCGCGCCTGCTTGAGGCGGTGGGCGATGTCCTGGGCGAAATAGCGCATATAGGTCGCGCGGATCTCCGAGCGCGGCTCCATCCGATGGCCCCCGGCCGGCCCACCCGAGCTATTGCGCCCCGGATCGTCCGTGCCGAGCTCGTGCTCCGGCAGCCGCTCGGGCGGATTGACCAGGTCCTCGTGCTCCTTCAACGCTCCCAGGGGCCGGTCCACCGAGAACAGCCGCGCCCGCGCCTCATCGGCCACCAGAATCCACGTCGGGTCCATGGCTCCTCCTTGGGCTCGTCCCGCAAATCGTGGGCGTCTCCATGCCCCATGCGACCAATTCGCGGCCCAGCGGTTCACCCAGGCTCCTCATCCCACCCACAAATGCCGCTCCCGCCGAATGCGTGCCGCGCGGGCGTAACCCGCCTCAGCCCCGCCGGCGGATGACGCGCGCCTGGCGCCGCCGCTATAGTGAGCGCCTGCGGGTCCAGCCCGCCGGGGCAACAAGCGGGCCTGTAGCTCAGTGGTCAGAGCAGGGAACTCATAATTCCTTGGTCGGCGGTTCGAATCCGCCCGGGCCCACCATCTGGATCTCCCACCGTCGCCGGCGGATTAAGGCGGCCAGGCCACCCAGGAAGCCCCGCCGACGAAGCCACTCAAAGAAAAAGCCCGGCCCCGCTGAGCGGAACCGGGCTTTTCCGTGATCGCGTGTCGCGCTGGCTGGGCGCGTTTAGCTGCGGCCGGCGATCTTGCGTAGCGATGCGCCCACGGCCTGGCCGAACTCGATCCAGCCGGTGACAACCTGATCGGTCGGAGAATGATAGTGCTTCTGCATGATGCTGGCCTCCCTTGGCTGCGTTACAGGGATTATTCTGGCAATTGACCGCAGGGAGAAAAAGGACTTAACAGGACTTGCACTTGTTCCGCACCATTACATGTCGCGCGTTGGCGTGTCTGGGGAGCCGCGCGCGGCTGGCGGCGCTGTCTAACTCGAGCCGGCTGTCGGGGAGCGGATGGCGGCGCGCCAGCCGGGATTCGTCGGCGCCCTGATGCTCGCCCGCACCAACAAGAAAGCCCGGCCCCGCTCAGCGGGACCGGGCTTTCTTCTTCGGTTCGGCTGCCGCGGCCGCTTGGGAGCGGGGGGATTAGCTGCGGCCGGCGACCTTGCGCAGCGACACACCGACGGCCTGGCCGAATTCGATCCAGCCGGTGACAACCTCGTCGAGCGGGGAATGGTAATGCTTGTACATGGTGCTGGCCTCCGTTGGCTGCGTTACGGGGCTTATACTGACTGTTGATGCGGAATCGAAAAACAGCATTTGGTTATTTGCACTTGATCGTATCGGTTACGAATATGCGCAAACGGCGGCTTGCCGGGCCACGCGGCGCTGAGGCGGGCTATTCCGAACGGAGGGCAGCGGCGACGATCAGCGCGACCCAGCCGGCGATCAAGGCGGTGCCGCCGAAGGGCGTGATCGCGCCGAGCCAATGGGTACCGCTGAGGGCGAGCAGATACAGGCTGCCGGAGAAGACGATGATGCCAGCGAGCCAGAGCGCGCAGGCGGTCTGACAGCCCCGCCGATGAGCCCCGGCGCCAGGCGCCAGCGCGGCGAGCGCGAGTGCCAGGGTGTGTACGAAGTGATAGCGCTCGGCCGTCTCGAAGAAGTTGCGCGCACCGGCCGGCAGATCGCCCAACGCATGCGCGCCCGATGCACCGATGATGACGGCGGCCATGCCGCTGACCGCGGCGGCGATCAGCGCCCAGCGGATCATCCGTCTACCGATCCACTTTCTCGATATCGAGCCGCGGGACGTCGCCGCGGCGCGAATACAGATGCTCGCGCTGCATGGCACGGAAGGCCTCGTCGCGCTCGCGCGCGCTGTCGTACCAGTCGAAGGCCTCCCAGTCGTCGCCGAGCAGCTCGCGGCGCGGGTGATCGGGTGCGAGAGTCTTGCGGATACCGAACTTCTTCATCGATCGTGTCGTCCCGGTTGCGAGCGCCGGTGGCCGGCGCGGATGGCGTATCATCCGCGAGCGCGTATTCTAGGGCGCCGCGGGCGCGCGGAAAAGGATAACGCAATGACTGCCTCGGAGCGCTGGACCGTGATCGCCGCTATCGCAGCGGCCGGCATCCTGGTCTATCTGCTGCAACCGATTCTCATGCCGTTCCTGGTCGGCGCCCTGCTGGCCTATCTCGGCAATCCGCTCGTCGAGCGGCTCCAGGCCTGGAAACTGCGCCGCTCATTCGCGGCGACGGCCGTGTTCGCGCTGCTGCTGCTCGCTCTGATGGGGCTGGTGTTCCTGCTGATACCGCTGGTCGGCGACCAGCTGCGGGCGCTGCAGGCCAGTCTGCCGCGGATGTTCACTTGGGCCCAGGACACGGCGTTGCCCTGGCTCGAGGCCCACGCCGGGCTGGATTTGAGCGACCGGCTCGCGCTCGACCGTATCGGTGAGAGCCTCGCAGCGCATTGGCGCCAGACCGGCGATGTCGCCACGATGGTGCTCAACCGCGTGACGCGCTCGGGCGTGGCGTTGGCCGCATGGTTGGCCAATCTCGCCCTGATCCCCGTCGTCGCCTTCTATCTGCTGCGCGACTGGGATCTGATGCTGGAGCGTATGCGCGACCTCGTGCCGCGCGCGCACGAGCCGACCGTCACGCGCTTGGCGCAGGACTGCGACCAGGTGCTCGGCGGGTTCCTGCGAGGGCAATTCCTGGTCATGCTGAGCCTGGGCGCGATCTACGCCACCGGACTGTGGCTGACCGGGTTGAACCTGGCCCTACTGATCGGGTTGATCGCCGGGATCGCCAGCATCGTGCCCTATCTGGGCACGCTGATCGGCATCGCAGCCGCCTTGATCGCCGGGCTGTTCCAGTTCGGCGAGCTGTGGCCACTCATCGGCATCGCCGCCGTATTCGGCGTAGGCCAGTTGATCGAGGGCATGCTGCTGACCCCGATGCTGGTCGGCGACCGGATCGGGATGCATCCGGTGGGCGTGATCTTCGCCGTGCTCGCCGGCGGCCAGCTGTTCGGCTTCGTGGGGGTCTTGCTGGGCCTGCCGGTCGCGGCCGTGGTCATGGTGCTGCTGCGCCACGCTCACGGGCGCTACAAGCGCAGCCGCCTGTATGGGGAGGCAGGCACCGAGCGGCCGGGCGAAGGCTGACGCCCGGCGTGCTCGTAGGTTCCCGCAGCCGCGACGCTCGCCGAGCGATTCCTCGAGCACGGCGGCATCCGGGCATCGCATCCGCCGGACTCCGTGGCCGATCGGGCCGGGCCGGCCTTCTCCGGAGAGGCCCCGACCGGCCACCGGCGGCGCCTGCGGGATTATTGCTTGGCCGTGCCCTGGGCGCCGACCTGTGCCATGGCCTCGGCGACCTCGTCCGGATCACCGAGATAGCGCTTGTCGATGGGGTTGAGATCCGCATCGAGCGTGTAGACCAGCGGCACCCCGGTGGGGATATTCACGCCCAGGATCTCCTCGTCCGCCATCCCTTCCAGATGCTTGAGCAGCGCCCGCAGCGAATTGCCGTGGGCGGCGATCAGCACACGCTCGCCCGACTGGACTGCCGGCGCGATCTCCGATTCCCAGTAGGGAAGGAAGCGCGCGACCGTGTCCGCCAGGCACTCGGTCAGCGGCAGCTCGTCGCGCGATAGCTGCGCGTAGCGCCGGTCGTGGCCCGGATAGCGCTCGTCATCGGGCTCGAGCGCGGGCGGGCGCGTGGCGTAGCTGCGGCGCCATTGCAGCACCTGATCGTCACCGTACTTGGCGGCCGTCTCCGCCTTGTCGAGGCCTTGGAGCGCGCCGTAGTGGCGCTCGTTGAGCCGCCAGTGGCGCTGCACCGGCAGCCACATGCGATCCATCTCGTCGAGCGCGATCCAGAGCGTGCGGATCGCCCGCTTGAGCACCGAGGTGTAGCAGCGGTCGAAGTCGAGCTGCTCTTCTTTGAGCAGCTTCGCGGCGCGCGCGGCCTCCTGGCGGCCGGTCTCGGTCAGGTCGACATCGGTCCATCCGGTGAACTGGTTGGTGCGGTTCCATTCGCTCTCGCCATGACGCAGCAACACCAGGGTATGCATGGGGCGTATCTCCTCGAAGCTCAGGATTCGGAGTCGGAGTCGGAATCAGAGTCAGAGTCGGATGCGTCTTCGATCCCGGCGCGCTCGCGCTGGCGCCGGCGCATGATCTTGGACAGCACGACGCCCGCCTCGAACATCAGCCACATCGGCAGCGCGATCAGTAGCTGCGAGATCGGGTCCGGCGGCGTGAGCAGCATGCCGACGACGAAGGCACCGACGAAGATGTAGGGGCGCTTGCTGGCCAGGGCCTCCGGCGTGGTGACGCCGGTCATGACCAGCAGGATGGTCGCCACCGGGACCTCGAACGCGATCCCGAAGGCGAAGAACAGCATGATCACGAAATCGAGGTAGCGCGCGATGTCCGTCATCATGTCGACGCCCTCGGGCCCGGTGCCGGTGAAGAACCGGAACGCGATGGGCGCGACGACGAAGTAGGCGAACGCGACGCCGGTGTAGAACAGGATCGTGCTGGAGATGACCAGGGGCTGGACCAGCCGCCGCTCGTGCAGATACAGGCCCGGCGCCACGAAGGCCCACAGCTGGTACAGGATGTACGGGACCGAGACGACCACCGCCGCCATGAACGCGAGCTTGAGCGGGATGAAGAACGGCGAGGCCACCTCGATGGCGATCATGCTCGTGCCCGGGGCCAGCTCGGCCAGCAGCGGGGCGGCGATCCACGAATAGAGATGGTCGGAGATCGCGTACAGCAGGCCGAACGCGATGCCCACGCAGATGACCACGCGCACTAGACGCTGCCGTAACTCCACCAGGTGCGACAGGAAGGTAGACTCGGGCTCACCCCCCGAGCCCGGCTCGCCGGTTTCCTGCTCTGGATCGCGCGCCTGCTCGTCGCTCATGACTGGTCATCCCCGCGCGCCGAGCCACCGGTGCCCGTCCCGGCGTGGCCGCTGTCATCGGCAGCCGCGGTGCCCGTGGCGGCACCGGTCTTCTTGGCGGCCGCTTTCTTGGCGCCGGCCTTCTTCCTGCTCGCCGCCTTCTTCGCAGCACTCTTCTTGGCGGCGCTCTTCTTGGCAGAGGATTTCTTGGCGCCCGATTCCTTGGCGCCCGATTTCTTGGCCGCCGATTTCTTGGCCGCTGCCGGGGCGCTCGCCGCGCCGTCGCTAGCGGCCGATGATTCCGGCGCGGCGCCGCCGCCGTCGGTGGGCGCGCCGTCGCCCGCCGCGGCTTGGCCCACCGCGGACTGTTCGGGCGTGTCCGCCTCGCCTTCGGCCTGCGAGGCCCCGCGGGCGACCGTGCCGGTCTCGCCGCGCGCCGAGCGCTCGATGTCCCGTGCCGCGGTCTCGGTCTCGTCGCGCACGCCCTTGACCTCGCTGCGCAGCGATTGCAGCTCTTGCTTCTGCTCGTTCACCAGGCTCTTCAGGTGCTCAGACTCGAGCTCCTCTTGGATTTCGCTGCGCATGTGGTTGGCGAAGCGCCGCGCGCGGCCGACCCACTGGCCGATAAAGGTCGCCAGGCCAGGCAGACGGTCGGGACCGACGACGAGCAGCGTCACGGTGCCGATGATCAGCAGTTCCCAGAAGCCGATGTCGAACATGGATGCGGCCGGCTATCCAGTGCCCAGAATAAGTGGTGGGTTATGCCGGGCGCGGGCGGCACCGCGGCAAGCGAATCGTGTGGGGCGGGGCCGCTGCCCCGCAGCGGCCCCGCCGTGCCGTGCGTCGCGGACCGCTCAGCCGCGATCGGAGGCCTCGCGATCAGCGTCGCTGTTGCGCCGCGCCTCGCCTTCGAACGTGCGCTGCTCGGACTCGCCGCCTTCGAGATTGCCGCTCGACTGCTTGGCGTCGTCGCCCTCCTCTTCCTCGGCGTCCTTCATCGCGCCGCGAAAGCCTTTGACCGCGGCCCCCAGATCGGTGCCGACGGTGCGCAGGCGCTTGGCGCCGAAGAGCACCAGCACGATCGCGAGGATGATCAGAAGCTGCCAGATGCTGATACCGCCCATGGGCTTGTCTCCAGGTACGCGCTAGTCCGCGCGCGCCGCTTTCTCCTCGTGACCCGAGATGCCGCTACGGCGCGCCAGCTCGGCGAGCACGTCGTCGGGACCCAGGCCGCGATGTGCCAGAAGCACGAGAGTGTGATACCAGAGATCGGCGACCTCGTGCACGAGTGCGTCGTCGGGCTCGCTGCTGCCCGCGAGGATGACCTCGGTGGCTTCCTCGCCGACCTTCTTGAGGATCTTCGCATCGCCGCCGACGAACAGCGCAGCCGTATACGAGGTATCCGGATCGGCGTCACGCCGGGCCGCGAGGGTGCGGCCGAGCTCGTTGAGTACATCGTCATTCATCGCGGGCACTCTAGCACAGGCGCAGCGCCGGTCGAGCCAGGTAGAGGGCACCGGCTACAAGCGCACCGCGATGCCGCGCGCGGCCATCGCCTGCTTGGCATCGGCGACGGTGTGCTCGGCGAAGTGGAAGATGCTGGCGGCGAGCACGGCGTCAGCGCGCCCGACGAGGACCCCTTCGCAGAGATGATTGAGGCCGCCGACCCCGCCCGAGGCGATCACGGGCACCGGCACGGCCTCGCTGACGGCGCGCGTCAACGCGAGATCGAAGCCCTCGCGGGTGCCATCGCGGTCCATGCTGGTCAGCAGGATCTCCCCGGCCCCGAGCGCGGCCATGCGATCGGCCCACTCAACGGCGTCCAGGCCCGTTTCGCGCCGGCCGCCGTGGGTGAATACTTCCCAGCGCGGCGGATCGTCGCCGACCCGCTTGGCGTCGACCGCCACCACGATGCACTGCGAACCGACCCAGTCGGCGGCGCGCCGCACCAGCTCGGGGTCGTGCACCGCGGCTGTGTTAATGGACACCTTATCGGCGCCGGCGTTCAACATCCGGCGCACGTCGTCGACGCTGCGGATGCCGCCGCCGACGGTGAGCGGAATGAACACCTCCGAGGCCACCTGCTCCACCACCTCGACCAGCGTAGCCCGCTCGTCGCTCGAGGCGGTGATGTCGAGGAAACACAGCTCATCGGCCCCGGCCGCGTCGTAGCGGCGCGCGATCTCGACCGGATCGCCGGCGTCGCGAATGGAGTCGAACTGCACGCCCTTGACCACCCGCCCGGCATCGATGTCGAGACACGGAATAATACGTTTCGCCAGCGCCATCAGGCCCGCGCTCCTGCCCGCAAGGGAACCACGGATGAACACGGATGAACGCGGATGAACGCATCGCCCGGCGCAGCTCGTCGGAGCTTCGCTGATTCGGCGTTGCGCCATTGGGCGCTATTGAGAACCACTACATGGACACGAAATAAACACGAAATGACCGCTAGAACGGCCTGCCCCGGAATACGGTGAAGTCTGGTTACCCCGGCCAGTGCTCGTCCAACGTTGGATTCATCTAGTGTCCATGTAGTGGTCCCTCGCGCCGGCTGTGAAAGGCAGCGAATCCACCGCGAAGCTCCGGTACGCGCCGATGCGGCTCCAGAATCCGTGTTCATCCGTGTTCATCCGTGGTTTTCGCACGCGCGGCGAGGTCGTCGGCCAGGCGCTGGGCTTCGGTGAGGTCGATGGTGCCTTCGTAGAGCGCGCGGCCGATGATGGCGCCGGCGATGCCGGGCTCGCCGGCGCTGGCCAAGCTGCGTACGTCGTCCACGCTGGTCATGCCGCCGGAGGCGATGACCGGGACCTGCGCCGCGCGGGCGATGCGCACGGTGGCGTCGACGTTGACGCCCTCGAGCATGCCGTCGCGGCCGATATCCGTGTAGATGATGCCGGCAACGCCGGCGTCGGCAAAGCCACGCGCGAAATCGACCGCCTCGTGGGTCGAGGCCTCGGCCCAGCCTTCGATCGCCACCTTGCCGTCGCGCGCGTCGAGGCCGACGATGATGCGGCCGGGGTGGCGCTCGCAGGCGCGCGCCACGAAATCGGGATCGCGCACCGCCTGGGTGCCGATGATCGCCCAGGTCACGCCGGCCGCGACATAGGTGTCGATGGTCTCGGGCAGGCGAATGCCACCGCCGACCTCCAGCGGCAGCTCGGGACAGGCGCGCGCGATCGCCGCGATGGTCTCGGCGTGGCGCGGCTCGCCCGCGAAGGCGCCATCGAGATCGACCAGGTGCAGCCGGCGCGCGCCCGCCGCCCGCCAGCGCTGCGCCACGGCAACCGGGTCGTCCGAGAACACCGTGTCTTCGTCCATGCGCCCCTGGCGCAGGCGCACGCAACGGCCTTCCTTGAGGTCGATGGCCGGGATCATCAGCATCGGATCGCGCCCCTCACGCGCTGCCGTCCCAGCGCAGGAAGTTGTGCAACAGCGTCAGGCCGGCCACCGAGCTCTTCTCCGGATGGAACTGGCACGCGAACAAGTTGCCGTCGGCCAGTGCCGAGCAGAAATCGTGGCCGTAGTCGGTCGTGCCGACCGTTAACCGGTCGTCCTCGGGCGCGGCATAGTAACCGTGGACGAAGTAAAAGCGCGTGCCGTCGGCGACTCCTTGCCACAACGGATGGGCGCGCTGGGCGACCTGGTTCCAGCCCATGTGCGGGATCTTCAGCCGCGCGCCATCGGCAGCGCGCAGCCCCGGCTCGAAGGCGCGCACCTCACCGCCGAAGACATCGAGGCAGTCGGTGCCCCCGTTCTCTTCACTGCGCGTGAGCAGTACCTGCAGGCCCATGCACATGCCGAAGAACGGACGGGTCTGCGCGGCGTCGATCAGGGGGCTGCGCAGGCCGCGGGCGGCGATGGCGCGCATACAGTCCCCGGCCGCGCCCTGCCCCGGGAATACCACGCGCTCGGCCGCGTTCACCTCACCGGGCTCGTCGCTGACGCGCACACGCATGCCGTCCGGGGCGACGTGCTCGAGCGCCTTGGCGACCGAGCGCAGGTTGCCCATGCCGTAGTCGACGACGACGACCGTGCCCATCGCGTCAGAGACTGCCCTTGGTGGACGGCGACACCTCGCCCAGCCGGGCGTCCGGCTCGGCCGCAAGGCGCAGGGCCCGGCCGAAAGCCTTGAAGATGGTCTCGATCATGTGGTGGACGTTGTCGCCGCGCAGGTTGTCGATGTGCAAGGTGCAGCGCGCGTGATTGACGAAGCCCTGGAAGAACTCGCGCACCAGGTCCACGTCGAACTCGCCCACCCGCGGACGATGGAAGCTGGCGTGGAAGAACAACCCCGGGCGCCCGGAGAAATCGAGGACCACGCGCGACAACGCCTCGTCCAGCGGCACGTAGGCGTGGCCGTACCGGGCGATACCGCGGCGCTCCCCGAGGGCCGCATCGATGGCCTGGCCGACTGCAATACCGCAGTCCTCGACCGTGTGGTGGGCATCGATCTCGAGATCGCCGGCGGCCTCCACGGTGAGATCGATCAGACCGTGGCGCGCGACCTGCGCGAGCATGTGATCGAGAAACGGCACGCCGGTGCGCAGCTCCTGCGCGCCGGTCCCGTCGAGATCGGCGCGCACGCGGATCTGGGTCTCCAGCGTGTCGCGGCGGATGTCGGCGCTACGGTCGCTCATGGCGGTGGCCCGGTCGAGGGAGCCCTTCATCATACCGCATCGCGGGCGCCGCTTGTGCAGCCGCGCCGCCCGGCGCCGGCGGGCCTCCGAGGGCTGGCACGTCGCGCGGCCTACTCCTCGACTTCCTCCGATGGGCAATCGATGCACGTGCCGGTGATGATCCCCATGGCGTCGGGCCGGCCCGGCGGGGATCGCGGCGGCTGCCGGGAGGCGCCGTCCGGGGACCCGCTCGGCTCATCCTCCGGACCAGGAGCGGTGCCGAGCGCGACGGGACCGACGGTCGAGACCTCCTTGGACGATTCCAACAGGGTTTGCCGGACCGTCTCGCATTGCGCCCATATCTGCTCCATCTCGCGCTCGCTACTGACCGTCACCTGCGGTACTTCGCCGGTGACGTACATGGTTTTCGGCCCCGGCGGCAGCGGCGACTCGATCACGAAACCGCTGAGCGAATCGCCGGCGTCGATCGCGACAATGCTCGGGTCCACGATGCCGTCCGCGGGCGCGTCCGGGTTGGCTATCCGGACCGCGTCCCATGCTGCGCTCGATTGGCCTTCTACGGGTCTACCCCACCACCCGTCCGGCGATTGCATCGCATCGACTTTGTCACCCGGAATCTTGATCGCGATCGCGTCTATGCGCTGTCTGCTCGATTCCAGGCTCTGGATCGTGTAGCGGTAGGAATAGATTCGACGGTCCGCATCGTATTCGACGCTCGGCAAGATGCGGACATCTACCTGATCGGCGCCTGGCGGACAGTCGATCCCAGCCACCGAGGCATCGGCTGCCATCGCGAGGGCTGCCACCAGGGGGATGTGGATCGGTCTGGTCATGGGGTATACGCCGTAGGGAATCCTTATCTCGTATGATGCCCGCTTGGCGGCTTACTTGCGCCCCCGGCATCCCGGCGTGGTCAGGGGGTCGAACCCTTGCACGGCCTCGCCGCCGACCGTCTCTCCGCGCACGAAGGCCAGCGTGTCGTGGCATTCGATCCCGGCCGAGCGCGCATCGAAATGCACGACCCGATCCGTGATGCCGTCGCCATCGACGTCCCGGCGCTGATGGCCCCGGTTCGCCACCGGCGCACCGCCCGGGCCGAACGTCAGGGTTGCGGTGTCGAGCTGGCTCAGATCGAAATCGCTGCTGCCGAGGATCGCGACCGGGATGACACCCTTCTTCTTCGGGTTGACCGGGTTCTCGTCCGAACCCGGATGGATGTCGATGCCGACGGGCTGGAAGTCACCCTCGACCGGGCCGACGGTCGGAACCTCCTTGGCCGCTTCCAAAAAGCTTTGTCTCACCGTCTCGCATTGCTCCCAAAGCCGCTCCATCTCCCGCTCGCCACTGACAGATTCGATGCGCACTTCGCCGGTGATGTACAGCGACTTCGGGCCAGGTGGCAGGGGCGACTCGATGACGAATCCACTTAGCGTATTGCCTGGATCAATCGCCACAGTGCTTGGCTCGACGGTCCCGTCAGACGGCTCGTTTCGATTGGCCACACGTACGGCGTACCAGTCAACGAACTGTGGCTCGCCGCCAAAGCCCGAAGCCGTGCTTCCCCACCAGCCGTCCGGATATCGCACGTCGCGGACTTCATCGTTCGGAACCTTGATCGTGACGCCCTCGACTCGCTGCTGACTAGATTGCAAATTCCGCACCGTATAACGGTATATATGAACTTGCCGCGCCCCATCGTATTCGACGGACGGCATAATGCGGGCATCGACCTGATCGGCCCCCGGCGGACAGTCGATCCCGGCCGCCGAAACATCGGCTGCCATTGCGAGGACTGCCACCAGGAGGGCGTGGATGAGTCTGGTCATGGGGAAAATGCGCCGAGGGAACATCCTTGTCCCGTCTGGCGCTCGCTCGGCGGCTTGTCAGCGCCCACGGCATCCCGGCGTGGTCAGGGTATCGAACCCTTGCACGTCCTCGCCGCCGACCGTCTCACCGTGCACGAAGGCCAATGTGTCGTGGCATTCGATCCCGGCCGAACGTGCATCGAAATGCACGACCCGATCCGTGATGCCGTCGCCATCGACGTCCCGGCGCTGATGGCCCCGGTTCGCCACCGGCGCACCGCCCGGGCCGAACGTCAGGGTTGCGGTGTCGAGCTGGCTCAGATCGAAATCGCTGCTGCCGAGGATCGCGACCGGGATGACACCCTTCTTCTTCGGGTTGACCGGGTTCTCGTCCGAACCCGGATGGATGTCGATGCCGACGGGCTGGAAGTCACCCTCGACCGGGCCGACGGTCGGAACCTCCTTGGCCGCTTCCAAAAAGCTTTGTCTCACCGTCTCGCACTGCTCCCAAAGCCGCTCCATCTCGGGCTCGCCACTGACCGGCTCGATGCGGACCTCGCCGGTGAGGTAAATGGACGTCGGCCCCGGTGGCAGAGGTGACTCGATGGCGAATCCGCCAAGCGTATCGCCGGGATCGATCGTTACGATGCTCCTGGGGACCCCACCACCATCATAGGGCTGGTCGGGATTCGCTACACGCATCGCGGACCACACAGCCCGCGCCTTGCCCTGAACAGGTCTCCCCCACCAGCCGTCCGGAGATTGCATTGATTCCACTTGCTCGTTGGGGATTTCCATCGTGACATCTCCGATCGGCAACCGACTCGATGCCAAACTCTGTACCATGTATCGGTAGGTGTAGGTTCCTCCTTTCGCGTCATAATCGACTACAGGGGTAACGCGGACATCGACCTGATCGGCCCCCGGCGGGCATGTAATTTCGGCTGCGGAAACATTCGCTCCCATACCAGTGAAAGCGGTGAGCAACAGAATTCGGACTGATCTCGTCATCGCAGTAGCCCCCTCCATTATTCGGTAAACCGCGCGTGCCAATGATCCGGTGATTCACTACGGGGCGCCTCATCATCGACGGGAAAAGCGAACGCGTATTGCTTTAGCGTCTTCGCGATGGCAAGGGTTTGATTGTCGGACATGTTCTCCATCGGAGCTACGTCGACATCCAGTCCAAACCTATGGCCGACATGCCCGTCGTCCGCGTCCCCGGGCTCCCAAATGCCACTCAAATCGAACAGCCCGCCGCGCGGCAGTCCCGCCGATGTGATGAAGAGCTGCGGGGTGGTGACCGGAGCCTCCGACCTCGCTTGCACCCGCGCGTTGAAAGCATCCCAGGCCGCCTCCAGGGCCGCGCGAGTGGACGGCAGCACGTAGCCGTCATTGGCGCCGTGCCCCTCCGATACCACACCGGTGCCGAAACGGTCGGAGTTCGGGGGCATCTGAACCATGCCGTCCAGGCCCGCGCGGATCGTGAACGCAGGGAACCCGAAGGTCAGGATTTGGCCGTCGATCAGTGCCCGTCCAACGGCGTTGAACGAAGCCACCCCGGCCGACTCCGGGGCCGCGTAAGTGATGCCGAGCAAACCGTCGGCGCCCGAGCTGTCCGAGATCGTCGGCGCCGTGTCATTCGTGCCCCCAGGCCCCACGGAACCGCCGCTCACGCCATTCTCCGTGTCGACCCGGCCCGGCGGGCGTGCCTCCACGTGCTCGTGCCCGCCGGAGCCGGCCTGTGCTTGCCATTCGATCGTGATCCGGCAATTGGGCACAACGGCGCCCGACGGCAGTAGGATGCACTGGAAACCGATGGGGTGCGTCTGCTCGCCCGTGCCGTAAGGCGAACGCGTGGTGCTCTCGACGCTGGGGCGCATCTCGAAGGTTGCTTGCGCGCTGGCCTCGAGTCTCGCGGCTGAACCGCCGTTCGGTGAAATCCGCTCACCGTCCGGACCGGTTACGACGAGTACTCCCTGGGCCGCGAGCCCGTGTGCCGGGATCAAGCCGAGCACACCGAACAGGATGAGCGCCAGACCAAGTGGGGATCTCGGCGACGTTCTTCACCTTCCTGCGGATTATTTTGTTGGCGGAAGTGCGCTTGTTGTCCGGTAAATAGCGGACCAGAGCGTATCGCTCGCGTCAACGCCCGTAGAGGCCGTGGCTCACCAGCGGTCCCTTTTTCGATGACGCGGACGCGAGACGGCCCGGCTTTCCGGCCGCCCCACGGGCGGACCGGGCCCCCGATGGGCAACCGTGGCTCAGGCAGGCGGGGCGACGCGCAGGCGGAAGGTGACTGGGCCGTCGTTGATCAGTGCCACCTGCATATCGGCGCCGTAGCGGCCGGTCTCGATGTGGACGCCCGCGTCGTGCACGGCGGTGGCCAGCACCTCGAACAGCTCGCGGCCGCGCTCGGGCTCGGCCGCGCTGGCAAAGCTCGCGCGCATGCCCTTGTCCGTATTCGCCGCCAGGGTGAATTGCGGCACCAGCAGCATGGCGCCGCCGGCATCGGCTACCGAGCGGTTCATGCGATCGGCCTCGTCGGGGAACACGCGGTAGCCGACCAACCGCTCGGCCAGGCGCGCCGCCTGCTCCGGGCCGTCGCCGCGCTCGACCCCGACGAGCACCAGCAGACCCGCGCCGATCGCGCCGACGGTCTCTTCGGCGACCGTCACCCTGGCCTCGCTCACCCGCTGCAGTAGTCCGATCATCGTCGTGGCCTCAGCGCCCGTCGGCGGCGTTGCCCAGCGTCGCGGCGAGCCGATCGGTGGCGCTGACGAGCGCGTCGACCGTGCCCGGCTCCAGGGCCGAATGGCCCGCGTCCTCTACGACCTGGTATTGCGCTAGCGGCCATGCGCGCGCCAGGGCATCGGCCTGGTCCAGCGGGCAGATCAGATCGTAGCGGCCGTGCACGATCGCGCCCGGGATATCCGCTATCCGCTCGGCGTCGCGCAGCAGCTGGTCCGGATCGAGATCGCAGTCGCGCATGAAATAGTCACACTTGATCCGCGCCAGCGAGTGGGCCACGGCCGGGTCGGCGAAATGCGCCAGCACCTCGGGGTCGCAGCGCAGTGTCGAGGCCCGCCCCTCCCAAAGGGACCAGGCCTTGGCGGCGGCCATACGGGCGATGTCATCGCTACCGAACAGCCGGCGATGATAAGCCCCGAGGATATCGCCGCGCTCACGCTCCGGAATGGGGGCGACGAAGTCGCGCCAGAAATCCGGCAGCAGCCGGTGGGCACCTTGCTGGTAGAACCATTGCACGTCGACGCGGCGGCACAGATGGACGCCGCGCAGCACCAGGGCGGACACGCACTGGGGAAAGCACTCGGCATAGGCCAAGCCGAGAGCCGCCCCCCAGGAGCCGCCGAACACCAGCCAGCGGCCCACGCCGAGATGAGCGCGCAGACGCTCGATATCGGCGACCAAGTGCCACAGGGTGTTCGCCGCGAGGCTCGCGTGCGGGGTGGAACGTCCGCAACCGCGCTGGTCGAACAGCACGACGCGGTAGATCGAAGGATCGAAAAAGCGCGCGTGCCAGCGGCCGCAGCTACCTCCCGGACCGCCATGCAGCACCACCACGGGGATGCCGTCGCCGCGTCCGTGCTCCTCCACGTGCAGCGCGTGGCCCTCGCCCACGGCCAGGCTGTGGCATCGGCGGGGCTCCGAGTGCGGATAGAGCGAACGCATGAGCGCCCTCGTCCATGGACGTCCGCATCGTCCGGCAGGGCAGCGGCCGATGCAAGCGCGCCTTGCTAGGGCCTCTTGACACTTCCCGCGATCGCGGGCCGCGATCGCGGGAGCCGACAGGCCCGGGTAGGTCAAGACTGACAACGGTTGTCCGCAAAGTCCACAGCGGATTGTCCGCCCGCTAGACATGACCCGGGCCGACGCCGATGCCATCGTACGTATACCAACGGAGGGGCCGAAACGCCGGGTCCTTCAAAGGATCGGACCAACGTGGGTGGGCCCGAAAAGCGGCCGGGTGCAATCCGCGACGGCGACAACGAAAAAGGACGTGCTCACGGACGCTCTTGCTCTACCTCTCGCTAGGATGGCAACGCCCGGCCTTCGTAGGCCGGGCTTTTTTTATCCCTCGCGCATCGCCGGGCAGTCCGCGGCCCGCTCAGTTGCCCCGCGCAGTCCGCGCCGCTAAGGTCCGCGCCATGGTGAGTTTCCCGATCTCGCGCGCATGAAGGCGCGTCTGGCCCGTGCGCTGCTACGGCTGTTCTCCGCCCTGCCGTTTCGCGCTGCCCAAGCCGGCGGCGGCGCGCTCGGCTGGCTCCACTGGCGCCTGCCCAATCGCGCCCGCCGGACGAGCGCGGTCAATCTGAGGCACTGCTACCCGCAGCTCAGCACGGGCGCGCACCGCCGGCTGCTGCGAGCGACGCTGATCGAGATGGGCCGCACCTTCGCCGAATCGGCCTGGCTCTGGCGCCGCAGCGGCCCGCAGGTCGGATCCTTGGTGCGCGAAATCCGCGGGCGCGAAGAGCTGGAGCAGGCGCGCGATGCCGGCCGCGGGGTGTTGCTGGCGACGCCGCACATCGGGTCCTGGGAGCTCGCCGGCGCGGCCTGCGGCCGCGAAGTGCCGCTGACGGTGATGTTCCGCCCACCCCGGGTGGAAGGTTTCGGTGAGGTCCTGCGGGCGGCGCGTACGCGCCTGGGCATGCATTCGGTGCCGACGGACGCCGGGGGCATCCGCGCCATGCACCGCGCGCTCCAGCGGGGCGAAGGGGTCGGACTGCTGCCCGATCAGCGCCCGCAGAGCGGCCACGGCATCGATGCGCCATTCTTTGGCCAGGCGGTGCCGACCATGACGCTGCTGAGCCGTCTTGCGCGCCGCCACGAGGCGCCCGTCGTGATGGTGGTGATGGAGCGCCTGGCTCGAGGGCGGGGATTCCGGCTGCACTATTGGCGCGCGCATGACGCCATCGCCGATGCCGATCTGGGCGTCGCGGCGGCCGCGGTCAACCGCGAGGTGGAGCGCGCGATTGCGATCGCGCCGGCGCAGTACCTGTGGAGCTACAGGCGCTTTCGCCGGCGCAAGTGACGCCGCCAGGCGCTGCGCTTGGGATACTGCAGGCGCGACCCGTCGGGCTGCGTGCGGAACAGGCGGAAGCTCCACACGTACTGCGCGGGACATAGCGTAATCAGCTCTTCGAGCGCGGCATTCATCGCGCGCGCGTCGGTCTCGGCGTCACCGGTCGGAAAATCGTCCAGGGGCGCGCCCAGATGCACCCGATAGCGGCGCGCGGCGGCGTCGTACCACGTGAACATCGGCACCACGGCCGCGCCCAGCGCTTGCGCCAAACGGCCGAGCGTGGCCAGCGTCGCCTTGGGGCGATCGAAGAAGGAGACGAACACGCTGTCGCGCGCGCCCAAATCCTCGTCCGGCGAGTAGAACAAGGCCCCCTTGTAGCGCGCCGCGCGCAGCACCGGGCGCAGGCCCGCGTCGCGCTCGAGCACGATGCCGTCGCAGCGGTCGCGCACACGCCGCACGAGCCAATCGATCACCGGGTCGCTGAGGCGGTTCACCATGGCCGCCTGCGGCACGCGTGCGGCGACGGCGACCCCGCCGAACTCGATCGCGGTGCTGTGCGCGCACAGCAGGATGACCTTGCGCCCGGCCTGCTGCTGCGCCCGCACATGCTCGAGCCCGCGGATCTCGCAGCGCCGCTGCGGCAGGCGGCAGCGGACGTCCCACCACAGGGCCGGCATGTCGGCCATGGCACGGGCCCAGGCGTGGAAATGCGCGCGGGCGCGCGTGACGCGATCGGCCTCGGAGAGCTCGGGGAAGCAGTAGCCCAGATTCAGCTCGACGGTCCGGCGGCGGCGCCCCCCGAGACGATACTGCAGCTCGCCGACGCCGGCCGCCAGCGTATCGCGCACGGCCACCGGCAAGAGCTGCCCCAGCGAAAGCAGGCCCACGCCGATCCAGGTGGGCCAATGGCGCGGTGCGAGCAGCGCCCGCGGCGGGGCGCCCCGAACCGCCCCCATCAGATCCGGCCCGCCTTTTCCAGGCGGCGCACGAACACCTGCATCTCCTTGGCGGCCTGCTTGTCGCCGCGGCGCTCGGCAGCGTCGACGCCCGCACGCCAGGCCTCGGCAGCATGGTGCGGCTCGTCCTTGCGCTCGAGCGCGGTGCCGAGCGCCTTCCAGGCGGCCGAATAATCCGCGTCCATCTCGACCGCGCGGCGCAAGTGCGCCTCGGCGCTGGCCGGGTCCTCGGCCGCCAGGTACTCGTTGCCCAGCGAAAAACGCAGCAGGGCGCCGTCCTGCCCCTGCTCGAGCATGCGCTCGAAAGTCTCGATCCGGCTCATACGATCTCAGTATGAAACTTTGCCCGTGACCCGCTCAGCGTGCCATGCGGGCGCGTGCCACGCGAGCGGCTGCAGCCGTGCGCGACCGGCACCAACTGGCTGATCGCGCCCCTCGGATCAGAACTCGTAACGCAGCCCGAGCGCCGCCAGCCGGGGCGTGACCACCGGGGTCCAGCTGATCCGATCGCGCCGTTCGTCGGGATAGCTGGCCACGACCACGCGCGCCGTGGCGTAGCCCATCAGACTCCCCACGATCACGTCCGAGGTCCAATGCTTGTCGTCGTGCACCCGGCTCACGGCGACGGCGCTGGCCCAGGTGTACGCCGTCGCCTGCAGCCAGGGCTTGTCGGGATAACGGCGCGCGATGGTCGTCGCCGTCGCCCAGGAGCCCGAGGCGTGGCCCGAGAAGAACGCGTTGCCGTCTTCGCCCCAGGAATGGGCGTCGTCGGGGCTGTGGATGGGCCGCTCGCGGCCGCCCGTCTCCTTGGCGAACCACGTGATCCCCTGCGTCAGGAGCACGCTCTGCATGGTCAGCGAAACGGTGTCGACCAGATAGGGGTCGCCGGTCATCAGCCCGACCGTCCAGCCGATACCTGCGGCGGCGAATCCGGTCGCCGGCGTTGCCGATTCGTCGAGCGCGTGGGAGATCCGGTCGGCCCGGGACGAACGTGCCTTGCGCTGCCACCAGTCGCGGATCTGGCCGTCGTAGCGGAATGCGAGGCCGGCCGCGAGCGCGCTGAGCGTGGCGGTGCGCACATTCCAGAACGAATCGTCGTTGGTGCCGTTGAGCGCCCGCCGCGGGATCTCGATGAACTTCGACCAGTAACCGCCGCCTTCATCGGTATCGTCGCCATGGCTTTCGCTCGCGCGCTCCAGTGATAGCTGGCCCGTATCGCCCTGGGCGAGCACCGACTCGTTCACGCCCGGCAGAAGCGCCACCACGAGCGCAAAGCACAGGGCCGCCCGGCGCGGACTCCCCCAAGCCCGCTGCAGGATTATGACTCGCATGGTTGTTATCGCTCCGCGCGTCGCCCGGCGCCCGTGCGCACGGCGTGTGACCCACCGCTGGGCGTGCGCCAATCGAGCCGGATCAGGGCCGGGTCAGGTCATTATCGAGTGGCGAGACGATACCTGATCACGCGCATTGGTGCTTAGTCCGATCCGGACCGGGTTAGCAAAAATCGCTAGAGGCGTGCCGGCGTCCGGCCCCGCCAGGCACTGGCGGTGTAGAGCGCGAGGGCCAGCCAGATGCAAGCGAAAGTGACGCCGTGGGTCGGCGTAAACAGCTCGCCGAAGAACAGCACGGCGAGCAGCATCTGGGCGGTGGGCGTGAGATACTGGAAGAGTCCGACCGAGGCCAGCCGGAGCCGGCGCACGGCCTGCGTGTAGCAGATCAGCGGCGTCGCCGTGACGATGCCGGCCGCCGCCAGCAACAGGCTCATGCTCATCCCCTGGCGGCCGAAGCTGGCCTCGCCGCCGCTAGTGAGCCACAGCAGGTACCCGGCCGCGACCGGCGCAAGCAGCAGGGTCTCGATGAACAGGCCGGGGATCGCACCGACGGCCACGAGCTTGCGCACGAGCCCGTAGGCCGAGAACGTCGCCGCCAGGGCGAGGGATACCCAGGGCAGCGCCCCCAGGCGCAGCAGCATGTAGCCGACGCCCAGCCCCGCCAGGGCCACCGCGACCCATTGCAGACGATGGAGCCGTTCGCGCAGGAACAGGCGCCCGAACAGCACGCTGACCAGCGGTGTGATGTAGTAGCCCAGGCTGGCCTCGAGCACGCGCCCCTGTGCCACGGCCCAGATGAACACCAGCCAGTTCACCGCAATCAGCAGCGACGAGCCGGTCAGCGCCAGCAGCGTGCGCCGCTCGGCCAAGGCCCGGCGCACGGCCGGCCACTGGCGCCAGGCGCTGAGCATCAGCGCCACGCACAGCACCGACCAGACCACGCGGTGGGCGAGCACCTCGAACGCGGGCACGCTCGCCACGGCGTGGAAATAGAGCGGGAATACGCCCCAGAGGCCGAACGCCGCCAGGGCATACGCCATCCCGCCGACGGTGCTGGCCGAGGAATCCGCCGCCGCGGGCGCGGCGGCGTTCATGCGGAGCCGCCGTTCACGGGGCGGATTGCACCATCAACTGGTTATCCACGTCGTGGACACCCGGTACGTACCAGCAATCCAGCTCCGCCAGGCGCGCCTGCTCGGCGGTGGCGGTCACGCCTTCGAGACGCACGATCGCATCGCGCGCGGTCACGCCGACCTGGTCGACATCGATCGACGGGTCACGCTCCAGCACGATGCCGATCGCCGAGGCCAGGGCCGTGTCCGTGTCCGGCTCCGGCGGCTCCACATGGATCCGGTTGTCGACATCGGCGCTACCGGGCACCCACCAGCACAAGACCTCGGCCAGGCGCCGCTGCGCCAGGCCGTCGATCGCACCGGTCAGCACCACGCGCGCGCCCTCGGTGGCGACCCCGATCCAGCCGCGGCGCGCGGGATTGCCCGGCGGCTCCTGGCTGTCGACCACGCTCACCTCGGCGAACGCCGGCTCCTGCTTGAGCGTGTCGAGGACCGCCTGGCGCAGTTCGTCCGCGCCACGCGCCTCGCCCGGGACGATGGTCAGCTCGTCGATGACGTCGTCGCGGCCGGTCGCCTGCCGCGCCAGCCGCCAGGCCTTGCGCTTGGCGCGGATGTCCTCGACCTCGCCGGCCAGCCGGATGGCCTCGTCGACGTCGATCTCGATGGGGTGCGCATGCAGATTGATGTCCCGGTCCTGCTCGAGCGCCGCGCGGACTTGCTGCACCGTGTTGGCCATGCCTGCTCTCCCGATCGCCTTCCCTGTAGCGTGTCCCGGAGACTTGGGGGCGGACGGCGGCGCGTCCAAGGCCGGGGCCATCACCGGCGCCAAAAGTCCGGGGTGAGCAACACCAGGAAGGTGAAGATCTCGAGGCGGCCGAGCAGCATGGCGACGCTCAGCACCCACTTGGAGAAGTCGTCGATGGTGCGAAAGTTCGCCGCCACCTCGCCGAGGCCCGGGCCGAGATTGTTGATGCATGCGGCCATGGCCGAGAACGCGGTCACCTGGTCGAGCCCGGCCGCCATCAGCAGCAGCATGCCGACCGAGAAGCACATGACGTAGGCGGCGAAGAAGCCCCATACGCCCTGGATCACCCGATCGTCGAGTGCGCGCCCGCCGATCTTCACCGCCACGCGCGCACTCGGATGGACCAGGCGCGTGAGCTCGCGCCGGCCCTGCTTGTAGAGCAGCAGCACGCGGATGACCTTGAGACCGCCACCGGTCGAGCTGGCGCAGCCGCCGATGAAGCTGGCGAAGATCAGCAGCACCGGCAGGAAGTCCGGCCACTCATGGAACGAGGTCACGGTGTAGCCGGTCGTCGTGGCCACCGAGACGACCTGGAAGATGGCCTGGTGCCAGGTGACCGAACCGCCGGTGTAGGCCTGATTGATCAGCAGATAGCCGACGGCGAGCACGGTCACCACGGTGAGGATGCCGATGTAGGTGCGGAATTCGGAGTCGGTGCCGTAGGGGTCGAGGCTGCGCCGCCGTAGCGCGGCGAAGTGCAGCGCGAAGTTGGTCGCGCCCAGGACCATGAACGCGACGGCGATCGTCTCGATCAGGGCCGAGTCGAAATAGCCGAAGTTGCCGCTGTGCATCGCGAAACCGCCGATGGACACGGTCGAGAAGCTGTGGCCGATGGCATCGAACAGCGACATCCCGGCGAGCCAGAAGGCGGCGAAGCAGGCGACCGTCAGGCCCAGATAGATGTTCCACAAGGCCTTCGCGGTTTCCGCGATGCGTGGGGTGAGCTTGGTGTCCTTGACCGGCCCCGGCAGCTCCGCGCGGTAGAGCTGCATGCCGCCGATGCCGAGCATGGGCAGCACGGCGACGGCCAGCACGATGATCCCCATGCCGCCGAGCCACTGGAGTTGCTGGCGATAGAACAGGATCGAGCGCGGCAGCGCGTCGAGCGCCAGCAATACGCTCGAGCCGGTCGTGGTCAGTCCGGAGATCGATTCGAAGGCGGCGTCGGTGAACGACAGCCCGGGGCCCTCGGTCAGCACCAGCGGTATGGCGCCGGCGACGCCGAGCACCGTCCAGAACAGCGCGACGACGATGAAACCCTCGCGCAGGCGCATCCCGCGGCGGGCCCGCATCGCGGGCAGCCAGCACAACGCGCCCAGCGCCAGCATGACGGCGCCGGCCTCGAGAAAGGGCACGGCGGTGCCATCGGCATCGTACCAGCCGATCAGCGCGGGTGGCAGCGTGGTGATGCTGAATAGCATCAACAGCAGCCCGAGGATCTTCTGGACGACGAGCAGGTGCATCCCTAGCGGCCTATGGGGTTGATCTTCGAGTTCTCCGGGACGCCGGGCCGGACGCTCCCCGCCGTCAGACGAAGGTCACACTGACTTCGAACAGCCGCTCCACCTCGTGGATGCGACTCTTGTCGACCAGGAACAGGATGATGTGGTCGCCGGACCGGATGACCACGTTGTCGTGCGCGATGATCACCTCATCGTCGCGCACCACGGCGCCGATGCTCGCCCCCTTGGGCAACGGCAGCTCGTCGATGCGCCGATCGACCACGCGCGAGGTATGGCGGTCGCCGTGGGCGATGGCCTCGATCGCCTCGGCGGCCCCGCGCCGCAGCGAATGGACCGCCACCACGTCGCCGCGGCGCACGTGGGTCAGCAGGGAGCCGATGGTGGCCTGCTGCGGCGAGATGGCGATGTCGATGATGCCCGATTCGACCAGGTCCACGTAGGCGGGCCGGTTGATCAGCGACATGACCTTGGTCGCACCCATGCGCTTGGCCAGCATGGCCGACAGGATGTTGGCCTCGTCGTCGTTCGTCAGGGCGCAGTACACGTCCATGTCCTCGACGTTCTCTTCGAGCAGCAGCTCGCGATCGGCGGCATCGCCGTGCAGAACGATCGTGCGCTCGAGATGCTCGGCGAGGTAGCGCGCGCGCTCGGGCTGCGCCTCGATCAGCTTGACGCGGTAATCCTGTTCCAGGATCTGCGCCAGATTGCGCCCGACATTGCCACCACCGGCGAGCATGATGCGCTTGACCGGCCGGTCGAGCCGGCGCAGCTCGGACATCACGGCCATGATGTCCTTGTGGGCGGCGACGAAGAACACCTCGTCGTCCGCCTCGATGACGGTGTCGCCGGTGGGGACGATAGCGCTGTCCTGGCGATAGATCGCGGCCACGCGGTTGTCCACGCTGGGCATGTGCTCCTGCAGCGTGCGCAGCGCGTGCCCGACCAGCGGTCCGCCGTGATAGGCCTTGACGCCGACCAGGCGCACCCGGCCGCCGGCGAAATCGAGCGCCTGCAAGGCGCCCGGATGCTCGATCAGCCGGTGGATATAGGTGGTGACCAGGCGCTCCGGGCTGATGAGCACATCGATCGGAATCGCGTCCTGGGCGAACAGGCGGTTCTCGGCCAGGTACTCGGCGCCGCGCAGGCGCGCGATCTTCGTCGGGGTGTGGAACAGCGTGTAGGCCACCTGGCAGGCGATCATGTTGGCCTCGTCGCTGCTGGTGACGGCCAGGAGCATGTCGGCGTCGTCGGCACCGGCGCGGCGCAGCACGCTCGGATCGGGCGCCGAACCATGGACCGTGCGCAGATCGAGCTGGTCCTGCAGGCCCTGCAGCACGGCGGGATCGGTATCGATCACCGTGATGTCGTTGTCCTCGTTGGCGAGGTTGTGCGCCACCGAGGCGCCGACCTGACCGGCACCGCAAATGATGATCTTCATACCCGGTTGTGGGCCCTATGGCGACCGTGGCGAGTGGCGGCATTGTAGCCGCCTTGGCCCGCGCGAAGAAATTCGCGCGGGCTCATCGCCCCCGCGGCCTGCGATCCCGCCCCGCCCTCGCCAAACGGGACCCGTGGAGCGAAACGGCGCGGCGCTCCGCATCGAGGCCGAACCAGGGTCCCGCGCCCTGCCGGCCGAATGCCCGGACCGCTTGACTTCGTGCGCGACGGCCGCGCCCCACGAAGCGCACAACGAATGGTAGGAGCGGCTTACTCACCCAAACCGATGAGGAACACGGGCGTCCATCTAATGCCGGCGCCGGATTCCGCATTGACGCGGCCGACGAGGCCCGATCCGGGCGCGGCGACACGGCCTCCGTTAGTCTCTCCTGCTCTTGCGGTGGGTCGCCGGCAGCGGCGCGGTAACGGCACACCGGCATGTGCGTTCGGTTGGGCGTGTCGCGTGGAATGGCAGAACGCTGCGTATCGGGTCCGCGCATCCCACGCGGCGACCCAGCGTCGGGGCGAAGGCCTTGGCTCTACGCTGTACCCCGGGAGCGACTGGATTGCTTCGCTACGCTCGCAATGACTCGTCATTGGGGGTGGGCCGGTCGCACGGAATCCCAGAGCGCTTGCCGGGGCGAGCACCCACGGGACGAGTCGTCGCGAGGAGCCGACAGGAACGTCATTGAGAGCGCAGCGAAGCAACGACGCGGCG
>CAZVBX010000012.1:0-44666 GCA_964625925.1 uncultured Ectothiorhodospiraceae bacterium | reverse complement strand
AACAGCTCGGGGAAAGCCACGAAGTCGGCGCCGTAGTCGGCGACCACGTCGACGAAGTACTCCACGTACTGGTGGAACTGATCGAACGACGATACGCGCCGCAGCTCGTACTGGACGGTAGCGACCCGAATCGAATCGGGCAGCCGATTGCTGCGCTCGCTCTGATCGTCCTGGAGATCCTGGCGCACTTGCGGATTGCGCCAGACCAGATGGGCCGCATGGCCCATCGACTCGGTGTCCTCGGGCAAGTAGTTGTGCAGAATCCCGAGCAACTCGAAGCCGTTGCGCAGCTGGAACGACAGCACCGGATCGCGGACCTTCTTCTGCTGCACCAGCTCGACGTAATCCTCGGGCGTCTTGATGTCCCGACGGCGGCGACGTGATAGCCCGGGCAGTCGCCCGCCGAACACGATGCCCTTGAGCCGCAGGTACTGGCACAGCTTCTTGCGCTCGTTATAGAGGCGCTGTCCGATCCGCAGATTGCGATACTCCGGATCAATGAACACTTCCATGCCGTAGAGCCAGTGGCCCTCGGGGGAATGACGCGAGGCGAAGCCATGGCCGGTGATCTCGTCCCAACGGTGGGCGCCCAGGGCCAGGCGCTCGGTCGTGATGAAGGTGGCGCAATAGCCGACGATCTGCCCCTCGTACTCGGCGACGAACTGGCCGTCGGGGAAATTGGTCACCTGGCCTCGGATCATCTCCGACGGATAACCATTACCGCTGCCGTACACCTTGGCCGAGAGCTGCGCGACCTTGCGCGCGTCGCCGGCGCGCGCGTTGCGAATGACCAGAGAGGGGCGCTGCTCCTTCTTCGTCGCCATAGGGGTATCGGTGCCGAACGCGGTGGGAAAAGGCCGCGCATTGTAGCAAATCTGCCGGCATCCAGTACCGTCCGGCCTACCCCGCCGGGCGCCCGGGAGCCGCCGGGGCCGCGACCGGCCACCCGCACGCGATTGCGCCGCTGGCAGGACTTGGCGCGCCTGTCATAATCGCGCGCCATGTCCGCCTCGCCGCTATCCGCCGCCCGCTGGCAACTCCCGCTGCTCGCCCTGCTGGCGCTGGCGAGCCTGGCGTTCGCATTGCTGGCGGGCCCGGTCGAGATCGGCCCCGGCGCGGTATGGCACGCCCTCACCGGCGCCGACAGCGGTGACACCGCGAGCCGCATTGTGCGCGAGCTGCGCCTGCCGCGGGCGCTGACCGCCTTCGTGGTCGGCGCCCTGCTCGCGCTCGCCGGCACGTTGATGCAGGTGCTGCTGCGCAACCCCCTCGCCGATCCCTATATCCTGGGGATCTCCGGCGGCGCCGCAGTCGCCGCGCTGGCGACCATGCTCGCCGGCCTGGCCGCGGCCTGGGTATCGTTCAACGCCTTCGTCGGGGCACTCGGCTCGACCCTGCTCGTGTTCGGCCTGGCACACGGCCGCGGCGGCTGGACGCCGACCCGGCTGCTGCTGACCGGGGTGGTCGTGGCAGCCGGCTGGGGCGCGGTGATCTCATTCCTGCTGGCGACCAGCCCGGACAGCAACCTGCGCGGCATGCTGTTCTGGCTCATGGGCGATCTGGCCCACGCCCGCGGGCCCGGCTGGACCGCCGGGCTGCTGCTCGTGGGATTGGCGGCGGCATTCGCCCTGGGCCGCTCGCTGAACCTGCTCGCCCGCGGCGACCTCCAGGCGCGCTCGCTCGGCGTCCCCACCGGCCAGCTACGGATCGCGATCTACGTGCTCGCCTCCCTGCTGACCGGCGCCGCGGTCACCCTGGCGGGCACGGTCGGCTTCATCGGCCTGGTCGTGCCCCACATGCTGCGGCTGATCGGCGGCGCCGATCACCGCTGGCTGCTTCCGGGATCCGTGCTCGGCGGCGGCGCCTTGCTGATGCTCGCGGACGCGCTGGCGCGCGTGATCGTGGCCCCACAGCAGTTGCCGGTCGGCGTGATCACGGCATTCCTGGGCGTACCGCTGTTCCTGTATCTGCTGCATCGCGGACCGCGCGGGACCGGCACGTGAGCCTGCTGGCGACACAACGGCTGGCGGTCGAGATCGGCGGCAAGCGGATCACGGATGGCCTCGACCTCGCGATCGAGCCCGGCCAGTCCTGGGCCATTCTCGGTGCCAACGGCGCCGGCAAGACGACGCTGCTGCATACCCTCGCCGGCCTGCGCCCGCCGAGCGCGGGCGCGATCCACGTCGCCGGGCGCCCTCTGTGGGCCTGGCGCCGGCGCGAGATGGCCCGGCACCTGGGCATTCTCCTGCAGGAGTCGCACGATCCGTTCCCGGCCAATGTGCTGGAAACGGCGCTGATCGGCCGCCACCCGCATCTGGGTCCGTGGCAGTGGGAAGGCGCAGCCGACCGCGAACGCGCACGGGCGGCGCTCGCGCAGGTCGAGCTCGAAGGCTTCGAGGAGCGCGCCATCGACACCCTCTCGGGCGGCGAGCGGCGCCGGCTCGCGCTCGCGACATTGCTGGTGCAGAACCCGTCCCTGTATCTGCTCGACGAGCCCACCAACCATCTCGACCTGCACTATCAAATCCGGCTGCTGGCGCGCATGCGCGAGCAGTCGCGTGCGCGCGACGGGGCGCTCGTGATGGCCTTGCATGACGTCAACCTGGCGGCGCGCTTTTGCGATCACACCATGCTGATCTTCGGCGACGGTTCGGCCATGCACGGTCCGGTGTCCTCGTTGCTGACGCCGGGGCACCTCACACGGCTGTACCATCACCCGATCGAAGCGGTGCCGTTCGGGGAACGCCGCGCCTTCCTCCCCGCGTAGGCCGCAACCGAGGACCCCATGGAACGCCCGCCCGCCGAAGAACTGACGCTCGATGTCCGCGGGCTGCGCCTGGCCGCCCGCGCCCATGGGCCGCCCGACGGCACGCCGGTACTCGCCCTCCACGGCTGGCTCGACAATGCCGCGAGCTTCGATCCGCTCGCGCCGCACCTGGCGGGCATGCGGATCGTCGCGCTCGACCTGCCCGGCCATGGCCATTCGCAGCATCGTCCGCCGGGTGCGCCGTATCACCTGCTCGATTACACCGCCGACGCGCTCGCCGCAGCCGAGGCCCTGGGTTGGGCCTCCTTCGCCCTGCTGGGGCATTCGCTCGGCGGCTCGGTCGCGGCCGTGCTGACCGCCGCAGCGCCGCAACGGATCGAGCGGCTGGTGATGATCGAGTCACTCGGCCCGCTCAGCGAGGAGCCCGCCCAAGCCCCGGGGCGCCTCGCGCGGTCCCTGGCGCGCGAGGCCCGCGCGGGGAATCGCCCGGCGCGCCGCTACGCCACACTGGACGAGGCCGTTCAGGCGCGGCGCGCCGTCGGCGGGCTCAGCGAGTCCGCCGCAAGGCGCCTGGCCGAACGCGCCACCATGGGCGACGAACAGGGGCTGCGCTGGCGCAGTGACGCGCGACTCCGCTGGCCCAGCCCCTACCGCCTGACGGAGGAACAGGTGCTGGCCTTTCTGGCGGCGATCGACGTCCCCGTGCTGGTGCTCGCGGCCGAAGCAGGCCCTATCGCGCCCGCAGAGCCAAGCGCCGCACGGCGGCTCGCGGCGTTGCCGCACGCCCGGGTACACCGGCTTCCAGGGAATCATCACCTGCACATGGAAACGCCGGCGCCGGTCGCGAGGCTAATCGACCCGTTCCTGCGCCCCGATCGCTAAGGAGCCTGGCCGAAAAACCCGACGCTAGCGCGAGCGCGCTTGACCCCTGGCGGGCCCTACCGTAGTTTGCCCCGCTTGTTTCGGGTGACCCGCATGGCCCACTAGCGGGTTGAAACGGGAAGCCGGTGCGCGCCCAGGCGCAAGTCCGGCACTGCCCCCGCAACGGTAAACGGGTGGGTGCGGTTTGGGCTGCCGTGTACGGCAGCCAGCCACTGCGCACGAGCGTGGGAAGGCCTTCGCACCAGTGTCGACGCTGTCGACCGCCCGTGAGTCCGGAGACCGGCCCGGAACGCGTACGGACCTGCGGCGGGCGGGTACCGGCGGCCGTGGCCCGATGCCCTTCCGCCTCCCTCCCGCCCGTCACGAGGGAGGCAACCATGCGATTTCCCATCGCCGCTCGGCTGTTCGCTGGGCTCCTGCTCAGCGCCGTCGCAGCGCCCGGCCATGCGGCCAAGCTAGTCGGCATCGTCTCGGAGCGCTCGGCCCCCGCGCTCGCCGCCGCAGCCGAAGATTTCGACCAAGACCATCCCGGCCATGAGCTGGTGCTGCGCACGCCGGAGCAGCTCGCCAGCGAGACGGACACGGCGGTCGCAGAGCTCTGGTCCGATGCCGATGCCCTGCTGTTCGGCGCCGTGTTCGGCGAAGCCGCGCCCAGGTTCGTGCGCCTGCTCGAATCACAGCCGCCGCCGGCGGAGGCCACCGTATTCGCAGTCTCGTCCGACCGGCGGCTGACCACCGCCAGCCGCATCGGCGGCGAGCAGCCACTGGCCGACGCCGATGCCGAGCGCCTGCAGGCGCTGACCAGCCAACCCGACGCCGACGAGAGCCTCTCGGCCCATTTCGCCGAGCTCGCCGAGCGCTTCCCCGAGCAATCCGACTGGCTCCACGGACGGCATTACTGGCAGGCACGCGGCGGCGAGAACCTGCGCGGCCTGATCGCGTGGCTGCTGAGCCCGTCTGCGGACGTCAGCGCGCCCGCCCCCGTCGACCGCGCAGCGGTGCGCTATTACCAGGAGGGGCGCATGCGTGCCGAGAGCGCCCTGGAGCTGAGTCCGGACGCCGGCGTGGTTGCAGTGCTCGACTATGACACCGGCGACCGGGTCGGCCAGCGGGCCGTCCATGAGGCCATGTGCGAGCAGGTCCGCGCGCGCGGTCTGCAGTGCGTGTCCGTGTTCTCGCAATGGGGCGAGCCCAGCGTCGAGGCCGTCGCGACGCTCGCCGACCGGCTCGCGCCGGCGCCGCTCGCCGGTGTGGTGACCCTGCAGGATTTCGTGGTCGGCGGCGGCGAGGGCCGGGAGCAGGCCATCGAGGCGTTCACGGACCTGGACGTGCCCGTGCTCAAGGCCGTGCGTCTAACCGAAAGAACCGAGGCGCGCTGGCGCCTTTCGCCGGACGGCCTGCCCTGGGACAGCGTGCATTACCGCGTGGCGATGCCCGAGGTCCAGGGCCAGTCGCAGCCGATGGTCGTCGCCGCCGCCGAGCCCCCACGGATCGACGAGCTGACCGGGATCCGCATGCGCGTGCTCCATCCGATCGACGAGCAGATCGAGCATGTGGCGGCACGCCTGGATAACTGGTACGCGCTGCGCACGACCGACAACGCCGACAAGAAGATTACGCTGATCTATTACAACCACCCGCCGGGGCGGCACAACATCGGCGCCGACAACCTCGACGTGGTCGAGTCGCTCTACGACACGCTGCGTGAGCTCAAGGCCCGCGGCTACACGGTCGGCGAACTGCCCGAGTCGCCCGAGGCGCTGCTCGACCGGATGCAGGAGCGCGCGGTGAACCTGCCCGAGAACCGCGAAGCGCTGGCCGCCATGAGCGAACGGGTCACCACGGTCAGCGGCGACGAGTACCGTCAGTGGTTCGAAACGCTGGCCGAAGACGTGCGTCGCGAGGTCATCGATGGGCCGCTCGCGGCCCTCACGCCGCGCGTCGAGCAGGCCCTGGACGCGGAAGAGATCGACATCGCCCGCCGCCTCGCCGAACGCACGATCGGCGACATGCGGCATATGCTCGAGGGCATCGAGCACGAGGCGCGCGAGCGCGCGCTCGACCTCCTCGAGCAACTCGAGAGCGCCTATGACGCGTACATCGAGGGTGCCGACAATCGGTCGGACATCGAGACGCTGACCGCGGCGCTCAACCGCACCGGCATCGAGGCGCTCTCAGGCTGGGGCGATCCGCCCGGCTACATCATGGCGCACGAGGGCGAGCTGCTGCTGGCCGGAATCGAGTTCGGCAACGTGTTCATCGGGCCGCAGCCGCCGCGCGGCTGGGAGCTCGACGAGGAGCTGCTGCACGCCAACACCACGGCGCCGCCGCCGCACCAATACCTCGCCCTGTATGAATGGCTGCAGAACGACTTCGAGGCGGACGCCCTGGTGCATCTGGGCCGGCACTCGACCTACGAGTTTCTGCCCGGCCACAGCGTGGGGCTGACCGGGTCGGACTATCCGGCGCTGGTCGCGGGCGATCTGCCCGGGATCTATCCGTACATCGTCGACGGCGTCGGCGAGGGCATCCAGGCCAAACGCCGCGGCCTTGCCGTGATGGTCGATCACCTCACGCCCCCGCTGGCGACGACGCCGCTATACGACCGGCTACTCGAGCTGCGCCAGCTCATCGAGTCGTTCGAGTCCACCCCCGACGGCTCCGGCGAGACGCCGGCGCAGAAGCGCGCAGTCGCCGAGATCCGCGATCTCGTCGCCGAGCTCGAGATGGAGGAAGCGCTCAAGGCCAACATGCAGGACGTGCTCGAGACGCGCGACGTCAGCTACGAGCAGCTCGACGACCCCATGTTCGTCCACGAGGTCGGGCACTACCTGACCGAGATCCAGGAGGACTACATGCCCATGGGGCTGCACGTGTTCGGCCGCCCCTGGGACGACGAGGCCCTCGACACGATGATGGAGTCGATCGGCGACGCCGCGCAGGACGATACCCGCGCCAAGCTCGCCGCCTCGCCCGAGCGCGAGATGGACGCGCTGTTCGCCGGCCTGGACGGGCGCTTCATCGCACCGGGCAAGGGCAACGACCCCGTGCGCTCGCCCGAGGTGCTGCCGACCGGGCGCAATTTCCACGCGCTCGACGGCAGCCTCATACCCACCCGGCTCGCCTGGGAGCTGGGCTCCGAGATGGCCGCGGATGCGCGCGCCGACAACGAGGGGCGTGGCAACGAGGCGGTCGTGCTCTGGGCTTCGGATACCGTGCGCGATAACGGCGCGATGGTGGCCTTCGGCTTCGACATGCTCGGCATCAAGCCGGTCTGGAACAGCCGCGGCATCCTGCAGGGCATCGAGCGGATGGAGCTCGCCGAGCGCGTGCGCCGCGATGTGGTCTTCACCACCTCGGGGCTGTTCCGCGATCTGTACTCGAACCTGCTGATCTGGCTCGACCGCGCCGTCCTGCTTGCGCTCGACGGCGCCAGCGAGACCATTCGCCGGGAGCATCCCGATCTGCGCCCCGCCCTCGCGGCCGCCCTCGAACCGCTCGGGGAGCTGCGCAATCCGGGCAACGAGCCCATCGAGCGCAACCGCGTGGCCCAGCATTGGATCGCTGCGGCACGCAGCGCCACCGAGCAAGGCACGGCGCCCGAGAAGGCCGGCCGGCAGGCCGCCCTGCGCGTGTTCGGCGATGCGCCCGGCGGCTACGGAGCGGGGGTCAATCGACTCGCCGAGCGCTCGGGTGCCTGGGAGGAGCGCACCGAACTGGCCGACGTCTATCTACAGCGCATGGGCCACGCCTACGGCGACGGCGTGCACGGCGATTCCGCCCATGGGGCGTTCCGTCAGGCCTTGGGCAACGTCGAGCGCAGCTATCTCGGCCGTGCGAGCAACCTGTACGGCCTGCTCGATAATAACGACGCATTCGATTACCTGGGCGGGTTGAATCTCGCCGTCGAGCACGTCGGTGGGCAGGCGCCGCGCAACCGCGTGGTCGATCACTCCGACCCGGACGATCCCAGCATCGACGCCCTCGAGAGCGCCGTGCTCTCGGAACTCCAGGGCCGCTATCTCAATCCGGCCTGGATCAAGCCGCTCATGGATCACGGCTACGACGGCGCCCGCACGATGGGCTCGCGCTTCCTTGAGAACTTCTGGGGCTGGCAGGTCACGAACCCCGACATGATCACCGACGGCATGTGGCAGGAGATCAAGTCGGTCTACGTCGACGACAAGCACGGGCTTGGTCTCGATCAGTTCCTCGAGGAGGGCCCCAGCGCGCACGTGAAGACCAATATGCTCGCCATCATGCTGGTGGCGATGGAGAAGGAGTTCTGGAACGCCTCGGCCGAGACCACGCAGCAGATCGCACGCGAGTTCGCCCAGATGGTCATCGAGCACGGACTCCCCGGCAGCGGGCACACGCGCCCGGATCACCCGATGCTCGACTGGATCGAATCCGAGCTCACCCCGCAGCAGCGCGAGGGCCTGCGCCAGGTGCGCGACGCCGCGCGTGTCGACACGCCCGAGGCGGAGACCGACCCGAGCACGGTGCAGGAAATCGAGTCGGCGCAACCCGAGCAGCAGGCCCAGGCGCAGGAGCTCGAACAGACCGAGCCGCAGTCCGAGCAGGCCCAACAACGGCCGACTGAATCGGAAACGCCGTTCGATTGGACGGTCGTGGCGGCCGCCATCCTGGGCGCGTTACCACTCATCGGCGGGCTGGCGGTCGGCCTGCGCGGCCCGGCCGGCCGGGTTCGCTAGTCGTACAGCGACAACGATCGCCGATATGGGCGCCCGGTACCGCGCAGCGGCGCCGGGCGCCTCATCGTTAACCACTCGGAGAACATCATGTTCGATTCCGCACTCGTACCCCTAGCGCACGAGTTCACGCGTTGGTTGCTGGTGCCGACGATCGCCCTGCTCCTGACGCTCGTAGCCATCGCGATCTGGGAGACGGGACTCGCCCTCGGCGAACGATTCGGCGGCCTCGAGCGGCTGCGCCGCAGCGGCGGCATCGAGGCCATCGAGCATTACGGGCGACGGCGCATCGAACGTGTCGACATCCTGGCACGCATCGCGCCCATGCTCGGGCTAATGGGCACCTTGATCCCACTCGGTCCCGGTATCGCCGCACTCGGACGCGGCGAATTCGAGATCTTGGCGCGTGCCGTCAGCGTGGCCTTCGACACCACCGTGATCGGCCTGGCCGTGGGCGTCCTCGGCTTCGTGCTCGGGCGCATTCGGCGGCGCTGGTACGACCGCGTCATCGCCGATCTGGAGCGCAACGATGCGCCGGCGTAACTGGTCGCAATCGCGCTTCGATGAGGCCGATGACGAACCACTCGGTCCGATGTCCAACCTGGTCGACATCATGCTCGTATTCGCCTGTGGTCTCATTGCCGCACTGGTCGCGTCCGATAGGCCGCAGCAGCGCGACGGCGGCCGCGAGGTGAGCGAGGGCCGCGAGCTCCCCGAAGTGCCTGAAGGAGCCGGCCAAGCCGGCAGCGGTTACGAGCCGGTCGGGCAGGTATATCGCGATCCGAACACCGGAAAGATGATTCTCATCGGCGGTGAGTGAGGCTTTGCTTGAAGTGGGATTAGCACGATTCGATACGCCTCGATCTTGCATTCTTCGCATGCTGTGCTTTGCTTCAATCATCCATTCGCAAACTTGACCCCGATCACGGCGTCCACTACGGTACGCCGCTCTTGCGTCCGGTGATCCGGCGAACAATCGTTCGTTGGACATAAACGGGAAGCCGGTGCGTGCTCGTCATGCACAAGTCCGGCGCTGCCCCCGCAACGGTAAGCGAACGGGAAACGACTCGAGATTCGTTTCCCAGGGTCAATTCACGGCCACTGTGCCCTCGGGCATGGGAAGGCAACGACCCCGGATCCACGATCCACTCGCGAGCCCGGAGACCGGCCTGACGCAATCCTGGATGGTGCGGGGAGCGCCTGGACCGGGCTGCCGAAAGGCCGCGCGAATCCCTAGTCGTCCCCCATCCATCCGCCGACCACCACAAGGCGCGGGTGAGCGCCGGGGGATAACGCATGTATTATCGAACGCCCTTCCAGGCGGCGGTCGCCGCTTCCATTCTGATCGGGTCCACCGCGAACGCGCAGGAAGCGATTTCCGTCGATCCCGTCATCGTGACCGCGACGCGCAGCGCTCAGGTCGCCGACGAGGCGGTCGCGCCCGTCGATGTGATTACACGCGAAGAGATCGAGCGCTCGGGAGCGGTCACGGTCAGCGAGGTGCTCCGCGGGCACCCTGGTACGGATGTCTCTCAGAACGGCGCTTTCGGAAAGAGCGCGAGTGTGAACATTCGCGGACTGGGTAGCAGCAAGGTGCTTTATCTGGTCAATGGCCGGCGCTTGGGGAATCCTTCCTCTGCCAACGGCGCACCGTCCATCCAGCATATCCCCACGTCCCAGATTGAACGTATCGAAGTAGTCCGCGGGCCGCGTTCGACATTGTACGGATCCGAGGCACTCGGCGGCGTAGTCAACATCATTACCCGCCAGCCCGGCGACGGCGCTTTCAGCGCCTCCGTCGGTGCCGGCAGCTATTCCAGCAAGAGCGCCGGGGCGAGTGTCAGCGGCAAGGGCGACAAACTGAGCTACAGCCTATCGGCCAATGCATTCGAGACGGACGGCTACGATGTGCGCGACGACGAATTCGATGATCGAGATGGCTACGAGAACCTTTCGCTAAGCGGCCGCAGCTCGTATGCCGCCACGGACCGCCTGAGATTCACCTTGGATTTCCTCGTGGATGAAGGCACGACCGAGTTCGACAACTGCTCGGACGCTTCGGTCATCGGTGGCCCTTCATTCGGTGACTGTGACACTGAGTTCGAACAACACACCGTCGGTATCGGTAGTGAGTACCAGGTCAGCGCCAACTGGCAGACCGGCATACAGCTCGCCCGAAGCCGCGAAGAACGCCGCAACTTTTTCGAGAGCACGTTCAACAACGAATTCGACGGCGCGACAACGACTGCGTCCTGGCAGAACGATGTTCAGATCGGCGACGCCCAGATCGCCACGCTCGGGGTCGAGGACACGACGGATAAAGTCGCCCACCCCGATGATTTCGCGGAGGACGAGCGCGGCCGGACGGCGGCGTTCGGTCAATGGCAGATCGGTGCCGGCGCCCACGACCTGGTAGTGGGCGTGCGCGGCATCGACGACGAGCAATTCGGCAACCACACGACCGGAAGCGTAGATTACGGCGTCGAGGTTGCCGAGGGCCTGCGCTTCCTTGCATCGGTCGGTACGGCATTCAAGGCGCCCACGTTGTATCAGCTCTATTCGCCCCAGTATGGCAACGAGGAGCTGGAGCCGGAAAAGTCCGCCTCGGTGGAATTCGGATTGGAGGGCGCCGCGGCTTGGGGCGACTGGAGCCTGCGCGCGTACCGCACCGAGGTGCGTGATCTGATCGAGTTCGTTGATTTCACGGTGGGCTACGACAACGTGGGCGAAGTCGAGGTCAACGGACTGGAGGTCGGCACCGAGGCACGGATCGGAGAATGGGACGCCGATGTCTCGTATTCCTGGAATGAATCCATTAACGAGGAAACCGGTTCAGTCCTGCCGAACCGCGCCGAACGCACGTTCCGTTTGTCCATGGACCGTGCGCTAGGCGCCTGGAATGCGGGTGGCAGCGTCGTGGCCCAAAGTGCCCGCTCCGGCGGCGCGTTCAGCGATCCGGTGCCTGGCTACGGCATCTTGAATCTGCACGCCGGCTACCGCGTCACACGGGATTGGCGTATCCGCGGCTCGCTCGAGAATGCGTTCGACAAGGACTATCAGACCAACGACGGCTACTTCGCCGCGGGTCGAACGGCGTTCATCCATCTCGATTATCGGCCCGGATCCGGCATCTAGCGATGCGCTCCGGCGTCAGCACCCCACCCCTCGCGCGGCGTCGCCGATCGCGGCGCGAAGGGCGTCTCAGGCATACGCCGCTCCATATGACTAAGCATCGCTATTCCACGCCGGAGACCGAAGCCGTATATCGCGCCATCCATGAACAGCGCGATATGCGGTATTTCCTGCCGGATTCCGTCTCGCCGCAGGCGCTCACCCGATTAACGCGAGCGGCGCATGACGCACCGAGCGTCAGCTCCATGCAACCGTGGCGGTTCGTGTGCGTCATCGATGCAGCGATGAGCGATGCGCTTGGCAGTGGGCCGAGCGTCTGCCGCTCGACGACCTGATCGGCGAGAATCGTTGGCCGGGGCTATCGACACGACTGGGAGTAAGCCTGATGGCGGATGACTCGAATTACAGGCAACGCATGCAGCGCAAGAAGGAGGCGATCGACCGGCGCGTCACGGCGGCCTCCAACGACAAAGGCCTGCTGCTGTCCCTGATCGGCGCGGGCATGGGCAAGAGCAGCTCGGCCTACGGCATGGTGGCACGCTCGCTGGGCCATGGAATGCGTTGCGCGATTGCGTGCTTGCAGCCGGGGACCGGCGGCGAGATGGCATTCTTCCGGCAGTCGCCCGACGTCGACGTGCGCGCCCGCGACACGCACGCCCATCCGGATGTCCCCGCGCTCACCGCGGAATGGCTCGCGCAATGCCTCCGCGAGGACGGCATCGACCTGGTGGTTCTCGATGGGATCGATACCGCCCTCGAAAACGGCCTGTTCACGATCGAGCAGCTCGGTGGATGGCTCGCCAATCGGCCGGCCATGCAGCATGTCGTGCTGACCGGTACCGCCATCCCCGATGCGCTGCTCGAACGCGCCGACACGGTGAGCGAGCTGCGCGATGCCAAGCACGTACTGCGAAGCGCGCAGCGCCAACCGCAGGCCGCGGACCCCGGGCAAGCCGACGCGGCGCTCGATGAACTGGAGACGCGTGACGGCCGCGCCTGGCACGAAGTCGATCGGCTCGATCATCCGAAGGGTCAAGGACGCCTGCTCGTGCATACGGGCAACGGCAAGGCCAAGAGCACGGCGGCCTTCGGCAAGATCGTCCGCACACTGGGGCACGGCCGCCGGGTGGGCATCGTGCAATTCATCAAAGGCAATTTCACGACCGGCGAACGCGAACTGTTCTCCGCGCATCCCGGCGTGATCTACCGCGTCATGGGTCAGGGGTTCACCTGGGAGACGCAGAACCGCGACCAGGATCGCCTCAACGCCGAACACGCCTGGGCCGAGGCCTGCGCGCTCCTCGCCGACCCGGACATCGACCTGGTCATGCTCGACGAGCTCAACAACACGCTCAAGAAGGGCTATCTCGACATCGACACGGTGCTCGATACCCTACGCCGCCGCCCGGCGCATCAGGACGTGATCGCAACGGGGCGCAACGCGCGCCCCGCGCTCATGGACGAGGCGCATGCGGTCACGCAGGTGCGCAAGCTTCGCCACGCGCTGGACGCGGGCTACCGCGCGCAGAACGGCGTGGATCTTTAACCGCCGCCGCGTTCACTGCAGCAAGGTGAAACCGATACCGACGCGGGTGCGCTTCGTCTTGAAGGTCTCCAGGCTCTCGCCGTAGCCGGTAAACAGCTGCAGAAAGAAATAGCTCTCGCGGGTGGGCGTCGGCCAAGCGTACTGCAACTGCAGCGCGCCGCGATCGGAAGAGAAGGCGTACCGCGTCTTGGCGGCCAGGCGCGAACCGCCCCGGAAGAAATATTCCAGCCGCAGCTCGTGGTGGCCGTAGTAATCGAGGATCTCGGGATTGTCGTCGCCGGTCGCGTCTCCAGGGTGTTCCTTCTCAGGCTCCGGCACGCGATACCAGAGCCTGAGATGGCCGCGCCATCGCCCCTGCGCGAGCCAGGGCCGGAGATAGACGCGGTCCCAGCTTCGCGACTCGCCCACCGCGCCGCCGTTGGACTCGTGCTCCCAACCGACGTCCAGGCCCAGCCAATCCAGCGGTAACCGCCCAGGGCGGAACCGGTACCAGATCTCGGGGCTGTAATTGATCTCGCGAAACGGCCGCGAGTTCTCCTCGTCGAGCCAGCGTAGATACGATTCCTGCGTGTACGCCACGTAGAACGGTGTTGCGCCCACCTGGTGGCGCAGACTGAGCTGGAATTCCAGCTCGATGTCGTCGGAGTTGTCCGCCTCGTCGGTCCAGGTCAGCGGCAGGACGTAGTTGGGCCGATGCAATTCGAGCCGGCCCGGCAGGTCGACCGGGGCCGGCTCGAACGGCTCGGACTGCGCCTGCGCGCAAGTCGGCCCCATGACCGCGGAGGCGAGCGCCAGCAAACCGGCGCCGACGCGCCGCGTCACTCGGGATCCCGCTCGCGCCGCGCCTCCGCCAACTGCGCGCAGACGCGCGCCATGCCTTCGAGAATCCGCGGGGAATGGCGCTGCAGGATGTCGGGCGGCACGAAGTACAAGTGGTCGTGCTCCATCGCGGGCAACTGTGGCCATTCGCGCCACATCTCCAGCCAATCCGGCCGTGCATCGCCCATGCCGCTGGCGATGATGACCTCGGGATCGCGCTCGAGCACCGCCTCCAGACTCACGCGCGGGGCGATCGCGGAGAGTTCCCCGAACACGTTACGCCCGCCACATCCGCGGATGACGTCCGAGATGACGTGCTCGTCGTTGACCGTGATCAACGGATCGTCCCAGACCTGATAGAACACATCGAGCGTGGGCCGGTCCCGATAGCGTTCGCGCAACTCGCCGAGACGGCGCCGGAAGTCCTCGGCCGCCGCACCCGCCTGCTCGCCGGTGCCGGCCAGCGTGCCGAGCCGGATCAGCGTATCGGCGATCGCGTCCAAGCTGCGCGGCTCCGTGATGTAGACCGTCAGCCCGAGTTCGCGTAGCCGTTGCACTTGATCGCCCGGATTGCCGCTCTGCCACGCGATGACCAGGTCCGGCTCGTGGCCCATGATGGCCTCGATACTGAGCTGATCGTAGGTGCCGACACGCGGCAAGGCCGCCGCTTCGGGCGGGTAATCGCTGTGGCTGACGGCCGCGACGACCCGGTCGCCCGCGCCCGCCGCGAATAGCGCCTCCGTGACGTGCGGCGCCAGGCTGACGATACGCCGGGCGGGCTCATCGAGCGCGACCCGCCGGCCGGTGTCGTCGGTGACCGCCGGACCGGCGACGGCTGCGGATATGCCCGCCCCCAGCGCGAGCAACAAAGCCAGCCAGCGTCTCACGCGTCGGTCATCTCGGCGGGGGCGACGCTCGCGAGCGCCGCGTCCAGACGCTCGAAGGCGGCATCGTCCGGGGGCAGGCCGAAACGCAGGCCGTCCTGGCGATCGAGCAGCCGCACCAGGATCGCCCGATGGGCCAATGCCTCATGCACCGCCGCGGCGTTCGGCGTGAGCACGGTGCGAAACAGCGGCGTGCCGGCGCTCCGCTGAGGGAAGTGCCGGCCCAGCAATGCCTCGAGCCGTGCGGCGTCCTCCGCGAGGCGCGCGCGCATGCGCGCCTGCCAGGCCGTGTCCGCCAGCGCCCGCCGGGTCACCCAGCGGGCCGGATGGTTCACGGCCCAGGGGCCCAAGGCCTCGGCGAGCGGGTCGAGCAGCTCGTCGGGCCCGGCCGCTAAACCGATGCGCATCCCCGCCAGACCGAAGAACTTGCCAATCGAGCGCAGCACGACGAGCCCGGGCAAGGGACAGCGCGGCACCAGACTGTACTCGGGCGTGGGATCGACAAACGCCTCATCGACGACCATGCAGCCGCCGCGGCTGGCGATGGCCGCGCGCCACTCCAGCAGCGTTTCCGGTTCGAAGTAGGTCCCGTCCGGATTGTTCGGGTTGATGACCACCAGAACGTCGAAGGCCGTGCCGGCCCCGCCCGCGAGCTGGGCCGAGGACAGCGGCACGACCTCGTGACCGGCGCGCTGCCAAGCGGCGCCGTGTTCGGCGTAGCCCGGCGCGATCACGCCCACGCGCGAACGCCCCCGCAGGCGCGGTAGCAGCGACAGGGCCGCCTGCGAGCCCGGCACCAGCAATAGCGCCGAGGAGCCGTAATACGCCGAGGCGGCCTCGATCAGCCCGTCGTCGGCGTCGGGCAGACGCGCCCAGCAGTCCGGCGGCGGCGTGGGCGCGGCCCAGCCGTGCGGATTGATGCCGGTGGACAGATCCAGCCAATCCGCCTCGGGCATGCCGAGGCGGCGGACCATCTCGCCGAGATTGCCGCCGTGATCAGGCAAACCACCACCCCAGGATGAGCGCCGCGGCCGTCCAGGCGAGCGCCCCGCCCTGCACGAGCCGTGTCGCGCGCCCGATGCCGGCGGCGTCGGGCCGCTGTCCGGCGCCGAAGCGCGGGCGCCACTGCAGGCGCCCATGATATACGCCCGGCCCGCCCAGACGTAGACCCAGCGCCCCCGCCCCGGCGGCCATCACCACGCCCGCATTGGGGCTCGCCGTTCGCCGCCCCTGGCGCCAGGCGCACGCGAATGCGCGCCGGGGCGCGCCGGCGAAGAGCGCATAGGTCAGTACGGTCAGGCGTGCGGGAATCCAGTTCAGCAGATCGTCCAGCCGCGCCGCGGCCCAGCCGAACGCGGCCAGGCGCTGCGTACGGTAGCCCCACATGGCGTCGAGCGTATTGACCAGGCGGTATAGCACCACTCCAGGGGCGCCGGCGACAAGGAACCAGAACAAGGTCCCGAACACGGCGTCGTTGCCGTTCTCCAGCACCGACTCCACGGCGGCGGACGCCACCCCGCGCGCGTCCAGCTCGCGCGTATCGCGGCTGACCATCGTGCCGACCGCCGCGCGCGCCATCTCCAGATCGCCGTCGATCAATGCCCGCTCGACCCGCCGCCCGTGCTCGCCCAGGCTCGCCAGCCCCAGCGCCAGGTAGAGCACCGCCGCATCGAACACGAAGCCATACGGCGCCGCCGACAACCAGGCCGCCGCCGCGCCGAACGGCAGGACCAAGAACGCAAGCCCGATCCCGCCGAGCAGCCGGCGGACGCCCTCACCGAGCGCCTGCAGATTCCAGGCCCGCTCCAGGCGCGCGGCGAGCCAACCGAACCCGGCCAGCGGATGCCCCCACCGAATCTCGCCGCAAACGGCATCCACCGCCAGCGCGGCCGCCACGACTAGCCCAACATTCAACGCGCGCGCCCCTACTCCAACCGCGGGGCATCATACGGCATCGGTTTGGCCTGCGTATCCACCGTAGCGGCTGAGCCTCACCGAGCAGGGTCAACCATCAATCCTATGGTTCAGTGGAAGAGTCGCCCCATTCTGCTCATACCGACCACTCGCGCCAGTGGCGCTGAATTCGGCCTCGTCCCCCTCGTCCCCGCCCAGCATCACCGTGCGCGCCGAACAGGACATTACCGATGCGCATCTGGCGCAACCGCCCGGCAGTCGCGTTGCGCGCGCTATGTAATATCCGGAAAACGCCCGCCTATCATGCTGCGGGCCGTCTCGTAGGAAACTTTCGCCGCACCATAAGTTGGCGTTTCCCCTAAGATTTCGGCACGCTTGACAGTGGCTGCAAGAGGCGGTCGACTGCGTATTATCTGGACGGATATCCGGTGATAGCGGCGCGGCTGAGCCTCGCCGTTGGCGATTGGAGACTTACGCCATGGGCTGTGCTGCCGATGTAGCTGATTTGGAGCGCCGGGGATGGGAAGTCCTCTCCACCGGTCCTAGTGAGGCGCGGTCCTTTTATGGCGCGATCCTCGCAGACGATGCCCAGATGCTCTTTCCTCGAGGGATGCGTCTTGTCGGGAAGGGCGAAATCCTAGAAACAATGGGTGGCCCACCATGGGCCTCGTTTGAGATATCCGACACGCAGGTGGTGGATCTGTCAGAGACTGCGCAAACGATAACGTACAAAGTAGTGGCCCAACGACAAGGGGCCGATCCATACCGTGCCCTGATATCCAGCACATACGCGGTTCGGTCAGGCGAATGGCGGCTAGTTGTTCATCAACATACGCCAGAGTAGCACTGGTCCCCAATAGCGCGCTGCAGCTAACGCCGAGAGTGCTGGGCGGTTCTTGCGGGGTTTAGCCACGTCGTCCGGCGGCTGGCGCGCCTGGAGGATCTCTATGATGCTTGAATATTTCGTAACCTCGCTCATCGTCGTCCTGCTGCCGGGAACGGGCGTCCTTTACACGCTCGCGTTTGGGATCTCTAGCGGGTGGCGCGCAAGCGTAGTTGCAGCCTTTGACTGCACACTTGGCATTGTTCCGCACATTCTCGCAAGTATTGCCGGCCTTGCTGCGCTCCTCCACACAAGCGCGCTGGCGTTTCAGGTCATCAAGTATCTCGGCGTAGCCTACCTGTTTTATATGGCATGGAATGTGTTGCGCGAGGGCGGGACCCTACAGGTATCGGAAAGTAGAACGATAACGCCCGATCCCAAGATCATCGTCGACGGCCTGCTGCTGAACGTACTGAATCCCAAGCTATCTTTATTCTTTCTGGCATTTCTGCCCCAATTCGTACCGAGGAACGCGCCCGAGCCGACATATTACATGCTCGTACTAGCAGCTATTTTCATGCTCCTGACATTTGTAATTTTTGTCGGCTACGGTGCGTTCGCCTCCGCTACGCGACGCTACGTTGTTTCAAAGCCCACCGTAATGGCGTGGTTCAGACGCGGGTTTGCGGGTGCGTTTGGTGCACTCGGGGTACGGCTCGCGTTGTCCGAGCGGTAACAATATGGGCGCGTGTGGGGACCCGGAAGATCAAGGCAGCACGGGGGGAAGATCCGACTAAGGTCTGAGCGCGAACCCAGCAGATCCGCCCGGGGCCTGGGACTCAGGCTGTTCATGCCACTCACTCCGCGATGCGTTCGGTTCCCTTGCGGCTGCTCGGTACGTTTACAATTCGCTCGCACGCATGCCACTCGACGAGCGATGACCGCGACGACGTTGATGACCCAGGGCACGACCTCCGATGCCGGCAAGAGCGCGGTGGTGACGGGGCTATGCCGCGTACTCGCGCGGCGGGGCGTGCGGGTGGCACCGTTCAAGCCGCAGAACATGGCGCTCAACAGCGCGGTGGCCGTCGACGGCGGCGAGATCGGGCGGGCGCAGGCGGCGCAGGCGGCCGCGGCGGGGATCGCGCCGGTCACCGACATGAATCCCATCCTGCTCAAGCCGACCGGTGAACGCGACGCGCAGGTGATCGTCAACGGCCATCCGGTCGCCGACCTCGACGCCCGCGGGTATCACGAATACAAGCGCATCGCGCGTGAGGCCGCCCTCGCCGCCCATACGCGGCTCGCCGCCGAGTACGACGTGGTGTTGGTCGAGGGGGCCGGGAGCCCGGCCGAGATCAATCTGCGCGAGAACGACATCGCCAACATGGGCTTCGCCGAAGCGGTCGATTGCCCCGTCCTGCTCGTGGGCGACATCGACCGCGGCGGCGTGTTCGCGCAGTTCGTCGGTACCTTGGAACTCCTCTCCGAGTCCGAGCGCGCGCGTACGCGCGGGTTCATCGTCAATCGCTTCCGCGGCGATGTCTCGCTGCTCGAGCCCGGCCTGGACATGCTGGCCGAACGCACCGGCAAGCCGACGCTGGGCGTGCTGCCCTACCTGGAGGGCCTGCATCTCGAAGCCGAGGACGGGCTGGCACGCGCCCCCGCGCATGCGGCCAGCGACGCGGCCGAGGTGCTGCGCGTGATCGTCCCGGCCATTCCGCGCATCAGCAATCACACCGATTTCGATCCCTTACGGCTGCATCCGCGCGTGGAGTTCCGCTTTGTCGGCCCAGGCGAGGCCATCCCGCCCGCCGACCTGATTGTGCTGCCCGGCTCCAAGAACACGCGCAGCGATCTCGCCTGGCTACGCGAGCGCGGCTGGGAACAGGCATTGCGCCGACACTTGCGCTACGGCGGGCGCGTGATGGGAATCTGCGGTGGCCTGCAGATGCTGGGGCACGCGGTGCACGACCCCGAGGGCGTGGAGGAAGACGCCGGATCGAGTGCGGGCTTCGGCCTGCTCGATATCGAGACCACACTCGCGCCCGAGAAACAGGTGCGGCGCGCGAGCGGCCGCTTGAGCTTCGCCGACGCCGCGGTCAGCGGTTACGAGATCCATGCCGGCGTGACGCGCGGCCCGGCCCTCGCGGGCACCGTTGCCGAGCTCGAGACCGGGGCCGACGGCGCGCGCTCCGAGGACGGGTCGGTGCTCGGCACCTACCTGCACGGCATCTTCGACGAAGCGCCCGCGCGCGACGCGCTGCTGCGCTGGGCGGGCCTGCATGCGCCCGGCGAGGCCCCCGATCAGGCCGCTGCCCGGGAAGCCGGATTGGACCGTCTTGCCGACGCCTGCGAACGCGCGCTCGATCTCGACGCACTCGCCGGTATTCTTGGCGAGCCGGCCGGCTCGGCGGTCGCTACCGGTCGTGTCGCACGACGGTGAGGCAGCCGTCACCACGCCGGCCCGGGATGCCGCGCTCGAGGCAACTACTCCCCGGCGTATGGCTCGAGCGGGCGCCGCGATGGAACGCACTCGTCTTCGGCACCGAGCGGCCCACCCTATCGTCGGCACCGGTCGGCGGCGGCGAGGTGCATGCCCGGCGCGTCGTGAACCTGAGCGTGAGCGGCGACGAGGCGCATGCGCAATGCGACGACCCAGCAACCGCTTTCGAGCAACTCGCGGCCGGGCAGGATTGGCGCGGCAAGGCCGTGGGACTGATGACCGGCGTCGCGGCCGACCACCTGGGCGTCGCGCAAGCGGGCCCGCCGAACGCCGCGTGGGCCGTGCTCGCGACCGTGGGCGTGCGCAATACGCACCGCGCGGGTGCGCCGGCATCCGGTCCTTGCGCGCAGCGCGATGTGCATGGACCGGGCACGATCAACGTCATCGCCGCGACGCCCCAGGGCCTCACCCCGGCGGCGCGAGCGGAGGCGATCGCGCTGGTGGCGGAGACCAAGGCCGGCCTGCTCGCGGATCTTGGCATTCGGGTCGAGGGCGCCGGCCAGATCGCCACGGGCACGGGGACCGATGCGGTAGCGATCACCAGCGCCGATGGCGCGGACACGCCCTACACCGGGTATTACACCGCCTCCGGGCAGGCGCTCATCGCCGCGGTTCGCGAGGCCATGCGGGCTTCGCTCGCCGGCGGCGAAACGTGCGGCTTCGCCTCCCTCTGAGGGGGTGCGTCGAAGCGGCGGCGATTTGCCATGACGGCAGCGTCCATGCATACTCGCCGCACTTCTGCTCGCGGTGTACATCCGTACATCGTGTCCCATTGGACCTGAGCAGACCCAGGGAACCGCATAAACTCTATTGCGCGTGATCCCGCCCGCCGTCGCGGCGTTTGCTGACTCAGGTTACTCCCCGACGATTTTTTGCACCCCATCGGAATGGGGCCCGCCGAGGCGTGGCCGTTCCGGGACACCCTATTTATGTCATTCGATTCCCTCGGCCTTTCGCCCGAGCTGCGCCAGGCCATCACGGCGCAGGGCTATACCGAAGCTACCGCCGTCCAGAGCCAGGCCATTCCGCTGGTGCTGCAGGGTCAGGACGTGCTCGCCGGCGCGCAGACCGGCACCGGCAAGACGGCGGCCTTTACGCTGCCCTTGCTGCAGCGCCTGAGCGGCGAGCGGCCCAAGCATCGCGCCCCGCGCGCTCTGGTGCTGACGCCGACGCGCGAGCTCGCGGCGCAGGTCCAGCAGAGCGTGCGCGACTACGGCGCGCAACTGCCGCTGCGCTCGACCGCCGTGTTCGGCGGCGTCGGCATCCAGCCGCAGATCAGCACACTGCGCCGCGGTGTCGATATCCTCGTGGCCACGCCCGGTCGTCTGCTCGACCACGTGGGGCAGAATACCGTCGATCTGTCGAAGATCGAGATCCTGATCCTCGACGAAGCCGACCGCATGCTCGACATGGGCTTCATCCACGACATCCGCAAGATCCTGGCGAAACTGCCGGCCGAGCGCCAGAACCTGTTGTTCTCGGCGACCTTCTCCAAGGAGATCCGCAAGCTGGCGGATGGCCTGCTCAACGACCCGGCCTACGTGGACGTCGCGCCGCGCAACAGCACCGCCGAGCAGGTCAGCCACCAAGTCCACCCGGTGGCGAAGGATCGCAAGCGCGCCTTGCTGTCACACCTGATCGACCAGGGCGACTGGCAGCAGGTATTGGTCTTCGCCCGCACCAAACACGGCTCGAACCGCTTGGCCGAGCAACTGTCGCGCGACGGCCTGAGCGCCGCCGCGATCCACGGCAACAAGAGCCAGACGGCCCGCACCCGTGCCCTCGACGACTTCAAGAAGGGCCAGGTGCGGGTGCTGGTCGCGACCGATATCGCGGCGCGCGGGCTGGATATCGAGAAGCTGCCGCACGTGGTCAACTACGAGTTGTCGAATGTCGCCGAGGACTACGTCCACCGGATCGGCCGCACGGGCCGGGCGGGCGAGACCGGCTTGGCGACCTCATTGGTCAGCGCCGACGAGCGCAAGCATCTCGAGGCCATCGAGCGGCTGCTGGGCCAGAAGCTGCCTTCGCGCGTCGTCGCCGGTTTCGAACCGGATTTCGCCAGCGGCACCGGCGCCGGATCCGGCCGCAGCGACAACGCGCATGCCCGCAAGTCCAAGGGCTCGGGACGCCGGCGTCCTCGCGCGGCGTAGCACTGAAGGTTATCTCGGCACATGGATGTGCCGAGATAGATCGGACCGTTCCGAGCCGGAAGCGCTTGCGCAAGCCGGACGGTTGCCTAGTGTTTGTGTAGGGGCACGTACGCAAAAGGGACTTTGCTATGAGCCAGGCGACACCGCTTTCCCCTCGCATCGCCGAGATTGCGTGGGGCCGCATGACAGTGGAGGGACTCGGCTCGGGCCGGGATTTCAAGCTCTGGCCCGGGGGCGGACGTTCCTGGGATTGGCGCGAGACCGGCACCCATCACGAACCGGGCATCCAGCCGGCCGACGTCGCAGAGCTCGTGGAGCACGGCGCCAGCACCGTCGTGCTGAGTCGCGGCATGTGGCCGGCGCTGAAGACCTGCGACGAGACGATCCACTGCCTCGAACGCCAGGGGGTGTCCGTACGCCGCGCCGAGACCCACGATGCCGTGCGCATCTACAACGAGCTCGCCGACCGCGGTGAGCCCGTGGGCGGGTTGTTCCACTCGACCTGCTGAGGTTCCGGGCGGTGGACGCGTGTCAGGGCCACGACAAACGGGCCAGAAGTGAATCTGTCGTGGCGCTAGATGGCGGCGCGGAACGCCATCCGGTAGCCCTGTCGGTCGGGCTTCAGCCCGACCGTCGAGGCGTCCCACGGCCACGCGCCGTCGGGTCGGACTGAAGTCCGACCTACAGCCACCCGAACCGCTCTCTTCTTATTCGTGTCGATTCGTCTCCACTAGTGGTTCGCCTTCCCTGCCCGCCACGTGTGCGTGGAACGTTAGAGATACGCTCGGCGGTTGCGGCGGCTCGAGATAGGCCCGCAGGCGGCTCAAGGCCCCGTGGGGCCATTCGATGCGGGCGTGCGCGCTCATGGGCGCGTCCAGCGCGTCAGCAAGCCACTGACGCAGCACACCGCCGTGCCCGACGACGAGGATGCGTTCGTCGGACTCGCGCGCGATCAGATCCTGCCACGCGGAACGCACACGGGCGCGGAAGGCGGCGGCGGTCTCGCCGTTGGGCGGGGTGACGCGTTCCGGATCGGCCAGGAAGGCCGCCAGCACGTCGCCCCGCTCGGCCCAGAGCGTGTCGAGCGCGCGCCCGTCCCAATCGCCGAAGTCGAATTCGCGCAGACGCGCATCGACCACGAGCGCCGCGCCGGCGAACGACTCGGCAAACCGCCGACAGCGCGCCAGCGGCGAGCTGACGACGAGATCCCATGGCCCGTGGGCATCCGCCGCGGCCTGGAGCTGCCGCCAGCCGCGATCGGACAACGGCTCGTCGTTCCCGGCGCCGCGCAGCTTGGCGCCGCCGGCGACCTCGCCGTGACGCAGTAGATCGATGCGCAGCTCGGCCGCCACGCTATTCGGTCGAAACGCCGGCCTCGACGAAGGTCGCCATGCCGTTGTGCAAGGCACAGGCGGTGCGCAGCACCGGCACCGCAGCCGCGGCCCCGCTGCCCTCGCCCAGGCGCATGCCCAGATCCAGCACCGGTTCGGCGGCCAGCGCCTGGAGCACCCGTTGATGGCCGGGCTCCGCCGAACGATGCGCGCAGATGAGCCAGGGCGCGATCGCCGGGACCTCGCGCACCGCCGCGAGCGCGGCGACGCTGGCGATGAATCCGTCGACCAGCACCGGCATGCGCTGGCCGGCGGCCGCGATGGAGGCACCGGCCAGCGCTGCGATCTCGAAGCCGCCCAGCGCCGCCAGGGCGGTGAAGGGCTGGCTGGCCGCGCGATGGCGCGCGAGCGCGCGCTCGACGACCTCCGCCTTGTGCGCCACCCCCGCGGCGTCGAGGCCGGTCCCCGGCCCCACCAGATCGCGCGGCCCCTCGGCCAGCAGCGCGCAGGCCAGCGCCACCGCGGCCGTGGTGTTGCCGATGCCCATCTCGCCGCCGATGAACGCCTGCGCGCCCGCGCTGGCCGCGCGATCGGCCGCCGCACGGCCGGCGGCGAGCGCGGCGTCGCGCTCGGCCGCGCTCATGGCCGGTCCGTCGCAGAAATTGGCCGTGCCGGCCGCAACCGGGGCATGGGTGACGCCCACCAATGCCTCGCCCGGCGTGGCGACGCCGACGTCGACGACGTCGAGCGTGGCCCCCAGTTGTTGGGCGAGCACGCTGATCGCCGCGCCGCCGGCGGCGAAGTTGCGCAGCATCTCGCGTGTGACCACTTGCGGGAACGCCGAGATGCCCTCGGCGGTTACGCCGTGGTCGGCGGCGAAGACGGCGATATGGACGCGGTCGAGGGCGGGCTGGGACTGCGCCTGCAGCGCCGCGAGCTGCACGGCCAGCTCCTCCAACCGGCCGAGCGAGCCGGGTGGCTTGGTCAACTGCTGCTGGCGCTGCTCGGCGGTCGCGCGCACGGCCTCGTCCGGCGCTGCGACCGGCTGCTGCCACCAGGGAGGGGTCACCGCAACTCCTTCGTATCGGGGCGACGCAGCGCCCGGGAACCCGAGCGCGCTGACGCGGTTGCGCGGGGATTCTACGCGGGCGGTGACTTGAGCGTCAGCGGCAGGCCCGCGGCGACGAAGGTGACGCGCGCACAGTAGCCGGCGACCTGTTGATTGAGGCGTCCGGCCGCATCGCGAAAGCGCCGCGCCATCGCGTTGTCCGGCACGATCCCGAGACCCACCTCGTTGCTCACGACGATCACGTCGCCGGCCGCGCCCTCGAGGGCATCGACGAGCGCGGCGCAATCGGCCCCGAGGTCGCCCTCGGCCGCAAGACGGTTGGCTAGCCACAGCGTCAGGCAGTCGACCACCACCAGGCGACCGGGGCTGGCGCTGGCTGCGAGCGTTGCGGCCAGCGCATGCGGCGCCTCGGCGGTCTGCCAGGCGGCCGGTCGCCGCGCGCGATGGGCGGCGATACGCTCGGCCATCTCGTCATCGGCCGCTTCGGCCGTGGCGATATAGATCACCTCCCGATCGCCATCGCGCGCGCGCTGTTCAGCGAGGGCGCTCTTGCCCGAGCGCGCACCCCCGAGGATGAGCTCACGCACGGCGCGCGCACGCGCCGGCCGCGGGATGCTGGGCGCCCATCAGCCGACGATGCCCTCGAAGGGCTGCACGTCGACCCAGTCGCCCGGCTCGATGCCGGCGCGCTCGGATGTGAGCACGGCAAAGCAATTGGCGCGGGCCATCGAGGTGAGCCGCCCCGAGCCCTGCTTGCCGGTCGGCGCGACCTCGGGCGTGCCATCGGCGCCGGTGCTGAGCACGGCGCGTTGGTACTCCGTGCGGCCGGGCTTGTTGCCGAAACGAGCGGTGCTGCGCGCGCGCAGCGCGACCGGCGGCTCGTACGGCGCCCCCACCAGATAGCGCAATGCGGGCTGGACTAGCTGATAGAAGGTGACCATCGCCGACACGGGATTGCCCGGCAGGCCGAAGAAGGCGGCCTCGCCCAGATGGCCGAACGTCAGCGGGCGCCCGGGCTTGATGGCGAGCTGCCAGAAGCCGACGTCGGCCTGGTCGCGCAGCACTGCGCCGACGTGATCGGCCTCGCCCACCGAGACGCCCCCGGTGGTGATGACCACATCATTCTCCGCCGCGGCCGAGGCCAGCGAGGCCTCGACCGCCGAACGCTCGTCCGGCAAGTGGCCGCGGTCGTCGATTTCCATGCCCAGGCGCGTGAGCATGCCCCAGACGGCATAGCGGTTGCTGTCGTAGAGCGTGCCCGCGCGCAGCGGCTGGCCCGGCTCGAGCAACTCGTCGCCGGTAGCGAACAACGCGACCCGCGGACGGCGAACGACCGTGACCGCCGTCAGCCCCAGCGAGGCCAACACGCCCAACTCGGCGGGATGCACCCAGGTACCCGCGTCCAATGCGTGAGCGCCGGTGTGCAGGTCCTCGCCCGCGGAGCGGACGTTGTCGCCGGCGCGCGCGCCCGTGATCCGCACCGTCTCGCCGTCGATCTGCGCCCGCTCCTGCATGACGACGCTGTCGGCACCCGCGGGGATGGGCGCTCCGGTCATGATGCGCGTGCATTCGCCCGGCCCGATCGCACCGGCGAACGGATGGCCGGCCCAGGCGGTGCCGATCATGCGCAGCGTGGCCGCTCCCTCCGCATCGAGATCGGCGCCGCGAAAGGCGAACCCGTCCATGGCGGAATTGGTGTCCGGCGGGATCTCCACGGGCGAAGCGATATCCTGCGCGAGCACGCGGCCGAGGGCCGCGCGCAGGTTCACCAGCTCGACCGCTTGCACCGGCCGCAATGTCGCTGCGATGCGCTCGTGCGCCTGCTCGACGCTCAGGACGGCGCTGCCGTGGCCGCAGGACGGCGGCTGCGCTTCGGGGGGACTGCTCATTCGGGAATCTCTCCGGCAGCGACGTAGGCCGCCACCTCGTCGCGCTCGTCGGGCGTGTTGATGTTGCGAAAGGCGCCGGTCGGGCCCGGGGCTACGTCGCTGAAATCGGCATCCGCGACCCGATGACCCGCAAACCAGGCGTCGATCTTGCGCCCGCCCTCGTCCAGCCAGGCCTCCAGGTCCGACGCCAGCGCGCTGGGCGCGAGCAGGAACACGGGTTGCTGGCGCTCGCCGTCGTGCGCCACGGCCAACTCCGCGTCAGCGGCCTCGAGCGCCGCGCGTAGGCGCACGAGCAGATCGCGCGGGACGAACGGTGAATCGCAGGGTGCGGTCACGACCCACGGCGTCTGCGCCGCCTGCATGCCCGCGAGCAAGCCCGCAAGCGGCCCCGGATAGTCGGCCATCGGGTCGGGCACCACGGCGTCCGCGCCAAGCGCGGCATAGTCGTCGCCGTGACGATTGGCGTTGATGACGATCGCGTCCACCTGCGGGCGCAAACGCTCGAGCGCATAGGCCGCCAGCGGCCGGCCGGCTAGCTCGATCAATCCCTTGTCCGTGCCGCCCATGCGGCGCGCGCGACCGCCGGCGAGCAGGACACCGGTAACCGCTTGCGGTCTCGCTTCGGCGTCGCTCATCGCAGGCAGCGCGCCTCAATCGCGGATTTCGACACTGCAGGTTTCCTTGATCTCTTCCATGACCACGTAGGTATGCGTCTCGCGCACGCCGGGGGCGGCGGTCAGGCCTTCGCCCAGAAAGGCGCGGTAGGCCTGCATATCGGCGACGCGCACTTTGATGAGATAGTCGAAACCACCCGCCACCATATGGCACTCCTGGACCTCGGGCCACTCGGCGATGGCGTCCTTGAAGCGCTCGAACACGTCCGGCGTCGTCCGGTCGAGCGTCACCTCGACGTAGAGCAGCATGCCGACGCCCATCCGGTGCGGATCGAGCACGGCGACGTACTGGTGGATGAAGCCCGCCTGTTCGAGGCGCCGCACCCGTTCCAGGCAGGGCGTCGCGCTAAGGTTGACCCGGCGCGCGAGCTCGACGTTCGAGATCCGGCCGTTGTGCTGCAGCTCGCGCAGGATCCGCTTGTCGGTCCGGTCCAGGCGATGGTCCGATGCCTTGCGAGGAGACCGTTTTGACATTCATCGCTCGTATCAATGGCTTAAAAACAGGATTCTATACTGTTTACGGGCACACAAAAGCACAACGTCCTCGTCGAGTTCGCTTAGCATTTTCCCGGAGCGGGCTGGAGGTTGGCAAACCATGATCTTCGACACGGCGGCCACGGCCCCGCAGGGTCTGCGCGCGCGCATTGCGGAGCACTATCGCGCCGACGAGAACCAGTGCGTGAACGAGCTGACCTCCCAAGCGACGCTATCCCCGGCTCAACGCCAGCGCATCGAGGCGCAAGCGCGCGAGCTGGTGCAAGCCGTCCGCGCCGGCCGTATCGGCAAGGGCGGCGTCGACGCGTTCATGCTCGAATACGAGCTCTCCAGCGAGGAAGGCGTGGTGCTGATGTGTCTGGCCGAAGCGCTGCTGCGCATCCCGGACCACGAAACGGCCGACCGATTCATCCGGGACAAGCTCGCCGAAGGCGCCTGGGAGGAGCACCTGGGCCACTCGTCCTCACTGTTCGTCAACGCGTCCACCTGGGGCCTGATGCTCACCGGCCGGGTCGTCCGCTACGGCACCGGCCGTGAACAGGGGCTGCGGGCCATCCTGCAGCGCCTGATCGCGCGTGGCGGCGAGCCCTTCATCCGCGGGGCCGTGCGTCGGGCGATGAACATCATGGGGCGCCAATTCGTGCTCGGGCGCGACATCGACGAGGCGCTGAAGAATGCCCGCCCGAAGCTGCGCCAGGGCTATCGCTACTCCTACGACATGCTCGGCGAAGGGGCGCGCACCGAGGCGGACGCGCGCCACTACTTCGAGTCGTACGCCGCGGCCATCGACGCGCTCGGCCGGCACCCCGCCGACGATATCGTGGCTGCGCCCGGCATCTCGGTAAAGCTGACCGCTCTGCATCCGCGCTTCGAATTCGCCCAGGGCGACCGCATCGCCGCCGAGCTGGTGCCGCGTGCGCGCGCCCTCGCGCTGCGCGCCAAGCAGCAGCGCATGGCCCTGACCATCGATGCCGAGGAAGCGGCCCGGCTGGAGCCCACGCTCGACGTATTCGAGGCCTTGGCGAGCGATCCCCAACTGGCCGGCTGGGACGGGCTCGGATTGGCCGTGCAGGCGTACCAGAAGCGCGCCCGTCCGCTGCTCGATTGGCTGGTCGAGCTAGCCGAGCGCAACGACCGGCGCATCCCGGTGCGCCTGGTCAAGGGCGCCTACTGGGACAGCGAGATCAAGCAGGCGCAGGTGCTCGGGCTCGACGACTACCCGGTATTCACGCGCAAATCCAATACCGATGTGTCCTATCTTGCGTGCGCGCGTAAGCTGCTGGCGCACCGCGACCGGATCTATCCCCAGTTCGCGACGCATAACGCGCAGACGGTGGCGGCCGTGTGCGAGCTCGCCGGCGATGGTGCCGGGTTCGAGTTCCAGCGCCTGCACGGCATGGGCGAGGCCCTGCACGAGCAAGTGATCGATCCGGACTCGCTGAGCATCCCCGTGCGCATCTATGCGCCGGTCGGTAGCCACGAGGAGCTACTGCCCTATCTCGTGCGCCGCCTGCTGGAGAACGGCGCCAACACCTCCTTCGTCAATCGCCTGGTCGACGACCGCGCGCCGATCGATGAGATCGTGGCCGACCCCATCGAGCAGGTCCGGGCGCGCGGGGACAAGCGGCACCCGCGCATTCCCTTGCCGCGCGATCTCTACGGCGCCGACCGGCGCAATTCCGCCGGCCTGGATCTGTCGGACGTCCTCAGCCTGATACCGCTGGACGATCAGATGGAGCGCGCCGCGCACGGGGAGTGGCATTGCGCGCCGCTGGTCGGCGGTGCCGCCGCCCAGGGCGAGTCGAAGCCGGTGGTCGACCCGGCCGACCACCGGCGCCGCGTCGGCAGCGCGATCGAGGCGACGGAGGCGCAATGCGACCGCGCGATGGAGATCGCCGCATCGGGTCAGGAGCGCTGGGACGCGACGCCGGCGGCCGAGCGCGCGGCCTGCCTCGAGCGCCTGGCCGATCGGCTCGAGCGCCAGCACGGGCGCTTTATGGCCATCACGACACGCGAGGCCGGCAAGGGGCTCGTCGACGGCGTCGCCGAGGTGCGCGAGGCGGCCGACTTCTGCCGCTACTACGCGGCGCGCGCCCGCGCGGAATTCGCCCAGCCGCTAACGCTGCCGGGGCCAACCGGCGAGCACAATCAGATGGAGCTGCATGGCCGCGGCGTGTTCGTGTGCATCAGCCCGTGGAACTTTCCGCTGGCCATCTTCACCGGCCAGATCGCGGCCGCGCTGGTCGCGGGCAACAGCGTCGTCGCCAAGCCGGCCGAGCAGACGCCGCTGGTGGCCTTTGCCGCGGTCCAGGCATTCCACGAGGCCGGCATCCCGGCCGACGTGCTGCAGCTCCTACCCGGTCCCGGCGAGAGCGTCGGAGCGCGGCTGTTGAATAACCCGCATCTGGCCGGCGTGGCCTTCACCGGCGGTGTCGAGACCGCGCAGACGATCAACCGCCAACTGGCCGGGCGCCCCGGCCCGATCCTGCCACTGATCGCCGAAACCGGTGGCCAGAACGCCATGCTGGTCGACTCGTCGGCTCTGCCCGAGCAGGTGGTGCGCGACGTCATCGAATCGGCCTTCCGCAGTGCCGGCCAGCGCTGCTCCGCCTTGCGCGTACTGTTCGTCCAGTCCGATGTCGCCGATCGGATGCTCGAGATGCTCGCCGGCGCGATGGCCGAGCTGCGCGTGGGCGATCCGGCGCGGATCGAACACGACCTCGGGCCCGTCATCGACGAGACGGCGCGCAGCACGCTCGAGGCGCATGCGGCACGCATGGAGCGGGAGGGCCGGGTCATCGCACGCACGCCGCTGGCCGACGCGGCCGAGCACGGCAGCTTCTTCGCCCCACGCGCCTACGAGATCGAGCGGCTCGACCAGCTCGAGGGCGAGGTGTTCGGGCCGATTCTGCATGTGATCCGCTACCGGGCCGAAGAGCTCGACCGCGTGCTCGACGACATCAACGCGACCGGCTACGGGCTCACCCTGGGCATCCACTCGCGCATCGAGGAGACGATCGCACACATCCATCGACGCCTGCGGGTCGGGAACACCTACGTCAACCGCAACCAGGTCGGCTCCGTCGTCGGCGTGCAGCCGTTCGGCGGCGAGGGCCTGTCGGGTACCGGCCCCAAGGCCGGGGGCCCGCATTACCTCTATCGCTTCGCCGCGGAGCGCACGCTCACGGTCGACACCACCGCGCAGGGCGGCAACGCCGCGCTGCTGTCGCTCGACGAGCTGGACATGGAGGAGCGGACGGAGGCCCCGCAGAAAGGACTCGTGTAGTGGCGGCGCGGCGCGCGCGAACCTGGGCGCCGGCGACCGGCCATGCATGCCCGCTCTGCGGCCGGCGCACCGAATCGTTCCATGCGCAATGGCGGCGCGAATACCGCCGCTGCCCGGAATGCGCCCTGATCTCCGTGCCGCCCGGCCTGCACCCCGACCCGGCCCGCGAGAAGGCGCAGTACGACCGCCACGAGAACGACCCGGCCGACCCCCGCTACCGGCAATTCCTGTCGCGGGCGGCCGACGCGCTCATGGTGCGGGTCGATCCGCCCGCCCGCGGGCTCGACTTCGGCTCCGGACCGGGCCCGACGCTCTCGCTCATGCTCGAAGAGGCGGGCTACACGGCCGTGCTCTACGACAAGTTCTACGACCCCGACCCGGCGCCGCTCGAAGCGACCTACGATTTCATTACCGCGACCGAGGTGTTCGAGCACCTGGACGCCCCGACCGAGACGCTTGATCTGCTGCTGGCCTGTCTGCGGCCGGGGGGCTGGCTGATCGTCATGACCAAGCGGGCGACTGGCGATCACGAGGCGTTCGCGCGCTGGCACTACACGGGCGACCCTACCCACATCGCGTTCTTTAGCGACGCAACCTTCCGCTGGATCGCCGATCGCTGGCGTCTACAACTCGAGATCGTCGGTCCGGACGTGGTAGCGCTTCGTAAGAGAACCACGGATGAACACGGATAAACACGGATGTAAAAAAAGCAGGCGCGCGCGTCCCACCATCGCTGGATGGCCGGTATGTCCTCCCCATAGCAGGTTTTCCGGATCCACTCCCGCAGGCTATTGGCTCACCCCCCGGCCTCCGCTGGCCGGCTCAAACCGGCACTCGTGCCAGCTCGATCATTCGTGTTCATCCGTCGTTCTGAAAAGCGTGGATCCCTTACACGGCGGGACGGAACTCGAGGGCAACGCCGTTGTTGCAATAGCGCAGACCGGTGGGCTCGGGGCCGTCCTCGAAGATATGGCCCTGGTGGCCACCGCAGCGGGCGCAGTGATATTCGGTGCGGACGAAGATGAGCCGGCGGTCGCTCTTGGTCCCAATGTGCTTCTCGATCACATCGTAGAAGCTGGGCCATCCGGTGCCGCTGTCGTACTTCCATTTGGAATGGAACAGCAGCAGGCCACAACCGGCGCAATGGTAACCGCCCGTGCGCTTCTCGAAATTCAGCGGGCTGCTGTTGGGAGACTCGGTGGCTTCGGTGCGCAGCACCCGGTAGGCCTGGGGCGAGAGGCGCTCACGCCACTCGGCCTCGGTCAGCTCGACCGGCTCGACCGTCCCGGGTTGCGCCGGGGCATCGAGCGCGGCCGCCTGGCCGCGACCGAATAGCGCCGTCCCCGCCAAACCGGCCATCCCGAGCAGGAAAGGACGTCGCATCATGGTCATTCTCCAGCGGTGCCTAGTAGGCCATGCGGGTATTTCGGTAATGCTCTGCGGCGCTGTGCGTGCTCGCCGCAAGGCGCGAGGAACGCGTGTAGCGTCACTACACAAGTGACGAGCAACGCCGCGGCGGGTGCGCACAGCGCCGCCCTCCGGGAGCGGACCTGGCGCTCCATCACGGCGTTGCGCCTCGCTCACGTAGGACGCGCTACGCTCGTTGGGCGCGCCTTGTGCTGAGCGCCATGTCCGCTCAGCGCGTCACCGCAATACCCGCATGGCCCACTAGAGACTTAGTCTGGACCCTCGGCGCCGGGTTCCGAAATACGCGTTTCCCGCAGATAGTCGGCCAGGACGCGGGCGTGATTACAGGAAGGATCGCGCGCGGCGTAGAGCAGTGTCACGGTCCCCGCCGCGGCCCAACGCGCCAGCTTGTCCACAGCCGCGGGGCATTGCGCCAGCTCGCCCCGGTAGTGGGCGGCGAAGTCGTCGAAGCGCGCGGGGTCATGCCCGAACCAGCGCCGTAGGTCGCTGCTCGGGGCAACCTCCCGCAGCCATTCGTCGACGCCCGCGTCAGCCTTGCGCACGCCGCGCGGCCAGAGCCGGTCGACCAGCACGCGCGTGCCGTCCTCGTCCGAGGCCGGATCGTAGATGCGCTTGATGCGGATCGTCATGCTCTCGCCCTCCAATGGCGCCAGCCCGACCGCGACCGCCGATCAGGAGACGATGCGGTAGCAGGGCACGTATTCGGTGCCGGGCAGCTTCATGCGCTGCTGCTCGGCGAATGACGCGAGTAGCCCGTCGAGCAGCCGCATGATCCCCGGATCGCCGTGGATCTCGAACAGGCCGTGCTTCTGAATGGCCGCGATGCCTTCTTCCTTCACGTTGCCCGCGACAATGCCCGAGAAGGCACGGCGCAGGTTGGCCGCCAAGCGGTGGATGGGAAGATCCGCATTCAATTCCAGCGAGGCCATGTTCTCGTGGGTCGGACTGAACGGCTCCTGGAAGTCGCGCTCGATGTGCAGCAGCCAATTGAAGTAATACGCGTCCTGGTGCGCGCGCCGCCACTGCCGGACCTCCTCGAGCCCCTCGTGGATCTCCGCGGCCACGGCCTGCGAATCGCCGATGATCACACGATAGCGTTGACGCCCCTCGTACCCGAGGATCCCCCCGATGAAATCATCGATCTGCTGGAAGTACTCGGCGCTCTCCGGCGGACCGGTAAAGACCAGCGGAAACGGGATGTCGCGATTGTTCGGGTGCAGCAGGATCCCGAGCAGATACAGGATCTCCTCGGCCGTGCCGACGCCGCCGGGGAAGACCACGAAGCCGTGCCCGAGCCGGACGAACGCCTCCAGGCGTTTCTCGATGTCCGGCATGATCACCAAGTCGTTGACGATCGGATTGGGCGACTCGGCCGCGATGATCCCCGGCTCGGTCACGCCCACGTAGCGGCCGTCGCGGATCCGCTGCTTGGCATGGGCGATCGTGGCCCCCTTCATCGGGCCCTTCATCGCGCCTGGACCGCAGCCCGTGCAGATGTTGAGGCCGCGCAGGCCGAGCTGATACCCGACTTCCTTGGTGTACTCGTACTCGTTGCGATTAATCGAGTGACCGCCCCAGCACACCACCATGTCCGGATAGCGCTGCGGCTGCAGCACGTGCGCATTGCGCAGCACGTGGAACACGGCGTTGGTCACGCCGCGCGGCTCGCTCAGATCGAACCGGCCCGAGGCCTCGATCTCCGTCGCCACATAGACGATGTCGCGCAGCACGGCGAACAGGTGCTCTTTGATGCCGCGGATCATCTCGCCGTCGACGAACGCGTCCGCCGGGGCATTGGTCAGCTCGAGCTTGATACCCCGCTCGCGTTGCAGCACGCGGATATCGAAGCCCGCCGCCGATTCCAGCAGTTTCTTGCTGTCGTCGGTATCGCCGGACTTGAGCACCGCGTAGGCGCAGCGCCATAGCAGATCGTACATCCGGCGGTGACTGGCGTCGCGCAGGCGATTGACCTCGTCCTGCGACAGTAGTTCCAGCCGGCCGTCGGGGGATACTTGGGCGTCGATTCCGCGCGGGAATCGGGATACGGCTTCCTGCATGATTCGGCTTACGGTTGGCGCTGGGTACCACAGTACCATAGCGCGCGCCTTGGCCGCGGTGCGGAAGGCACGAAAAAGCCCGCCCCGAAACGACCGGGAGCGGGCTCGGATCGACCGACTTTCGGTCGGGGCCGGGCGGCGCCCGGCCCCACGGTCGCTAGTACATCTCGGCGGTGACCTCTTCGCCCACGCCCACGCGCACGGCGCAGTACTTGAACTCGGGGATCTTGCCATAGGGGTCGATCGCCGCGTTCGTCAGCAGGTTGGCCGCCGCCTCATGGTAGGCGAAGGGGATGTACACCTCACCGCGCTGCATGCCGTCGTCGCCACGGGCGTAGGCGTTGACCTCACCGCGACGCGAGGTGATGCGGATCGGATCCCCCTGGGTGACGCCCATGTCGTGCATGTCGAGCGGATGCATGCTCACCACCGGCACGGGCTCGAGCGCGTTGAGCACCGTGGCCCGCCGCGTCATGGAGCCGGTGTGCCAATGCTCGAGCTGGCGGCCCGTGATCAGAACGTAGGGATATTCCTCGTCCGGCGTCTCGTCCGCACTGATCAGATGCGCCGGCACGAACAGCGCCCGGCCACGGGGGAACGAATCGCGGAAGACGACGCCCTGCCCCGGATCGTCGAGCGATTCGCAGGGATAGGTGACCGAATCCTCGCGCTGCAGACGCTCCCAGGTGATGCCGGTGATCGACGGCATGGTCTGGCGCATCTCCTCGTAGACCTCGCCGACATCGGTGTAATCCCAGCCGAGACCGATGCGCTGCGCGATCTCCTGGACCAGCTCCCAGTCCTGGCGCACCCCTTCCGGCATCTCCAGCGCCTTGCGGCCGAGCTGGACGCGCCGATCGGTGTTGCTGAAGGTGCCGGTCTTCTCCGGGAAGCCGGAGGCCGGCAACACCACGTCGGCGAAGGCGGCGGTCTCGGTCAGGAAGAGGTCCTGCACCACCAGGTGGTCCAGCATGGCGAGCGATTCGCGCGCATGGTTCAGGTTGGGATCGGACATCGCCGGGTTCTCACCCATGATGTACATCCCGTGCAGCTTGTGCGCGTGGATCGCGTCCATGATCTCGACGACGGTCAGGCCCGGGTTCGGGTCGAGGCCGTCGACGCCCCAGAAGTCTTCGTACCACTTGCGCGTCGCGTCGTCGGCAACCGACTTGTAATCCGGATAGACCATCGGGATCAGGCCGGCGTCGGAGGCGCCCTGGACGTTGTTCTGCCCGCGCAGCGGGTGCAGGCCCACGCCCGGCTTGCCGATGTTGCCGGTCATCAGCGCCAACGAGATCAGGCAGCGGGAATTGTCCGTGCCGTGGATGTGCTGGGAGATGCCCATGCCCCAGAAGATGATCGACTTCGACGTCGCATACAGCCGGGCGACCTCGCGGATCGTCTTGGCGTCGATACCAACGACGTCGGCCATCTCCTCCGGGCTGTAGCCGTTCATCACGACCGACTTGAGCTCCTCGAAGCCCTCGGTGCGCTCGGCGATGAACGCATCATCGGTGAGGCCCTCGTCGATGATCGTGTAGATCAGCGCGTTGAGCAGGGCGACGTCGGTGTCGGCCTTGAACTGCAACGGGTAGTCCGCATGGCGCGCCATGTCGATCCGGCGCGGATCCATCACGATCAGCTTCTTGCCGTTCTCGGCGGCGTTCTTCATGAACGAGGACGCCACCGGGTGGTTCACCGTCGGGTTGGCGCCAATGATCACCATGACGTCGCAGTCCTCGACGTCACGCACCTGGTTGGAGACGCCGCCGGACCCGATGCATTCCATCAGGGCCGCCACCGACGAGGCGTGGCACAGCCGCGTGCAGTGGTCGACGTTGTTGGTCTTGAAGCCGGTGCGGACCAGCTTCTGGAACAGGTAGGCCTCCTCGTTGGAGCCCTTGGCCGAGCCGAAGCCCGCCAGCGCCTGCGGACCCTTGTCGTCGCGAATGCTCTTGAGACCCTCGGCCGCCTTCTCCAGCGCCTCTTCCCAGGTCGCCTCGCGGAAGAGCTCCTCGGGCTTGGCCGGATCGAAGTCGTTCGGCAGACCCTTGGCCACGCCTTCCTTGCGAATCAACGGCTTGGTCAGGCGGTTCGGGTGGGCGACGTAGTCGAAGCCATAGCGGCCCTTCACGCACAGGCGCTCGTGATTCGACGGTCCGTCGCGGCCCTCGATGTGCAGGATCGCGTTGTCCTTGACCTTGTAGGTCAGCTGGCAGCCGACACCGCAGTACGGGCAGACCGAGTCGACCTCTTTCTCTTCCTCGATCAGCGCAACGCCGTCGGCCGGCGCCAGGGCGCCGGTGGGGCAGGCCTGAACGCATTCGCCGCAACCGACACAGGAGGACTCGCCCATCGGGTCCTCCAGGTCGAACACGATCTCGGCCTCATTGCCGCGGAAGGCGAAGCCGATGACGTCGTTGACCTGTTCCTCGCGGCAGGCGCGCACGCAACGGGTGCACTGGATGCAGGCGTCCAGGTTGACCGCCATCGCCGGGTGCGACAGGTCGGACTTGGGCTGCTCGCGCGAGGGGAAGCGCGGCGCGCCGATGTCCATCGTCTTCACCCAGTGGGTGAGCTCATTGTCGCGGATGTATTCCTGCTCCGGCATGTCCGACTGGAGCATCTCGAGCACCAGCTTCTGCGAGCGCCGGGCACGGTCGCTCGCGGAATGGATCACCATGCCTTCCTTCACGGTACGCCAGCACGAGGGCGCCAGCACGCGCTCGCCCTCGATCTCGACCATGCAGGAGCGGCAGTTGCCGACCGGGCGCTGATTCTCGGTGTAACAGAGCCGTGGAATGGTCTCGCCGAGGCCATGGCGCTCGGCCGCCTGCAGAATCGTCTCGCCCTCGTAGGCTTTCACTTCTTGGCCGTCGAGGGTGAACGTCACCGTCTCGAACAGCACCTCGGGATTCGCAGCCATCAGGACAGCTCCTCGGGGAAATATTTGATCACACAGCGCACCGGGTTGGGCGCCGCTTGGCCGAGGCCGCAGATCGAGGCATCGACCATGCATTCGGATAGTTCTTCAAGCAGGTCGGTATCCCACTTCTCCTGCTCCATCAGATGCGCCGCCTTCGCCGTGCCCACGCGGCAGGGCGTGCACTGGCCGCAGGACTCGTGGTGGAAAAAGCGCATGGTGTTCAGCGCGGCCTGCTTGGCGCTGTCGTGATTGGACAGCACCATCACCGCCGCCGAACCGATGAAGGAGTTGGGTTCGGCCTCTTGCAGCGTATCGAAGTCGAGCGGCACGTCGGCCTTGGAGGCCGGCAGCAGTCCACCCGAAGCGCCGCCGGGGAAGTAACCGTAGAGTTCGTGGCCGTCGAGCATGCCACCGCAGTGCTCATCGATGAGCTCGCGCAGTGTGATGCCCGCATCGGCGATGTGGACGCCGGGCTTCTTGACGCGGCCGCTGACGGAGAACGAACGGAAGCCGACCCGGCCGTTCCGGCCGTAGGAGGCGAACCAGTCCGCACCGCGCTCGATGACGTCGCGCACCCAGTACATGGTCTCGAGGTTCTGCTCCAGCGTGGGCCGGCCGAAGAGGCCGACGTTCGCCACCAGCGGCGGACGCAAGCGCGGCATGCCGCGCTTGCCCTCGATCGACTCGATCATGGCCGATTCTTCGCCGCAGATGTACGCGCCGGCGCCGCGGCGGATGTGGATCCGCGGCAGCTTGCACGGCGGGTTCGCGGTCAGGTCATTCACCGCCTGGTGCAGAATGCTCTCGCACGCGGCGTACTCGTCACGCAGATACAGATAGACGTCGGGCGCGTTGACGGCCCAGGCGCCGATCAGCGTGCCTTCCAGGAACCGGTGCGGATCGCGCTCGAGGAAGTAGCGGTCCTTGAACGTGCCCGGCTCGCCCTCGTCGATATTGATGGCGACATAGCGCGGCTCGGGCTCGAGGCGCAGGAAGCGCCACTTCTTGCCGGCCGGGAAACCGGCGCCGCCGAGACCGCGCAGGTTGGCGTTCTCGAGCGTGGCGACGATGTCATCAACGTCGCGCTCGCCCTCCACGCATTCGGTCAGCAGCTTGTAGCCCCCGTCCTTGCAATAGGCGTCGTAGTGGACCGTCTCGCCGGGCACCTCCGGCATGCGGGCGTCCGCATCCACGGTCGTCTTGACGCTCTCGAAGGTGGCGTTGTCGACCTGATTGCGCCCGACCACGGCCACCGGCGCCTTGTCGCAGCGGCCCACGCAGGGCACGCGCTGCACGCGCACGCCACTACCCAGGCCCTTTTCCAAGGCGCTGACGAGCTCATCGCAGCCGCACATCTCGCAGGTCACGGAGTCGCATACGCGCACGGTCAGCTCCGGCGGCGCGTCCTCGCCCTCTTTCACCACATCGAAGTGGTGGTAGAAGGTCGCGACCTCGTAGACCTCGGTGGGCGCGAGCTTCATTTCGCGCGCCAGCGCCACCATGCGATCGGCCGAGATATGGCCGTAGCGGTCCTGAATCTTGTGCAGGTGCTCGATCAGAAGGTCGGTGTCACGCGGGGCATCGCCCAGCAGCTCCTGCACCTCGACCAGCGCCTGCGGGTCTACCGACCGCCCCTTGGGCCGCGCGCGCTTGCGCAGCGGCTTCTCGATGGGCTCGACGTTGTCGCCGCCGCTCACGTCGGTCCGGCTCGTCTGGCTTTCGGCCATCGCGGATTGTCTCCTCACTTGCATTCGGCTGGGCACAGCGCATCGCCGGGCAACACGATGTCGCCCGTTCCGTGCCGGCAATCCCGACCATGATAGCGTCAAACCTCCCTGCCACGAAAGTCGATGCAACGCGACGTTGAAAGTGCGGGGGCGTTGGCGCGCCGCGGTTCAACGCTCGCGCAGCTTGAGGTTTCACGGGCCCATGTGTATCGTGCGCCGGCCCCTACGCCTACGTCCGACCATGATCTCCGTCGAGAACATCATCAAGCAATTCGGGGGCTTACGCGCCGTCGACGGCTGCTCCTTCGAGGTGCCGGCGGGCTCGATCACGGGCCTGATCGGGCCCAACGGTGCGGGCAAGTCCACCCTTTTCGCCATCGCCGCCGGCTTCCTGCAGCCGGACGCGGGGCGCGTGCTGCTCGATGGCGAGGACGTTACGAATCTGGCGCCGCACAAGCGCTTCCACAAGGGCCTGGTGCGCACCTTCCAGATTCCGCACGAGTTCTCTCACATGACCGTGCTGGAGAACCTGATGCTGGTGCCGTCGGAGCAATCCGGCGAGCAGGTCTGGAACGTGCTGCTGCGTTACGGCCAGGTGCGCGCGCGTGAGCGCGCCGTGCGCGAGCGCGCCGAGGACGTGCTCGAATTTCTCCAGCTGACCGAGCTGCGCGACGAGCTCGCCGGCAATCTCTCCGGCGGCCAGAAGAAGCTGCTCGAACTCGGCCGCACCATGATGACCGACTCCCGCGTGGTCCTGCTTGACGAGCCCGGCGCCGGCGTCAACCGGACGCTGCTGGCGCGCTTGGCCGACGACATCCAGCGGCTGCACCGCGAACGCGGCTACACCTTCTGCATCATCGAGCACGACATGGACCTGATCGCACGGCTGTGCGATCCGGTCGTGGTCATGGCCGAGGGCCGCGTGCTCACCCAGGGGACGATGGACGAGATCCGGCAGAACGAGGCCGTGCTCGAGGCCTATCTCGGCGGCAAGCCGGAGGACGCGGCGTGAGCCTGCTGGAGGCGCGCGATCTATACGGCGGCTACGGCGGCTACGGCGGCGCCGACATCCTCCACGGCATCTCGCTGGCCGTCGACCCGGGCGAGATCGCGGTCATCGTCGGCCCCAACGGGGCGGGCAAGTCGACCGCGATGAAGGCCTTGTTCGGGCTGCTGCAGGTCCGTCAGGGCGAGGTCGGTTTCGACGGCACGAACATCACCAACTGGGCGCCCGACCGGATCGTGCCGCGCGGACTATGCTACGTGCCCCAGGAGGCGAACGTGTTCCCGTCGCTGACGGTGCACGAGAACCTGGAGATGGGCGCGTTCATCCGCGACGACGATTTCTCCGATCAGCTCGCGCGCATCTACGACCTATTCCCCCCTCTCAAGGAAAAGCGGCACCAGAGTGCCGGCACGCTCTCCGGAGGCCAGCGCCAAATGGTCGCCATCGGCCGGGCTCTGATGCTCGAGCCGCGGGTGCTGATGCTCGACGAACCCACCGCGGGGCTGTCACCGCGCTTCGTCGAGCTGATCTTCGAGCGCATCCGCGCCATCCACGCGCAAGGCGTGGGGATCCTGATGGTCGAGCAGAACGCCAAGCAGGCACTCGGCTTCGCCCACCGGGGCTACGTGCTGGTGCTCGGCAGCAACCGCCACGAGGACACCGGGCCGAACCTGATCGACGACCCCGAGGTCGCCGAGATGTTCCTCGGCGGGTGACCTGATCATGCTCGAGCTCGCCCAGCTACTGCTCTACGGCCTCGTACTCGGCAGCATCATCGCGCTCGGGGCGATCGGAGTGTCGTTGATCTTCGGCATCCTGCGCTTCGCCCACTTCGCCCACGGCGACCTGATGACGCTCGGCGCTTATTTCGCGCTCGCCGGCATCGCGGGTATGAGCCTTCCGCAGGTCGCCGCCTTTGCCCTCGCCCTGGTCGCCACCGCGGCGGTCAGCGTGGGCATCGACCGTGCGCTCTACCGCCAGTTGCGGCGCAGCCAACCCATCATCCTGCTGATCAGCTCGGTGGGCGTCGCGCTGATGGTCCGCAGCCTGGTACAGATGATCTGGGGCCCGGACAACCAGATCTATTCGAGCGGCATCCAGATGCCCTGGATCATCGGCGGTCTGCGCATCAAGCCCCAGTGGCTCATGATCGTCGGCGGCGCGGCCGCGCTGATGGTGCTGCTGCACGTCTTCCTGCAGCACACCCGCCTGGGCAAGGCCATGCGCGCCATGGCGGACAACCCGGACCTCGCACGCGTCTCCGGCATCAACACCGAGCGGGTGGTGATCTGGACCTGGATCATCGCCGGCGTGCTCGCCGCGGCAGCGGGCTTTTTCCTGGGCCTGGACACGCGTCTCAATCCAATCATGGGCTGGAAACTGCTGCTGCCGGTATTCGCCGCCGCCATCCTGGGCGGCATCGGCCGGCCCTACGGGGCCATTGTCGGCGCGCTGGTCATCGGCATTGCCCAGGAGATGTCCACGCTCGTCATCGAGCCCGCGTACAAGCCCGCGGTCGCGTTCGCCATCATGGTGGCGATGCTGGTGTGGCGCCCCACGGGCCTGTTCGGCGGACGCGCGGACTGAGGAGGCAGTGATGGAGTGGCTCGGCGTCCTCGGGTATCTGACCTTTTTCCTGTCGATGGCGGCCGTCTACGCCATCCTCGTGCTCGGCCTCAACCTGCAGTGGGGCTACACCGGGCAACTGAACATCGGCGTGGCGGCCTTCTTCGCCGTGGGCGCGTACACCGCCGCCATCGCCACCACCGCGCCGAGCGCCAACCACCTGGGCGGGTTCGGCCTGCCATTCGTCGTAGGGCTGCTCGCGGCCATGGTCATCGCCGGCATCCTGGCGCTGATCGTCGGGCTGATCACGCTGCGTCTGCGCACCGACTACCTCGCGATCGCCACCATCGGCATCGCCGAGATCGTGCGCCTGATCCTGAAGAACGAGGCCTGGCTGACCAACGGCGTACGCGGCATCCCTTCGATCCCACGGCCCTTCGCCGGCGGCAGCGGCATTACCGACAATGTGATCTACCTCGGGATCATCGTGGCGATCACCGCGCTGGTCTACATCGGCATGCAGCGGCTGTTCGCCTCGCCCTGGTCGCGGGTGCTGCGCGGCATCCGCGCCAACGAGGACGCCGTAACCGCGGCGGGTAAGAACGTGCTGCGCTTCCGTGTCGAGGCGTTCGTCATCGGCTCGATGGTAATGGGCCTGGGCGGGGCGCTCTACGCCCACTTCTCCGGCTTCATCAGCCCGGGCGCCTTCGACCCGATGTTCGCCACCTTCGTGGTCTGGGTCATGCTCATCGCCGGTGGCAGCGGCAACAATCGCGGGGCCGTGCTCGGTGCCGTCGTGATCTGGGGCGTCTGGACGCTGACCGAAACGTTCGCCGGCATGCTGCCGGGCGAGATCGGCAGCCGCGCCGCGGCGCTGCGCATCTTCCTGATCGGCCTGCTGCTCGAGATCATCCTGGTGACGCGCCCGCAGGGCATGCTGCCGGAACGCCCGCCACGTCCCATCGACCGCGGACGCGATGACTAGCGTATTCGACGCGCGGCGCGCGCTCCGGGGGCTGGCCAGCCGTGGCGAACGCCGCTGAAGCCCCGGGTTCGCCCGCCCCCGGTCCGGCGCTCGCGCTCGAAGGCCTCAGCTGCGTACGCGACGACCGCGAGCTGTTCGCGGACATCTCGCTCACGCTCGAGGCCGGCGAGGTGCTGCAGGTCGAGGGCGCCAACGGCAGCGGCAAGACCACGCTGTTGCGCGCACTTTGCGGCCTCGTACCGCTCGAGTCGGGGCAGATCCGCTGGTGCGGCCGCGATATCGACGCGGCCGGCAGCGAGTACTTCGCCGCCCTGGCGTATGTCGGCCACGCCCCGGGCGTCAAGCGCGAGCTCACGGCGCGCGAGAACCTGGCCGTGGCGCGCGCCCTGGGCGCCGGCGCCGCAGCCGAGACGGACGCGGCGCTTGCCCGCCTGGGCCTGGGCCCGCTCGCCGACACGTCCTTGCGCCGGCTGTCCGCGGGCCAATGCCGCCGCGTGGCGCTGGCCGGCCTGCTGGCGGCACCGGCCAGCCTGTGGGTGCTCGACGAGCCGTTCACCGCGCTCGACGCCGAGGGCCGCTGCCTGGTCGAGCAACTCATCGGCGAACACTGCGCCCGCGGCGGTCTGGTCGCGCTCTCGACGCACCAGCCCGCCGCACTCGATGCGCCCGTGCGCCGCCTCAGGCTCGGCCGATGAGCGCGGCCGCCGGCGCAGCCCGCGCATTCGCGGCCGTGCTCATGCGCGACCTGCGCCTGAGTGTCCGCCATCGCGGCGAGCTGGCGCAGCCGCTGGTGCTGTTCGCCGCCGTCGCCGCCTTGTTCCCGCTGGGCCTCGGGCCGGAGCGCGAGCTGCTGCAACGCATCGCGCCGGGGGTGATCTGGGTCGCAGCGCTGCTGGCGGCCCTGCTACCCATGGAGCGCATGTTCCGCGCCGACCACGACGATGGAACGCTCGAGCAGCTTTTGCTGTCCCCGCATCCGGCGGCGCTACTCGCCCTTGCCAAAATCGCCGCGCAATGGCTGGCCACCGGCCTGCCGATCATCGCGCTCGCACCGGCCGTCGCATTGGTCCTGCAACTGCCGTCGCAGGCCCTGCCGGCCCTGCTCGCGACGCTGGCGCTCGGCACCCCCGTGCTCTCGCTGATCGGTGCCATCGGCGCCGCGCTGACGGTGGGGCTGCGCGCGGGCGGCCCGCTGCTGGCGTTGCTATTACTGCCACTGTACATTCCGGTGCTCATATTCGCGGCCGGCAGCGTGGACGCGGCGGCGGCGGGCCTGCCAATCGCCGGGCCGCTGTCGCTGCTCGCGGCCATGCTGGTGCTCGCGCTCACGCTCGCCCCGGCGGCGGTCGCGGCCGCACTGCGCATCAGCGCCGCCTGACGGCACGCTCATGGACGCTCGATCGGCGCCCACGGACGGTGTAATATCGGCCGGCTGCAAGGTTACCCGGACGGCGCGGCTGGCCGTCCCTGGGTCCCGGCACGCCGCAAGTCCGTCATCTCGATCGTCGCCTCGCGACCGGAGCCGCTGAGCGTTGTTCGCCTGGTTCCACAATCTGGCTTCGCCGAAGCACTTCTACCGCATCTCGCGGCGGCTGACGCCGTGGCTCGGCGCTGCGACCGTGTTGCTGCTGCTGATCGGCTGCTTATGGGGCCTGCTGATCGCGCCGCCGGACTACCAGCAGGGCGACAGCTATCGCATCATTTTCGTCCATGTGCCCGCGGCCTGGATGTCGATGTTCGTGTGGGTGTTCATGGCCGGGGCGGGCCTGATCACGTTGGTTTGGCGCATGAAGATCGCCGGCGCGCTGATGCGCGCGGCGGCGCCGCTCGGCGCCAGCTTCACCTTCCTGGCGCTGGTCAGCGGCTCGCTCTGGGGCAAGCCGATGTGGGGGACGTTCTGGGTCTGGGACGCGCGTCTGACGTCGGAATTGATCCTGCTATTCCTCTATCTGGGCTTCATGGCGCTGCAGTCGGCGATCGAGGAGCGCGGCAGCGCCCACCGCGCGGGGGCGCTGCTGGCGCTGGTCGGCATGGTCAACATCCCGATCATCCATTACTCGGTCGAGTGGTGGAACACGCTGCACCAGGG
>CAZVBX010000011.1:0-48200 GCA_964625925.1 uncultured Ectothiorhodospiraceae bacterium | reverse complement strand
AGATCACGAAGTTCATCGTGCCGGCGAAGTTCTCGAGCTGGCGGATGTACACCGATAGCAGCAGTCCCACAGCGGCGAGCATGAGCGCGGCGAGCAGCATCGCCGGCAATGCGGTGACCATGCCCGCGAGCGGCAAGTCGATGCCGAATAGCCCGCAGACGGCCAGGAAGGCGTAGGCCTGAAGCACCGACAAAAATGCCGCGGCGATGAGCTTCGCCAGCAGCAGAAACCATCGGGGCAGGGGGGCGGTGAGCAAGAGGCGCATCAAGCCCATCTCGCGGTCGTACACCATCGCGAGCGACGATTGCATGCCGTTGAACAGCAGCACCATCGAGACGAGGCCCGGGACCACGTACACCTGGTACTCGATGTAGGTCTCGTAGGGCGGCAGGATGGATACGCCGAAGGCGTTGTGGAACCCGGCTGCGAACACCAGGAGCCACAGGCTCGGCCGGACGACGGCCGAGGCCAGACGCGCGCGCTGCTGCACGAAGCGGATGACCTCGCGGCCGATCAGGGCATGCAAGGCCTGAATGGCGTGATTCCCTGTCATCGCGCCTCCATTACAACTCGCAGGGGGATTCGGGCTCGGCCAGGCCCAGGCTGTCGAGATCGTTGTCCGGATGCAGGAATCCCTCGAACGGAGCGCGTGCGACGACCCAGTTCGGCGAGCCCAAGAACACCGCGGTGCGGGCCTGGTTGTTCCAGGGACGGAACGACAACCGGTATCCCTGGAAGCCATCGAGCACGAGGTCATCGCTGCGCAGATACTCGCTCAGCGCAGCCGATTCCGTATCCTCGACGCGCATGACCGCCTCGGCGATGGCCTTGATGCCCATCCAGGCGGACCAGTCGTGCTGGGTCATGCGGCGTTCAGCGTGGCGCTCGAATCGGTTGTTGAGCTGACGGGCCCCGTGATTGCGCCAATTCCAGTGCCAGGTCGCCGGAACCAGGCCGGCGGCTCCGACCACGGGGCGTGGCGCCCGTGTGGCATAGGGCACGGTCTGCGCGAACTCGCCATCGCTGTCCGCGATGTAAATGGCCTCGAAACCCTCGCCCCGCGTGAGCAGATCGGGATTGTTCGCCTCCCGTTGCCGCGGGTCACTGCCGCGCGTGAATTCACGAGTATCGACGACCTCCAGGCCGTAGCGCTCGGCCGCGCTACGGAAGGCTTGGACGCGGCGCTCGTCCGCCTCGCGCGGCCCCTGGAGCACGAGCACCCGTTGCCAGCGCCGTCCGACCAGGTACTGGGCCAGCCCGTCCATGCGGATGCTGTTGCTCGGCGCCAGGTGGAACAGCCGGCGGTGACAGCCCTCGCCGCGCAGACGATCATCAGGGGCCGAGACGTTGAACAATAGGTGATCGCCGCCGTCGGTCGCCTCCAGCGCACGGGTGACCAGCCGACCGGGCAGGTCGAGCATGAAGATCCCCACGCCATCGGAAGCGAGCCGATCGATCTCGGCATTGAGTTCTTCTGCGGCGCTTATCGTGGTGCGCTCGAACTCGAGCGTCACGTCGATCGTGGACAGGGGGAAGCGCATCTCGGCGGCGGCGACCTCGGCGCCGGCGAACGGACGTCCCCAAGGCTGCCCGGGGATGCGTGACGCCATGCGGCCCTGATCGTAGCGCGCATCATCCTCCAGCTCGACATACCCGATGGTGAGCGATTCCGCTGCCGCCAGGGGCAACGGAATCGCGAGCAGCGCCGCGTACAGGAACATTCTGAGCCAGGCGTGCACGGCGCTCTCCCTCAATCGACCACGATGCTATGCGGCTTGCGCGCGACGGGTATGGAGCGCGACACCTGCAGCGATGAGGTGTCCACCACGGACATGTCGTCGCTCAATCCGTTGGCCACGTAGAGCGTCGACTCGTCGTGGCTCAGCCCGAGACCCCATGCGCGCTCACCAACGAGCACATAGTCGGTGATCTCCCGGTCCGGCACGTTGACCACCGCCACGTGATTGGCGCGCCCGAGCGAGACGTAGGCCGTTGCGCCATCGGACTTGGCCGTGATGCCGACCGGGGTGACGTCGTTGGGGCGAAAGCCCTCGGGCTCGAAGGAAAGTGTCTGGTCTACCTCGTAGCTTTGCGTGTCGATGACGCTGACCGTGCCGCCGAGCTCGTTGGTCACCCAAAGCTCATCGCGCTCCGGCAGCTCGAGGAAGCGCCGCGGGCGATTGCCGACCTGGATGTTGGCGACGATCTCGTGCGTCTCGGTATCGACCACGTGCACCATGTTCGCCACCTCGGAGGTGACGTAGACATGCTCGCCGTCGCCCGCAGCCAGCACGCCTTCGGGCTCCTCGCCGACCCGCACCGAGGTCACCTGGCTTCCGGCGTTCAGGTCGAAGATGGTCAGCAGGCCGTCGTCCTCGTTGGAGGCATAGAGGCGCGCGCCGTCCGGTCCCAGCGAGAACATCTCCGGATCGTCGCCGACGTCGAGCGTATCGACGACCTCCATGGCCTCCGTGTCGATCACGTCGATGCTGTCGCCGTCGCCGCAAGCGGCATACAGGCGATCGCCGTCCGGGCTCAACGACAGCGCGCGCGGCCGTTCCGAGGTCTCGACGGTGCCGATGCGGGAGAGATCGGTCGCATCGAAGACGACCACGACGTCGTCGTCCTCGCTGCTGACGTAGACGTGCTGGCCGGATTGCCCCCACGCCGCGATCGGCAGGAGCAGCGCGATCAGACCCGCGAGGGCGAGACTGCGGAGGTCGATGGTTCTAGTCATGGGTTCTCCTCCTCTTGATCAGGCTTCGGCGACCTGCCCAGCGTTCTGCTCGTCGAGCGAGATCAGTGTGTCGGTGAGCGATTTCTCCCCGTCCGAGACGATCGCGGCCGGCGAGCCTTCGTGAGTAACCACCCCGCGATTGAGCACGACGACGCGATCGGCGTCCTCGGCCTCGTCCACCAGGTGTGTTGCCCAAAGGACGGCGACGCCGCGTTCACGGCACAGCGCCCGGACATGCTCGAGCAACTGCTGACGCGAGGATGGGTCGAGCCCCGCGGTCGCCTCGTCCATCAGCAACAGGCGGGGGCGGTGAACCAGCGAGCGCGCGAGCTCAACCTTGCGGCGGTTGCCGCCGCTGAGCGTGCGTACCCGGGCGCGGGCGTAGGCCATCAGCTCCATGCGCTCGAGCGCCTCGTTCACCCGCCGCTTGCCTTCGCGGCCGAGCCCATGGAGCCGGGCGTGGAACATCAGGCTGCCGCGCACCGTCAGGTCGAGATCGAGCGCAGGCTGCTGGAACACGATGCCCATCAACGCCAGCGCCCGCACGGTGTCGCGCCGCAGGTCGATGCCGGCGATGGCGATGTCGCCGGCGTCCGGTGCGAACAGTCCGGTCAGAAGCTGGAACAGGGTGGTCTTGCCGGCCCCATTGGGGCCTAGCAGGACCGTGAACTCGCCGCTGGCGAGGCTCAGGTCGAAGCTGTCGAGCGCGTGCGTGCGGCCGTAGGACTTGCTCGCACCACGCACATCCAGCACGGGGGGCTCGTGAAGGGTGCTCATCCGGTCTCCTGCACCAGTTGCGCCGGGGGATCGTTTCCCATCGCGCCGGCGAGCAGCGCGGGTTCCGTCGCGATCAGCTGCTCGACGATGTGGCGCCGCTGCTGGCGGTCGCCCGCCGTCTCGGGCGGCGGCAGGCGTTGCTCGGTCAGCACGCGCGCAGGCGCGCGCGACAGGAACAGGAGGCGGTCGGCGAGGGCGATCGCGTCCTCGATGTCGTGCGAGACCAGCACCACGGTCGGATGGAGACGCCGCCACAGGCGCAGCAGGAAGCTGCGAAGCTCGCTGGCCGTGGGCGGGTCGAGCGATACGAACGGCTCGTCGAGCAGCAGCAACTGCGGCCGCACGGCGAAAGCGCGGGCGAGGGCGACCCGCCGCTGCATCCCGCCCGAGAGCTCGCCGGGCAGCGCATCGGCGCGATCGGAGAGGTGGACCGCGGCGAGCAGCTCGTCGATCCACTCCGGTTCGCTCTCGGGCTCCGCCAGCACCAGGGTGACGTTGTCGCGCACGCTCAGCCAGGGCAGCAGCCGCGGTTCCTGGAACACCATCCCGATCGTCCCGGTCCGGTCACCGGCCGCGCCGCCGGCGATCGAGCCTTCGAACCGGGTATCGAGTCCCGCGATCATCTTGAGCAGGGTGGTCTTGCCGGCACCGGAGGGGCCAAACAGGGCGGCGATCTCGCCATCTCCGATCTCGACCCGCAGATCCTGCAGCACCGGCGGCTCGTCGCCGTAGGTCTTTGTGGCGATCGCGATCTCGAGTCCGTTCATGCGTGCCACCTCGCGATGTGTCGATCCAGCGGGCGCATCAGGATCGTCTCGATGACGAAGACGACCGTCACGAAGGCGACGGTGTACGCAAGGATGCTGGCGATATCGAAATACTGGAAGAACGTGCCGAGCTTGAAGCCGACGCCATCGCTGCGGCCGAGCAGCTCGACCACCAGGACGATCTTCCAGATCAGCGACAAGCCGCTGCGGGCGGCGGCCAGCACGTAGGGCTGCAGTTGCGGCAGATAGATCTGGCGCAGCACACGGCCCCGCGGCAGGCGGTACACGTCGGCGAGCTCGAGCAGCTTCACATCGACCGCGCGTGCGCCCTCGCGCACCGTCACCGTCACCGTCGGCACCTTGTTGATCACGACCGCCAGGATAGCAGCGGCCTCGGTCAGGCCGAGCCACACGTAGCACAGGATGATCACGATCAGGGCGGGGGTGTTCAGGCCGATGATCAAGAGCCCGTCGGTCGCGGCGTCGAACCGGGGCAGGCGGCCCATCAGCAGTCCGAGGACGGACCCCAGCGCCATGGCGATGACGAAGCTGGCGGCGACCCGCAGCAGGGTTACGCCCAGATGATAGGGAAGCTCGCCGCTGGCGATCGCGCCCCACAGTGTGGCGAGCACCTGGTGCGGCGCGGGCAGCGTATCCGCCTGCGTTGTGAGGCTGGCGATCTGCCACACGCACAGCAGGCCGATAAAGGAGATGCCACGAAGCCAGGGCGCCGGTCCGACTCGGGGCGCTACCGTTGCCATTCGCTCAGCGCCTGCTCGGGAAGCCAGAACGTGCCCTCGGCCAGCTCGCTATGGCCCCCGGTGAGGTCCTCGCCGCCTTCGGAGGCGAGAATCGTGAATAGCTCGCGCGCGGCAGCGATCTCCTCCGGTCCGAAGTCCCGGGGTATCCCTGCGCGGAAGGTGTCGCGCAAGGCGGCCAGGGTGGCGTCGTCCTCGGCCTGAGTCAGGTCGCGCAGACGCGCCCATTCGCGGTCGTCCCGGGCAAGGCGGCGCTTGGCCTGCTGGGACGCCTGCAGGAAGGCGCGTAGCTGATCGGGGCGCTCTTGCGCCCAGGACTCGTCGAACACCCAGCCGAGCAGGGGGACGGACTCGTCGATGCCCAAGGGCGGGAGCATGTCGGCGACGCCGATCAATGGCTCCATGCCGGCCGCATCGAGGCGCGCATTGTAATGCCAGTAGTTGATGGCCGCGGGCAGCTCGCCGCGCCGCATGAGTTGGCTGAGCAGCGGCGGGCTGCCGAATACCGGTTCCACCCGGTCGGTGAGCGGCTCGCCGTGTTGCTGGCGGTAATAGGCCCGCAGCAGCAGCCAGCTCTTGTCCGTCGGTCCGCCGGCGACGCCCAGACGCGTGCCGGCGAGGTCATCGACCGAATCGATGCCGGCCTCGGGGTCGACCATGATCGAGCCGACCGCCATCGACCACGGATACAGGGTCCACGAACGGCCGCTATGACGCTGTCGGGAGACCCAGAGCCAATCGGAGACCATGACGTCGACGGCGCCGCTCTGCAGCGCGACCGCCGCGGCATCGCCCGATCCGACGGGATGGACCTCGACCTGGATGCCCTCGGCGCGGTCGAGTCCGTGGTGCTGGATGACGTCCAGCTCCCAGCGGACGGTGCCGTATTCGAGCGCGGCCACGCGCACGACGGGATCCGCCGCAACGGTCGTCTCGAACGGCACCGCGAAGAGCGTCAGTACCAGTGCGAGCAAGCGGCCGGCGCGCTTCGGCGGGGGCGTGTGCATGCGGATCCCTTAAGCGGTCGAATCGCGCTAGATGCGACTGCAAGAGGCGGACCAAACGCCGTCATGCCCTCGCACGACAGGTGGTTGCGCTCGCTCGGCCGGCACCGTGGCTCGGTGGAGCGGAGAGAGTGCCACGCTGGCGTGACATTCTGTCACATGCCGGATTCCTCGTCCGCCGTCGCCCGCGCGCGGCGCGCGTTGCGCGGGTTGCGGAATACCAGCGGCTGCTCGTCCGCCTGGCGCTGCCCGGCTGCCTCAACAGCCTCCTCGACGAGGTGATGCGAGGGGGCTTTGGCGCAGGCCGGATCGGTGGCCGTCATGTCCCCGGTCATCTGAAACGCCTGGCAGCGGCAGCCCCCGAAGTCCTGCTCGCGCTCCGAGCAGTTGCGGCAGGTCTCGTTCATCCAGCCGTAGCCGCGAAAGCGATTGAAGGCCTCGGAGTCGCGCCAGACCCAGGCGAGGTCGGCATCCCGCACGCTGGGGAACTCGAGCGGCAAGCTCGCGGCGCTGTGACACGGCAGGGCGGTGCCGTCCGGCGCGACCGCCAGAAAGACGCTGCCCCAGCCGTTGACGCAGGCCTTTGGCCGGCCCTCGTAGTAGTCGGGCACAACGTAGTAGATCTCCATCCGATCGCGAAACCGCGCCTGTAGCTCGTGCGCCGTCTGCTCCGCGCGCTCGACCTGATCCCGGCTCGGGAGAAGGGCGGTACGGTTGGCCCAGGCCCAGCCGTGGTATTGGGTCATCGCGAGTTCGACATAGTCGGCGTCGAGCTGGTCGGCCAGCTCGACCATCCGTTCCATGCGATGGATGTTCTGCCGGTGCAGGACGAAACAGAGGACCATCGGAAACCCATTCGCCTTGACCGCCTCAGCCATCTCCCGCTTGTGCTGGAACGAGCTGGTCCCCGCCAGGAAATCGTTGATCTCCGGGTCGGCGTCCTGGAATGAGACCTGGATATGGTCGAGCCCCGCCTCCCGCAGCCGCTCGACGCGCTCGGGACCCATGCCGAGGCTGGAGGTGATCAGGTTGGTGTAGAAGCCCAGGCGTCGGGCCTCGCCGATGATCTCCTCCAGATCCGGACGGACCAGGGGCTCGCCACCGGAGAGCCCGAGCTGGCAGGCCCCGAGCCGACGCGCTTGCTGCAGCACGCCCAGCCACTCGTCGGTCGTCAGCTCGCTACGGAAGCGGTCGTAATCGGTCGGGTTGCTGCAGTAGGGACATTGCAGCGGGCATTTGTACGTCAGCTCAGCAAGCAGCCACAGCGGCGGCGGGATCTCACTGGGCGCGGACCCATCCTTCATCGTGGGCTACCTCCATAAATTCCAACGTGTCCGATTCGAGCTCGGCGTCGGGGAAATGCGTTCGGAGCTCGCGGATGATGTCGTCGACGGTGCGCTCGCCGTCGCAGCGACGCAAGATCTCCGTCGCCGTGGCGTTGAGCGTGACCATGCCCTCGGGGTATAAGAGCACGTAGGATTGCTGTGCTTCCTCCCATTGGAGGCGATAGGCCTCGGCCAGCCGTATCACGCTTTGTCGGTCGATGTTAGTGCCCACGATCCTTTCTCCACGTTGTGAAAAGGGGGCATTTGCAGCACGTAGGCCATGTACATGGCATCGAGCATGCTCCAGAGGACCTCGAGCTTGAAGCCGAGGATCTCGACGGCGCGGCGCTGCTTTTCGGCCGTGTCGCAGTGGGACAGGACGATCTCGAGGCCGTGCTCGACATCCCGGTGCGCTTGCCCGATTCGGTTGCGGAAATAGTCGAGTCCGCGCGAGTCGACCCAGGGATAGTGGACGGGCCACGCGGACAGCCGTTCGCGGTGGACCGTAGGGGCGAACAGCTCCGTAAGCGACGAGCACACGCCTTCGAGCCAATCCGCCTGCCGGACGAAGTTGACGTACGCATCGACCGCGAAGCGGACGCCGGGCAGGACGTAGCGCTGCGACACCATCTCCTCGCGCGAGAGGCCGACCGCGAGGCCGAGCTGGATCCAGGCCTCGATACCCCCCTCGCCGTCGGCGTCACCATCGTGGTCGAGCAGGCGCTGGATCCACGCGCGGCGAACGTCCCGGTCGGGGCAGTTGGCCAGCAACGCGGCGTCCTTCACCGGAACGCTGACTTGATAGTAATAGCGGTTCGCCACCCAGCCCTGCATCTGCGCCTGGCTCAAGGCGCCATCGTTCATGAGGCGCTGATACGGGTGGTTGGAGTGGTAATAGCATTCGAGCCGGCGAAGCTCGTCCGTGAATTCGGCGCGTGACCAGGTGCGCGTGGTCGCCATCGATCAGACCTCGATCTCCAACCCGTCGTACGTGATGCCGACGCCCGCTGCCTCCACCTGCTGCCGCTCGGGCGAGCGTCGATCCAGGATCGGGTTCGTGTTGTTGATGTGGATCAGATACTTGGCCGGTCGCTCCAGGCCCGCGAGCAGGTCGAGCGTCCCGCCGTGCCCCGCGAGGGGCAGATGCCCCATTTCGGCGGCCGACTTGGTGCCGGTCCCCGTGCGGACCATTTCGTCCCCGCTCCAGAACGTGCCATCGACCAGGATGCAGTCGCTTGTCGCGAGCTGCTCGCGCAACCGACCGCTCAGCGCACCGAGCCCGGGCGCATAGACCGCGCTGCGTCCCGTCTCCTCGTCGCGCATGGCAAGCGCGATATTGTCCCCCGCGCGTGCCCGGTCCCGCCGCGGCGAGTAGGGCGGCGCCTTGCTCTCGATCGGCAGGGCCGTGAAGCGTAGGCCCGCCATTCCTTCGACCTCGAAGGATCGCTCATCCACGGGAATCTCGTGCCACTCGACGCCGCAGTAATGCTGCAACAGGTCGACGACCGGGAAGCTGCGGGTTAGTGTCTCGCACACCTCAGAGGTCGCGTGCAGTGCGAGCGGCCCACCCTCGCGCAGCGTGAGCAGCCCGGTCGTATGATCGATCTGGCCGTCGGTCACGATCACCGCAGCGATACGGGTGCCGCGCGACCCGTCGCCGTCCGGGCCGAGCGCCGGGCTTGCACCCAGTTGGGTGCGAACATCGGGGGAGGCGTTGATCAAAACCCAGCGCGAGCCGTCCCGACTGACGGCGATCGAGGATTGGGTTCGGGGCGCGATCCACGGCGCTCCTTGGCGGGCGCCATTGCAGTTGGCACATCCGCAATTCCATTGCGGCAAGCCGCCACCCGCGCTCGATCCGAGTACATAGATGCGCACGGTTCATCCAAAAGCCTTGGCCGTTCCCCGGAACTCGCCTGCCGGCTACGAGCGCGTTCGCGGGCCCCGCGGGGGCAGAAGCGAGCAACGGCCTTTACTGGCCGGGGCCACGACCATCTTTGCAAAAAGGGCGCGGCCCGGCCGGACCGGGCCGCGCGATTCCTTGGATTAACGGTTCCTGATGTACAGGTTGATCTCAAAGCCCAGACGGTGGTCGACGTAGGCTGGCTTGGACCATTGCATCAGTTCCCCTCCTTATGTCATGCAAACACGCATTGTCATGCTATCGGAGCATGCACCCAGAGGGATGCATGGGACGTGCCACCCGCCACGAAATGGCCCCGCCCGCCCGCGTCGGCGGCCGGCCGCGAACCCCGGCAGGAGGCTGTGTGCACACATAACTCCCGGGGTGTCACAATGTGTCCCGGTCCCAGCACACAGAGATCAGGACACACGCGCACAGCCGCGGCGTGGATCCGCACAGGTACGAAACAGGCGGCGGCGCGTTCGGGCGGGCGCTTGGGATCGTTCCAGCCATGCGGTACCGTACGCTCGCCGCGTCCGAGGAGAGGTCCCACCCCCAATCCGCGGCACGAGGATCCGCCGCCCGGATGGCGGAATTGGTAGACGCAGAGGACTTAAAATCCTTCGGGCCGCATGGCCCATGCCGGTTCGAGTCCGGCTCCGGGCACCAACTCTCGGCCAATCACGGTCGTTCGGTGGGGCAGGCCAGAGAGGCGGAAAACCGTGTAAGCGCGATGCCAGCCAGGGCCGACATGCGTGAACTGAGCCTTGAAGATGTTCATTCCGCCCGCCACTCGCAAGGCCTATTCGAAGGTGGCCCGGGAGACCGTTCCGTCCTCACCGACGATCCTGTAGCCGTCATCCACTTCAAAGATAGTGAGACAACGCTCCTCCCCATCGTCAAGATCGTTGTACCGTGTACAAAGCTGGTCGTCCGTGATGCGCCAAGAGCCTTCCGTTTCGAAGGAGCCTGCCTTGATTGTGGCGCTGCCATCGGGCATGTACTCGGTGGTACCGGAATTGCCGCCGGCACTCCATTGCTGTGTGGCACCGCGGTCAAAGAGCCGCTGAAGCTCACTGCTCGTCAGCGGCTCGTGGCCCTGCTCACGTAGCTGCTCAGACGTCGTAGTTGTCGCGCACCCCGCTATCCCGGCTGTGAGCAGCATGGCGACACCGGCATACGTTGCGGTTTTCATTGTTCGCACTCCTCTCCGCTCGAAGTCGGCACGGTGTTGATCGGGGACTCCTGGACTCAATTCCCTCGTGGTCCGATCGATAAGGCTGATTATCAAGATGCTGACTCGCGGTCACTACCCCCAAATAGGGGGATATGGGCCCGTCTGGCCTTTTTGGCCCGGTGCACCGTGTGTCGCGGAGCCACAGGATCGCCTCCGTCCCCGATCCGAGGCCGGAGTTCTTTTGTCAGCCGTCACTCGGGCGAGATGATGGTCCTCTCATGATCGAGGAACTCGTCTTTGTTTCGCGCCGAGGATTGGGAAGGGCAGCGATCCGGGCAAGAAGCGCAGGACCGAGTAAGCTCCATTGGCTCTGATAATCCATCGATAACGCGAGATAACCAATGGAGAAGCGGGGAGGAGATTCTAAGCAGTACGGCGAAATCAACGCTGCTAAGCGTAGGCACTATCAACGAAGGTTTCGCTCCTGTAAGGATGGAGCGCTCGGACTTTTCATCAGTGGGATCGCCGCGTTGGTGAATACGCCGCGACCCCAACGACATCGCAGATCAGAAATCGAACAGCTCGCTCAGCATACTCTTGCGCTTGTGCTTTTTGCCGTGACTGCCGGAGCGTTCGGAGCCCGGCGGATGATCCTTGTCCCGGTCGGATTCGCCGCGCGATTCCGCTGAGCGCTCGATGACCTTGTCGAGCTCGCCACGATCGAGCCACACGCCACGACATGCCGGGCAATAGTCAATTTCGATTCCCTGGCGCTCGGCGATGGCGAGTTTGCTGTCTTCGCAGACGGGGTATTGCATCGATCTCTTCTCCTTCGATTGACCGCTCTCAGGCTAATACTGTCCCGAATTGCCGGAGAAGTGAACGCGCGTTCATTCGCCGCAATGCACGCCGCGTATGTGTGGAAGGCGCCGTGTGTCGCGGAGCAGGCCGCCATGTGAACGCACACCGAGTCTCGCGCTTCGCGCCGTCCGTGAGTACCGTGCGCAGATCGCGGTATGAACCGCGCTCCGCTGACAGGGAGGACAGAGAGACCGCGGTACGGTATGGGCGGCGTTATCCCGGTACTCCGCTTCCAGGTACCCGGATGTTCGTGGGGCTGCAACTGGCATCGCTCCGGTATCGGGGCGACAACCCCCGCTACGGATGCGTGTCTGGATCGCACACGCACCGCGTCGTGGCCGGACCCCGGTACTGTCAACTGAGGTGCATTGACCGAGCGGAACCGAATGACCGAGCCCGAGGCAGTGTCGCGTGTCGCGCACCCGGGATGGGTCATTCAATGGCGTAGACCTTGTCATCCCTCGAGCCCACGTAGACGGTGCCGTTCGCGCCCACTACCGGGGAGCTGGATACTTCGTCACCTGTCGGGAAGGACCAGATCTCGCTGCCGTCGGCCGGATTCAGGGCGTAGACATTGTTGTCATTCGAGCCGACATAAACCGTGCCGTCCGGGCCCAACGCCGGGGAGGATCGCACCCAAGCGCCCGTGGTAAAGGCCCAAAGCTCGCTGCCGTCGGCGGGGTCCAGGGCGTAGACCTTGCCACTATCCCCGCCGCCGATATAAACGGTGCCATCCGCGCCCAGTGCCGGGGAGGAAACGGAGGCAACAAGAAGTTCGCTGGCTGTGGCAACAAAGGCCCATTTCTGGCTGCCGTCGACCGGATTCAGGGCGTAGACCTTGTTGTCAGCCGAGCCGACATAAACCGTGCCGTCCGTGCCCACAGCCGGCGAGGAGACCACATCGTCGCCAGTCGTAAAGGACCAGATCTCGCTACCGTCCGCCGGATTCAGAGCGTAGACCTTGTCATCGTTCGACCCGACATAGACGGTGCCGTCCGGCCCAATGGCCGGAGCGGTTTCCACATCGCCGCCAGTTGGAAAGGACCAGATTTCGCTGCCGTCGGCCGGATTCAGGGCGTAGACCTTGTCATCGTTCGATCCGACGTAGACGGTGCCGTCCGCCCCCACCGCTGGGGAGGAAAACACTCTATTGCCCGTGGGAAAGGCCCACTTCTGGCTGCCGTCGGTCGGATCCAGGGCGTAGACCTTGTTATCAGCCGATCCGATATACACGGTGCCGTCCGCGCCCACGGCCGGAGAGGAGATCACATAGTCATCAGTCGTAAAGGCCCAGATCTCGCTGCCGTCCGCCGGATCCAGGGCGTAGACCGTGCCATCATTCGACCCGACATAGACGGTGCCGTCCACCGCCACGGCCAGGCCGGACGTGATCAGATCGCCCGTGGCAAAGGACCAGTCCTCGCTACCCGCTGCGGTGGTGGCGCCGGGGTGGGTGCCGCTGCTGCGGCCACTGCGCTGGCGGTCGCCGCCGAAGGCCGGCCACGGGGAGACGCCTTCCATGCGGATGTTCGCTTCGGCGCTGGCCGTCCAGCCGTCGCCCGCCTCGACGATGGACTTGATTCGGTACAGCCCGCCCATGGCGCGCTGGGTCACCGTCCAGCTCCAGTCCGGTCCGGTATTCTCGAACCGCACGCGGTCCAGCTCCTGGTGGTAGGTCAGCGGGAGGCCTTCCCAGTTGTAGGCGGTCACCGAGACATCGACGCTGTCGCCCGCCGCCAGCGGCTCGTCGGCGGACAGCGACAGGTCCCAGTCCTCGATGGCCATCCCCCGGATGGCCAGCATCACCTGGGCCTGGCGGGTATGGTCCCCGTCGCTGACTGATACGCCCAGCCTCGCCGTAGTGGCCGGGTCGTCAGGAGCCGTCAGCACCAGGATATCCGTACCCGAGTCGGTGCCGCTCCAGCCCGCCGGAATATCCCAGCTATAGGATAGCGACTCGCCGCTGGGGCTGTAGGCGGAGACGAACACCTGCACCTGACCGCCGGGGTAGACGGGCGAGCCCACCACGGACAGGTTGGAGATCACTGGCCCGGCGGGATCACCCCGCGGGCCTTGATCGCCCTCCGGACCTTGGTCGCCCTCTGGACCTTGACCACCCTCCGGACCCTGGTCGCCCTCTGGGCCTTGGCCACCCTCCGGGCCCTGGTCCCCCTGTTCGCCTTGGTCCCCCTGCGGGCCCGCTGGCCCGCGCTCACCGTCGGAGCCACCGCAGGCGGTGATCAGCGCGACCGCGCTCAGAAGCACCACCGCTTGCAGCCCATGGCGCAGATATCGGGAACGGGCTGTTGTCATTGTTTGACTCCTTACGGATTCGCTCTCGACGTCCGAACAGGCCGGTGCGCGTGCCTCGTCGCGCGCACCGTTCGCTTGCTCGCCGGCTCTTGCGGCGCCTGGTGGCGTTGTCGCGGCCTCGCCATGGGGTTCGGGTCGGTCTCGCTCGTCGGCGCGTCGTGTTAGCCAGCGCAATCCCTCGCCGGGCAATCCGACGCAACCGACGGGATAGGACACTAGCGGAGGGCTCCGCCGGGCCGGTAGGATCGAAACGACGGATTCAATGGACTGTGACGACACGCCGGGCTTAGCAGGCTCAGGCTGTTGAAACCGCCTGCTAGCTGGAACAGGGGGTTCCGCCGCGTATGCGAGAGTCGGCGCAGACGCGTGTCGCAGGTGCGCGTCATGGTCGATACGTCCCTCGTCCGATCGAAGCATCACACCATCGCAGTGGCGTGCAGATGGCCATGGCCAGCGCGCCCACGAACTCGCACCGGTCTTTCGAAGCCAACGGACAACGCCGATGACGCGGACACCGGATCCCGGGGCAGGCACGCATGTTTGGACCACGGACGCCGTCGCGCGGACCGCACGGGTCGCGGCCTGGCGGGATCATCTGTCCGGGATGGTGCTGCCCTTGCGAGTGGAAAGCGTCCACGAGGAGGACTTCCACGGCCGTCTGACCATGGCGAGTCTCGGACCGCTGACATTCCTGGAGGTGCGCTCTCGAGCCCAGTGGCTGCATTGGGATACTGCGGAGATCGCTGCCAGCGCGGGCGAATGGATGTTCGTCGGTGCCATGACCAAGGGCGAAGGCTGGCTCCACACGGTGGCCGGCGTCGAAGAGGTGTGCGAGGGCGGGGTCACGTTCACCGACTCCACCCAGCCCTGTAGCCTCGAGTTTCGCGACGATTTCGCCTTCGCGACGGGCCTGTTACCTCGTGCCGATCTGATGGATCTGTGTCCGTTGCTGCCGCAGGCCCACGGAGCGGCGCTGCGGCCGCCGGCCGGTGCGGCCGTCGCCGCATACCTCGAGTCGCTCGCCGCGACCGCCGCCGACGATGGCACACCGGGGTCAACGCGCCCGGCGAACGAGAACCAGCTATTCGATTCCTTCGTTGGCCTGGTGATGGCAGATCTCGAGTCCACCGTGCGGGACCGGGCGAAAGCGGGCGACGATACGGTGCTGCTGGGGCGGATCAAACGCCATCTGATCACCACCCTGACGCAGGGCGGGCCGACCACCGAGGAAGTCGCCGAGTCCTTCGGCTTATCGGAGCGCAGAGTGCAGCGGCTATTCCGCACCGATGGCACCACCTTGACGAGCTGGCTCCTGCACCAGCGCCTGCAACGTTGCCGACGCGACTTGCGCAACCCGGCCTACGTCGATTGGCCGGTGGCGGAGATTGCCGCCCGCTGGGGCTTCGACGACCCGGCCTATTTCAGCCGCCGTTTCCGCGATGCCTACGGCAGCACGCCGGGGGAATACCAGCAACGGCACGCGGCCCAGGGCTACCCGTGAAGGCCGCCTCGCCGCGCGGGGATCACGGGGGATTGGCCATTGGCACCCATGGGGCGTTAAAGGCACTAGGGAAATCGGCGCCGTAGCGAGCGCGTGGGACAGCGAGGCGATTGCCGGGCGCTTCGCGGCTGGCGCGCAAGATCGGCCTCGCCTGACATTTCAGTGAGTCGCCGCGTCGACTCCAAGCCCATGGTCCTGCGCGTTGTCCGTGACTGGATCGCTTCACTTCGTTCGCGATGACGTAGCCCGGCTCGACCCCGAGCACGGTAAAGGGCCGGGCCGGCCATGCGCGTGATATTTCCGGTGCAATGAGGCGAGACCTGCGCGTCTTGTACGTTCTCATCTCCGCCGAATCCCCCGAGCGCGGGCCATACCAGGCACGGTGGCGCCCCGCAAGACACATCCGGTACAGTGGTCTTCGGCGGTGGTGGCCGCCGCGTACCGCGACGAGGGAGGACAAAAAACCATGCGAACTCATGACGCAGATACACTCCGGTCCGCGCCCCTGCGCGCTGTGCCGCTGGCCGCCGTGCTCGCCCTCGCTGCCTGTGGCGGCGGCGGTGGTGGCGGCAATGGTGGAGATGGTGGCAGCGGCGACGGCAATGGCGGCGGCGGAGATGGCGGCGGCGACAACTTGACCGAGCTGGACACCCTGAGCGGCGTGCCGGACAACGACAACTGGCTGTTCTATACCTCCAATGCCGAGGGCAACGCCGGCTTGTTCGGTTTCAATCCACTAACGTCCGACGGCGCCGAGGAGATTGACGCCGACGCCTACCGTAACAACAACCCCTATCTGTTCACCGCCATTAGCAGCGGCAATATCAGTGGCACGGAAATAAGCGACTACCGCGCCGAGTATATTTTCTATCGGTCCAGATTCGAGACAGCGTCAGTCGACGATACAACACTGTATGAGCCCGAAAGTTTTCAACGGGTCAGCGCCGTTCAACGTTCGTCCCCAGGAGCGCCCGTTCCGGAACCGGTTTCCAACGAGTTTTACTCGGGAAATGAAGCGAACAATTTGATTTTCACAAGCGCCATCTTTCAGAACGATCTGGATTCTCCCGACAATACCGCCTTCGCCTATCGCGGCGGCGACAGTTGGTGGCAGATACGGACGGGCGATGACGCGAGCACAGCGCCGGACGAGTTCGACTCGAACCACCAGGTCGTGGTCTCGCTGGGGGACGGTGCCCCCAACGGCTGGCTGGCCATCGATGGGAGCAACGACAACAACCGGCTGGTGATGATGGACATGGATCGGACTGTCCATGACCCTGTGCCCGACCAGAACGACGACCCGGTGGACGGCCTGGCCGACGTCGAGATGTTCACCAACCTGGGGCTGGACGCCCAGTTGGTGGCGCTGACCTTCGAGGACCAGGATTCGTCGGACGAGGAGGCTCCCGAACCGGAACTGTGGCTCTACACCCACGGCCAGCCGGGTACGATCAAACCGCTGCTCAATGGCGCTGGCGAGAAGCTGACATTCTCGAGAGGGTTGACGGGCGGCGCGAGCCTGCCGCCGGCCGAGAAACTGGTGGTTCGGGACAATGCCGTCTATTTCGCCCAGCCGGCCGAGGTTGCCCTCCTAGGCGCCAACGGTCCGGAATTGTATCGGGTCGACGAGAACGGCTGGTCGGTTGAAGTCTCCCACGACTCCGATTCCGATTCGCTCGCCGAATTGGTGTCGGCCAGCCCCTTCCTGATCGAGGCCGGTGACCGGCTGATCTGGCGGATTGGCTCCGAGATGAAAGCGGTCGACCCCGCCGATGACTTCTCGGAATCGGTGCTCTATAACGCCGACTCCGAGGCCAGCACGACCATCCCGGACAGCGAGGGCGGCTGGTTCTACTACAACGACGACGGCACCGCCGTGGCCGCCAAAACGGATGGTTCCGAGCGCATCCAGCTTCACGATGCGACCTGGGTCGGTGCTTCCAGCCAAGGCGAGGGCTCGGTCTTGGGCCGCTTGGCCAAATCCGATATCAGCGAGGTGTTCCTGCTGCACGACGACGGAACCCTGGTGGCCGTCAGCGCCAGCAATCCGGACGCCGGCGGCGTCGTCCTCGGCCAGCTCGACCCCGCACCCGAAGGGGTCAATATGTTCGGCATCCGGCCCGGGCAGCACCAGTTGATGCAGGTTCACTACACCGGGGACACCGACAGTTACGAGGTCGTCTACGTCGATAGCCGCGAGCCCGGTTCGCTCCAGCATTTGATGGCGGAACCGACCGCCGATGGCGCCCGTCCGGTGTACGGCAACTAGCGCCTGTTAACCCTTCCCGCGATCACCGCGGCGGGAGCCTGTGTGGCGCAACGGCGCATTGCGCCACACAGGCCCCGCTCGGGAAGGGTCGTGGCCCGCAATCCGGGCCGCCTGGAGGCAAAACTCGGCGGCGCTGCTACATTCCAATGCGAGCCTCTGTACAAGCAAGGAGCGCAATGGCTCGCGACGACTTCGATCCCCACCGGCGCCGGCTGCTCGCCGCGCTTGCAGCACTGCCGTGCGCCGGACTGCTGCGCCCCGTGCTGGCCGCCGAGCAAGCCCCCGAGCTCGGTCCTGCCGAGGCATTCGACTTCGAGGCATTGGTCGCGCGTGCGCGCCGGATGGCCGAGCGGCCCCACGAGCCGGCGCAATCGCGCGCGCCCGAGCTGCTGAATCGGGTCGACTATGACGTCCATCAGCGCATCGGCTATCGCCCTTCGGCCGAGATCAATGCGGATGGGCGCTTCGGCATCCGGGCGTTCCACCTGGGCCGCTACGCGCAAGAGCCGGTCGCGCTCTATCAGGTCGATAGCGGCCAGGCTCGCCGCATCCAGTACGACCGGCGCCTGTTTGCCTACGAGAACGTCGATTTTGCCTCGGAGCTGCCCAACGATCTCGGGTTCGCCGGGTTCCGGGTGATGCATCCGGATGCCGATCGCGACTGGCTCGCGTATCAGGGTGCGAGCTACTTCCGCAGTGCAGGGCCGCTCGATCAATATGGGTTGTCGGCGCGCGCCATCGCGATCGACACGGCGCTGGAGAACGGGGAGGAAGAATTCCCGCGGTTCACGGCATTCTGGATCGAGCCGGCCGGGGAGACGATCACGATCTACGCGCTGCTCGATGGGCCGAGCGTGACCGGGGCGTACCGCTTTGACTGCCGTAAGGGGAGCGAGGCGATCACGCAGGACGTGCGCGCGGAACTCTTCCAACGCGAAGGCGTCGAGCGCCTGGGCGTTGCGCCGCTGACCAGCATGTATTGGTACGCCGAGCAGGAGGATGGACCGGACTGGCGCCCGGAGGTCCACGATAGTGACGGGCTGGCCATCTGGACGGGATCGGGCGAGCGCATCTGGCGTTCGCTCAATAATCCGCCCAGCGTTCAGGTGAACAGCTATCTGGACGAGAACCCACGGGGTTTCGGGCTACTACAGCGTGATCGGCGCTTCGCCAACTACCAGGACGACGGCGTGTGGTACGACCGGCGCCCGAGCGTGTGGATCGAGCCGAGCGGCGATTGGGGGCGTGGCAAGGTCCAGCTCGTCGAGCTACCCACGAACGACGAGATCTACGACAACATCAACTGCTACTGGATCCCGGCGCAACCGGCAGAGGCCGGTCGCCACTGGCGCTTCGACTATCGCCTGCACTGGACGGCCGAGGAGCCGTATCGACCGGAGAGCGTTGGCGTGGTGCGCGCGACGCGCATGGGCCGTTCTGGCGTGCCGGGCCAGCCCGAGACGATCGACCCCAACGGCTGCAAGTTCGTGATCGACTTCGAGGGCGGGCCGCTTACCGAGCTCGAGCAACGCTACGATGTGGACGTCGTGGTCGAGGCGTCGGCCGGCACGGTCGATAATCCCTATGCCCTCAAGGTCGTCGAACACGCCTACTGGCGTGGTGTGTTCGACTTGATTCTCGAGCCCGGCACGGAAGGTCCGATCAATCTGCGTTGTTTCCTGCGCCTGAACGGCCGGACGCTCACCGAGACCTGGCACTACCAGTATTTCCCTGAGAACGCCTGAAGCCGAGGAAGAGCCGCCGCAGCGCTCGGGCAGGCGCAACCTTGTCGGGGTGCTGGCCCCCGCCGTACCATTCGGCGGACCCACGCCGGCGCCAGCTCGGTCGGTGCTACGATTGCCCGTCCGCTGCCACGAAGCGCAGCGGCGGCGGTCGGCGCGGGTATCGACCCGAGCGCCGACCGGCGGCCGCCTCGATGCGACCAACCGGTGAGCGGCGGCCCGCAGTCCAAGGGAGCTCCAATGGCCATGACCCAAGGTTTTACCGGCACGGTGGGCAATACGCCCCTGATCCGGCTGCCGCGCCTGTCCGCCGAAACCGGCTGCGAGATCCTGGGCAAGGCCGAGTTCCTCAACCCCGGCGGCTCGGTGAAAGACCGGGCCGCGATGGGCATTGTCGATGCGGCCGAGGCCGCCGGAGCGCTGCGACCGGGTGGCACCGTGGTCGAGGGCACGGCCGGCAACACGGGCATTGGGCTGGTCCATATCTGCAACGAGCGCGGCTACCGCTGCGTGATCGTGATCCCGGATACGCAGTCACAGGAGAAGATCGATCTGTTGCGCATCCTCGGCGCCGAGGTGCGCGCCGTGCCGGCCAAGCCCTACAAGGACCCGGACAACTATCAGCATGTCGCGCGCCGGCTGGCCGCCGAGACCGAGAACGCGATCTTCGCCGAGCAGTTCGACAACACCGCCAACCGCGACGCCCACTACCGCACGACCGGTCCGGAGATCTGGACCGAGACCGGCGGGCGTGTCGACGCCTTCGTGGCTTCGACCGGAACCGGCGGTACCCTTGGCGGTGTCGCGCGTTACATCAAGGAGCAGGACCCGGGCGTGCGCATGGTCCTGACCGATCCCCCCGGCAGCGCCCTGTACAACTGGTTCCACAACGGCGAGCTCGAGGCGATCGGCGGCGGTTCGATCACCGAGGGTATCGGCACCAGCCGCGTGACCAAGAATCTCGAAGGCACACCCATCGACGACGCCGTCATGCCCACCGACCAGGAAGCGGTCGAGATGGTGTATCGACTGCTGCACGAGGAGGGGCTATTCGTCGGCGGCTCCACCGGCCTGAATGTCGCCGCGGCGGTCCAGGTCGCGCGTAAGCTGGGGCCGGGCCACACCGTCGTGACGGTGCTCTGCGACAGCGGCGCGCGCTACCAGTCGCGGCTGTTCGATCGCGAATGGCTGGCGGGGAAGGACCTGAACGCGCCAACGTTCGGCTAGCGGACTGGCGGAGCTGAGCGGACGAGGGCCGGTTTTCCGGGATTCCGCTAGCGCGATATCCGGCTACGCTGCTGCCCGCTCGGGCGAGATGCTTTCACCAGGGCGGCTCGCTGCCATCGTGGGCGAGAAAGCGGCCCGACTGGGCCAGCGTCAGCCCATCGATCACTCGTCGCAGCCCCGCAACGGATTCGTGGGGCGTGAGCGCCGCCTGCGGCCCGCCGACGTCCGTCTGCACCCAGCCCGGATGGAGCGCGGTGACGATGATGCCATCGCCGGCGAGGTCGTGCGCCGCTGCGCGCGTGATCATGTTGAGCGCGGCCTTGCTCGAGGCGTAGCTGTAGAAGCGCCCGTAATCCTTGTGCGCCAGCGAGCCCATGGTGGACGAGACGTTCGCCACTCGGGGCCGCACCGCCTGGGCCAATAGCGGCCGGAAACGCTGCGTCAGGATCGCCGGCGCCACCGAATTGACCGAGAACACATCGAGCATGGCCGCGGCCTCGAGATTGTCGAGCTGCTCGCCCTGGGGCGACACCCCCGCGTTGTTGACCAGCACATCCAGATGACCGTCCTCGGCCGTGCGTACGTGATCGGCCGCGGCGTCGATGGCGGCGCCATCGGTCACATCGAGCGCAAGGATGTCGAGCGTGTCCGAAGCGGAGGCGAACTCGCGCAGGGCGCCGGCGCTGGCCGGCTCGCGGCAGCCGGCGAACACGCGCGCCCCGGCGTGGGCGTATTGACGCGCGAACTCGAGACCCAGGCCCCGGTTCGCGCCGGTGACGAGAATCCGTTCCATGGACGGCACTCGCTATGGGAAGCCTTGATCACGCGAATATAGGCCCCGCTGTCGCCCGGCTCAGCCGAGTTGGCGGATGGCCCCGGGTTTGGCTGAAGCCCGAGCTACAATCCGTGAGCCGGCCTACATCGCCCGCGGGCGCGGCCGGCGGGATTATTCGCCCTGCACGGTCACGGTCAGGTGGCGCTCATAGCCGCGATAGCGGTGCTCCCACACGAACACACCCTGCCAGGTGCCCAGCGACAGCCGGCCGGCCGAGACGGGCAGGGTGAGATCGGAGTGGGTCAGCACCGTCCGCACATGGGCGGACATATCGTCGTCGCCTTCGGTGCGGTGCGTAAAGAGCTCGTCGCCATCGGTCACGAGGCGGTGATTCATGAACGCCTCGAGGTCGTGCCGCACGGCCGGATCGGCGTTCTCGCACAGCATCAGCGAGGCGCTCGTATGGCGCAGGAAGACATGCGCTAGGCCGGTGCCGACGCCGCTTGCGGCCACGATCTCGTCGATCTGGCGGGTGACGTCGTGCGTCGTGCGGGCCTGCATGGCGATGGTCAGTGCATCCTGGTACATCGCCTCTCTCCGGAAAAGGTCAGGGGTTGAGCAGTGTCCAGTGCCAGCCGTCGCTCGCACGCCAGTAGCACTCGCGCTCGTGCTGACGGAATTCGCGCTCCTGCCAGAACTCGATGCGATCCGGCACCACGCGGAAACCGGCCCAATGCGGCGGCCGCGGCACGTCGTGGCCCTGGTACTGCTGGCGTATCGCTTCGAGACGCTGCTCGTATTGCTCGCGACTCGCCAGTGGCTCGGACTGCTCGGAAGCCCAGGCGCCGAGCTGGCTCTCCCTCGGCCGTGACGCCCAGTAGGCGTCCGATTCGATCTCGGTGACCGCTTCCGTTACGCCCTCGATATTCACCTGGCGCTTGAGCTCGGGCCAGAAGAAGAGCAGGGCGGCGTTCGGGTTGGCCCGAAGCGCACGCCCCTTGCGGCTGTTCAGGTTCGTGTAAAACACGAACCCGCGCTCGTCGATGCCCTTGAGCAGCACGGTTCGCAGCGTCGGACGTCCGTGCTCGTCGACCGTCGCCAGGCTCATGGCGGAGTCGTCGCCCATGAAGCATGAGCAGGACGCCCGGGCTTCGTCCAGCAGGGTCTCGAACCGCTCGATCGCCTGGCGGTAAGTCGAATCGACGTCCCCCATGCCTCAGGCGGGCTCGCCGATCGCAGCCATCTGCCGCAGCACGTACTGGAGGATGCCGCCGTGCCGGTAGTACGCGCGTTCCATCGGCGTGAGCAGTCCAACGGCGGCGGTGAACTCGATCGGCGCGCCGGACTCGGGGGTGGCGACGACCTTCACCTCGCTCGCATCGCCGCCGTCCAGCCCCGTGATCGCGAAGCGCTCGGTCCCGCTCAGCCCCAGCGTCTCGGCGTTGTCGCCGTCGCGGTAGAGCAGCGGCAGCACGCCCATGCCGATCAGGTTCGAGCGGTGGATGCGCTCGTAGCTTTCGGCGATCACCGCCTGCACGCCGAGCAGCTTGGTGCCCTTGGCCGCCCAGTCGCGCGACGAGCCGCTGCCGTATTCCTTGCCCGCCAGGATGACCAGCGGCACGTTCTCCTCGCGATAGCGCATGGCGGCGTCGTAAATCCACATCTGCTCGCCGCTCGGCTGATGCACGGTGACGCCGCCCTCGGTTCCAGGCGCGAGGAGGTTGCGCAGCCGGATGTTGGCGAACGTGCCGCGCATCATGACCTCGTGGTTGCCGCGGCGCGAGCCGTAGGAGTTGAAGTCGTGCGGCTCGACGCCGCGCGCCATCAGCCACTGGCCCGCGGGGCTGCTCTTGGCGATCGCCCCGGCCGGGGAAATATGGTCCGTGGTGACGCTGTCGCCCAGCTTGGCCAACACCCGGGCGTCGGTGATGTCGCTCACCGGCGCGGGCTCGCGGCCCATGTTCTCGAAGAAGGGTGGATTCTTCACGTAGGTGGAATCGTCGTTCCACTCGTAGAGCTCGCCCTCGGGCACGGCAAGGCTATTCCAGTTCTCGTCGCCGCCGAATACCGTGCCATAGTTGCTCTCGAACATGCCCGCATCGATGTGGCGGGTGACCATCTGCTGGATCTCGTGTGGATTCGGCCAGATATCGGACAGGTAGACCGGATTGCCGTCCCCATCCGTCCCCAGCGGCTCCTCGTTGAGATCGACGTCCAGCGTCCCGGCCAGTGCGTAGGCGACGACCAGCGGCGGCGATGCCAGAAAGTTCATGCGCACGTCGGGGTGGATGCGGCCCTCGAAATTGCGATTGCCCGACAGAACCGAGCAGCAGATCAGGTCGTGATCGTGGACTGCGTCGCTGATTTCGGGCCGCAGCGGTCCCGAGTTGCCGATGCAGGTGGTGCAGCCGTAGCCGACCAGGTAGAACCCGAGTTGTTCGAGATCGTCGAGCAGGTCGGTGCGCTTGAGGTAATCGGTGACCACCTTCGAGCCCGGCGCGAGGCTCGTCTTGACCCACGGCTTGACCGGCAGGCCCCGCTCGATGGCATTGCGCGCGAGCAGGCCGGCGCCGATCATCACGGCCGGATTGGACGTGTTGGTGCAGCTGGTGATCGCGGCGATGACGACGTCGCCGTCGTTGAGCTCGAAGCGCTGCTCGTCCATCTCGACCTCGGCGAAGCCGGGCGGCTCGCTCTGGACGGAACCGACCGCGGTCGCGCCGCCCTCGGACTCAAAACGCGCCTCGTCGTTGTGGCGCCGAGCCCGCTCCTCGCGCATGGTTTCGAGATGCTCCTGGAAGCGCTTGCGCGATTCGCGCAGGGGCACCCGATCCTGCGGGCGTTTGGGGCCGGCGATGCTGGGCTCGACCTCGCCCAGGTCGAGTTCCAGCACGTCGGTGTACTGCGGGTCGGGGTCGCCGTCCTCGCGCCAGAGCCCCTGTTCGCGCGCATAACGCTCGGCCAGCTCGAGCTGTTCCTCGCTGCGGCCGGTGAGCTCGAGGTAGTGGAGTGTCTCGCGGTCGATCGGGAAGATCGCGCAGGTGCTGCCGAACTCCGGCGACATGTTCCCCAGCGTGGCGCGATCGGCCAGCGGCAGGTGCGATAGGCCGTCGCCGAAGAACTCGACGAAACGGCCCACGACGCCGCGCTCGCGCAGCATCTGAGTCACTGTGAGCACCAGATCGGTCGCCGTCGCGCCCTGCGGCAGGCTGCCGGTCAGCTTGAACCCGACCACCTGCGGAATGAGCATCGTGATGGGCTGGCCCAGCATGGCCGCTTCCGCCTCAATGCCGCCCACGCCCCAGCCGAGCACCCCGAGGCCGTTGATCATGGTCGTGTGCGAGTCGGTGCCGACCAGCGTGTCGGGGTACGCCTGCAGGACGCCGTCCTTGGTCTGGCCAAAGACGACCCGCGCCAGGTATTCGAGGTTGACCTGGTGGACGATGCCGGTGTTCGGCGGCACGACCTTGAAGTTGTCGAATGCCTGCTGTCCCCAGCGCAGGAACTGGTAGCGCTCGCGGTTGCGGTCGAATTCGATCTCGGTATTGCGCCGCAGCGAGTTCGCGCTGCCGTAGGTATCCACCTGGACCGAGTGGTCCACCACCAGCTCCGCCGGCGACAGCGGATTGATGCGCTTGGGATCGCCGCCGAGCGCCTGCATGGCCTCGCGCATGGCGGCCAGGTCGACGATGGCGGGCACGCCCGTGAAGTCCTGCAAGATCACGCGCGCCGGTGTGAATGCGATCTCGTGGCTGGGCTCCGCCTGCGGCTGCCAATTCACCAACGCCTCGACGTCCTCACGCGTGACCGAAACCCCGTCCTCGTGGCGCAGGAGGTTCTCGAGCAGGATCTTCAGCGAATAGGGCAGGCGGTCGATCTGCTCTCGGCTCGCCACCGCATCCAGCCGATAGATCTGGTACTCGCTTCCGTTGACTTTCAGCGCGGAGCGCGCCTCAGAGCGACCGGTCATGAATCCTCCGGGGTGGTGGGGACGGGCAGTCCCCGCGAGCGGCCATTATAGGGCGTGAGGCGGTCACCATCGACGGGTCGCTCCCCGCGGCGACGTGGCAGGCCGAGTTGGTAGCACGGGGTAGGGTCCAGGTTTGCTCTTTAATATCAGCGCCCTGCGGACCCAATTTCGAACGAGGGTAAAGAATGAACCGGGATCCGGACCTTGTCGGGTGACCGGTCGAATAAGCAATTATATCAGCTTGTTACGGATGTTACTTCGATCCGTTCTAGGTATTTCGATAGGCGCTCGCTATCGCTGCGCGCGGGCGCGGAAAGCGCCGTGTCACGTGTCCGACGCGAACTGCCGAACGAACCACTGCCGTGCAAGCGAGGACACGCGCTCGAGGGCACCCGGCTCCTCGAACAGATGCGTGGCATCCGCGACGATCTCCAGCCGCGCCTCGGACCGCAGCTTGGCAAGCGCCTCGCGGTTGAGTCCGATGACCTCGGGATCGCGCTGACCGACGATCAGCAAGGTGGGCGCGTCGACGGCGGGAAGCGCCGGGCCCGCCATGTCGGGGCGTCCGCCGCGCGAAACGACAGCGCGGATGTCGCGGCGCTCGGCCGCCGCCACGAGCGCTGCCGCCGCACCCGTCGACGCGCCGAAATAACCCATGGGCAAGTCGCCGAGTCCCTCCGCCTGCCGGGCCCATTCCGAGGCAGCGCCCAGACGGCGCGCGAGTAGCCCGATGTCGAAGCGGTACTCGGTGCTACGTCGGTCGATCGATTCTTCGCGCTCGCTGAGTAAATCGATCAGGACCGTCGCGAGTCCCGCATCGTTGAGGGCCGCCGCGACTTGCCGGTTGCGCGGGCTCAGGCGGCTGCTGCCGCTACCGTGTGCGAATATCACTAGGCCGCGCGGACTGGCGGGTACTCGGATGTCGGCCGTCAGCAGTTCGCCTGCGGCCTCGATCTCTGCGGTGTCTTGGGAAGGGGCGTCCATGTCGATGCGTCCGTGAGTGGCCCGGGAGCCTGCCCGGACAGCCGGTCCTTGCTGCGCGTGCAAGCCAGGAGCCGGTGGCGACGCGGCAGTGCGCTCCGAGGGCGTTCCTCGAACTTGCAGGGGACGCGCTCGCGATGGCGCAGTCTCTCGGATGGCCTGCTACATGATTGACCCGACCGACCGGTCCGGCGTTCCCTACGGCACACCGGCGGGATGCGGGTGCGCGGCGGATCGTCACCCGACGCACGCTAGAAAGACCGGCATTATCAGTACGCTAGGGAGAACACCTCACGAAAAACTCGACTTCGGAGCAGGCGATGAGTGTCGCTGCCGTCAGCGTCCATTCGTGGCGGCCACGGGATGGGACGCTTGATGGTCGCCCGCAGGCGCATGCGCAACGGGCGGTCCCGCGGAGGGACCGCTCCGCGCATGCAGCAGCCGAAGCGCGTTCACCGTCACTAGCAGCGAGGCCCCCAGATCCGCCGCGATCGCGCCCCACAAGCTCGCGAGGCCGAGCACAGTCGCGATCACGAATGCAGCCTTGACGCCGAGGGCGAACACGACGTTCTGGCGGATGATGCCGAGCGTGCGGTTCGAGTGCCGATGCAGCCACGGCAAGCGCTCGAGATCGTCGGTCATCAGCGCGATGTCCGCCGTCTCGATCGCCGCATCGCTGCCCGCCGCGCCCATGGCGACGCCGTAGCTCGCGCGCGCCATCGCGGGTGCGTCGTTGACGCCGTCGCCGACCATCGCGACGCTGCCGTAATGGTCCACCAGGCGCTCGATGGCGCTCACCTTCTCGTCCGGCAGCAACTCGGCATGGACCTCGTCGATGCCGGCCTCGCGCGCGATGGCCGCTGCGGTCGCCGCGTTGTCGCCGGTGAGCATGACCACGTGCGCCAGCCCGGTGTCCCGCAGCTCGCGAACGACCTCCGCCGCGTTGGGGCGCAATCGATCGGCCACCGCCAGCAGTCCGCAAACGTGGCGGTCGTTGCCGACGGCGATCACGGTGCGCCCGTCTTCCTCCAGCGCCTGGGCGCGCTCGATCATCTCCGCCGTCGCGTGGCCGCGCTCGGCCGCATAGCGATGCGAGCCGAGCCAGAACGGCTCATGGTCGTAGGTGCCGGCGACCCCCTTGCCCTGGATCACCTGCACCTGATCGGCGGCTTGGGGCCGAACGCCGCGCTCGGCCGCATACGCGGTGATCGCACGCGCGAGGGGATGCGTGCTGCGTTCCTCGAGGGCTGCCGCCCGCTCGAGCAATTCGGCTTCCGAATGCCCACCGAAGGCCACGACGCTGACGACCTCGGGGTTGCCCCGGGTGAGCGTGCCGGTCTTGTCGAAGGCGATCGCCTGCACTCGCGCGGGCTGCTCGATGAACAGGCCGCCCTTGACCAGCACGCCCTGGCGCGCGGAGCAGGCCAGCGCGGAAACGATGCTCACCGGCGTGGAGATCACCAAGGCGCAGGGGCAGGCGATCACGAGCAGGACCAGCGCCCGGTAGAACCATTCGCCCCAGGCGCCGCCGAGGGCCAGCGGCGGTACGAGCCAGATCAGCACCGCTGCCGCCAGGACAGCGGGGGTGTAGATGCGCGCAAACTTCTCGACCCATTGCTCGGCCGGCGCCCGGCGGCTATGGGCCTCCGAGACCATGCGGGTGATGCGAGCCAGGGTGGTCTGGTCGGCGAGCTTCGTGGTCTCCATCTCGAGCACACTGTCGCCGTTGATCGTGCCGGCGAAGACCTCCGCACCGGCCCCCTTGGAGATGGGCATGCTCTCGCCCGTGATCGGGGCCTGATCGATGGAGCCTTCGCCGGCCACGATGCAGCCGTCGAGCGGGATGCGCTCGCCCGGCCGGACGATCACCCGCGTACCGGTGGCCACGTCCTCGGCCGGGACCTCGGACTCCGTGCCGTCGGGCCGGCGTATCCGCGCGCTCGACGGGGCCAGGTCGAGCAGGGCCGAGACGGCCCGCCGCGCGCGGCCGACGCTCCAGCCCTCCAACGCCAGCGACAATGCGAACAGGAACGCAACCGTGGCGGCCTCGAACCATTCGCCGATGCCCATGGCGCCCGCCACGGCGACGGTCATCAGCAGATTCATGTCGGGGCGTATGCGCCGGGCCGCGAACAGGGCTTTTGGCAGCACGAAGCGGACGCCGAGACCGATCGACAGCAGGTAGGCGACGATCGCTGGCAGCGGCACAGCATGTCCCGCGAACACAGCGGCCAGGCCGCCGGCGCTGCCCACGTGCAGCAAGCTGCCGATCGCGAGCGCCACGCCGCTGCCGGCGGTGAACCCGATCTGCTTGCGGCGATGCGGATCGCCGGAGTCCTCCTGACCAGCCTGCCATTCCCGGGCGGACATGCCACTGCGCCCGATGGCCGTGATGATCGCGTCCGCGGTCACGTCGTCCGCTTCCGGGAGCACCATCATGCGCCCGTTCAGGACGTCGAAAGCCAACCGCTCTTCACCACCGACAAGCGGGCCCACTTCGCGCTTGAGGATGGCCACCTCCTCGGCGCAATCGAGCCCCTGGACCCGGAACGTGAACCGGGCGGTGGCGCCACTTCGGGCGGCGCTGGCTTGGTCGTCCGCGCTCGGATCACTGCCACAGCAGCGCGGCGCGGCCGGCTCGGTGTCGCAGCAGCCCGATGCAGCCGGTGCGTTCGACTCGGCCGGCCCGCTGTCGCAACAGCTCGTCTGCGGCGCTGGCCCGGCCGGGCCAGCGCCGCCGTGCTCATCCGTGCAGCCGTGCGCGCAGCCACGCTGCGTGTTTTCCCCCATCGGCCTTGCTCCGAAAAGTCCTCTCGACCGTGGCGACCATGGACCCTACAGCCGATGTAGGTTCAAGGGGAAAGCGCGCCTGGACGCGAACGCAGGGCGGCTGTGAGCGCGCACTCGCCGCAGCTCCGTACGCCGACGCTCGCGGATCGGTGTGGGCGCCGGCGCCTGATGGCCCGACGCAGCCGCGCTGGCACGGCTGCGAGCCGGGTCCTAGTCCTGTATGAACTCCAGGACTACGAACGAGACCAGCGACGCCTCGAAGACGGGCCGGGCCCGGTACGAGTAAACGCCGTAGCCGGGCATTTCGATCTTGAGATACCACTGGGCATTGTCACCCTTGCCCTCCTGGGCATCGCGCAGGTCTTCCGCGATATCGGGCATCTCGATCGTCCGGAGCGTGTCGGGGGACTGCGCCCATGCGTGCGCCTGGAGGTGCATCTTCTCCTGCTTGCGCGGCGTCCGGAGACTCGGCTCAGTGCTGCATACGAGCCAGAGGCTCGTGGCTTGCGTGGTATCGAGCCGAAGGCGGGAAACAGCGATCAAGTGGGCTGGATCATCCTCCTCACCAAGCTGCACGTCGACGTGCAGCTTGACCTTGCGAATCAGTCGTTCCATTCCCGGATCCTTCTCGAGCCATTGCACTCGGTAGGCCGGGCCGCCCAAGGCGCGGGCGCCTTGAGATGCACGGGGCAGGGGAGGCTAGCGAAATCAGCATTCACCTGTGAAGCACGTCGGCTGCAAGGCGGGCGATCCGCGCCCACTGACCGTTATCGAACCGTGCTTGTAGCGCCCCGGGAGACGGGTTGCTCATGTATGGGCGAGCAGCCGCCGCGCCGGCCCCGCCAGCAGCGAGGCAACGACCGCGCCGGCAAGGCACGCCAGCGCAATCGCTTCGACCGTGATCCCTGCGTCGAACAAAGTGCCGAACAGCACGGGTGCGATCGCCGTCGCGACGACGATCACGGTCCAAACGACCGAGCGAATCGAGCCGATGTGCAGCGCGCCGTACATCTCGGCCCACAGCGCACTGATGAGCGTGATGCCCATGCCGTTCGTGACGCCGGCTCCGAGCATGAAGGCGTAGGCCGCGGCGGGATGAGCCGAAAGCGCCAGGGGAAGCAGCCCCACCGCCAGTGGTCCGAGGAGGACCGGCACGACGCGCCGCGCGCCGAAGCGGTCGATCATCGGTCCGGATCCGGCCATCCCCAGCACTGAGGCTGCGGCGTAGGCGACGAAGGCGCTCGCGAACAGGCCCAGGCTCCAACCTTTCAGATCAACGACGTGGGCTTGGTGGAAGAAAATGCCGGTGACCACGAACGGGGTGAACACGATGGCCGGGACGACGAGATAAAAGGCCGGATCGCGCAGGACCTCGTGCAACAGCCAATCGCGCTCGTCCTCGTCGCCGAGCGACGCCGTGCGCTCCTCCTGGAACCGGCGCTCGCGCTCGGGCTGGCCGCGGAGCAGCCACTGCGAGAGCGGTACGAGCACGAGCGCGAGGACTACGGCGATGGCGAGCCAGGTACCGCGCCAGCCGAGCCCGTCCAGCAGCGCCACCCCCGCCGGCGGTAGGACCGCCTCGGCAGCGGCGAGCCCGAGGCTCGCGATACTGACCGCCACGCCGCGCGATGCCACGAAGTACCGCGCCATCGTCGCCCCGCCGATGTGGGTCATCAGGCTCTGGCCCGAAAGGCGCACCAGCGTGAACCCGACGATCAGCAACCAGGCGACTGGGGGGATCAAGGCGATCCACAGGCAGGCGACCACGTACAGCCCCGCCGTCGCTGCGCTGTAAAGGCGGAGGTCGAACCGGTCGATCTGGCGCCCGGCCCAGATGAAGCACAGGGCACTAGCGAGCGTCGCCAGCGAGTACACGAACCCGAAGGAGCCGTGTGTCAGCCCGAAATCGGTGCGTAGCGCCCCGCCGAACACGCCGATGAAAAACGTCTGACCGAATCCGGAGAAGAAGTTGGCCATGAAGCCGAAGCCGAGCAGGCTGGCGTGGGCCGTGATGAACTGGATGTACTTCTTCAAGAACGGCTCCAGGGCAATAGGGGATCTGCTCGGTCTCGCGACAAGGGGGGCGAATTCCCGCCCGGAGCAGACGGCGACCGGGGCACAGGTACGATCGCGTCGGTCCGCGACCAAGCGCCGCCGCGATGCAGGGCGTCGATTCGCCGGCCGACGCCGCCGGGATTCGACGGAGGTATCCCCCCCTCAGTGGCGCCGTCCTTCGAAGGGCTCAGCTGTTTCGCGCTCCCTACGACCTGCGCGAAGGCCGTAGGCCGAGGGAAGTCCCTTGCGACCGAACATCCGCACGGCAGGCCGCATCGAAACCCATGGATCAAGCCGAGCGGAAATGCTCGCCGCCGATCGCTATGGGGGAGCGTTCGGCCTAATCGGACGTCCCCGCGGCACGTGAAGGAATCCGTGAAGCGCATTCTCGGATTCCGTGGCTGTTCAGGGAAGGGTTGGCGCGCATGGCACGAGCAACGGGGTTCATCGACTATGTCCAGGAAGGCCGTTTCGTCCTGGACGGAGATGATGGCAGCAAGCATCTGTTCCTGCTTTCGCCGCGCAGCTCACAGCTGCCCGAGGACTTGCGGGCGGCGCAGAGAGCCCGTTGCCGGGTGCGGGTCGGCTACCGCCCGCAGGAAAGGCTGGTGGCCGGTCTGGCCGAATCCGTCGATGCCACCGACGGCACGACGGAGCCATTGTCGGGCCGGGGTCTTCTGAGAACGATCGCCGGCGCGCTGCGCGACTGGTCGCTGCCGCGCCAACTCTCCGGCCAAAGCGCCCAAAGCGATGCGGCCCGGAGCACGGAATCGCGCAAGCTCCACACCCGTCTTCAGGATGCCGACGCGGTCGGCACCAGCATCTGCCCCTACTGCGCCGTAGGCTGCGCGCAGCTGGTCTACGCCCGCGACAACAAGGTCATCCACGTGGAAGGGGACCCGCGCAGTCCCGTGAACGAGGGCACGCTTTGCCCGAAGGGCGCGGCCACGCTCGGGCTACTGAACGCGCCCGATCGCCTGCAGAAGGTGCTTTACCGCCCGCCGGGCGGCGAGGAGTGGGAGGAGCGCTCGCTCGAGTGGGCGATGGAGCGGATCGCGCAGCGCGTGAAGCAGACCCGCGATGAGACCTTTGTCGAGCGGCTGCCCAATGGCATTGAGGTCAACCACACGCTCGGCATCGGCTCCCTCGGCGGAGCGACCCTGGACGTCGAGGAGAACTACCTGATCAAGAAGCTATTCGGCGGCGGCCTCGGCATGGTCTGGATCGAGAACCAGGCGCGTGTGTGCCACAGCCCGTCGGTGCCGGGCCTGGGCGCCACCTTCGGCCGTGGTGCGGCGACACTCCCGGAATGGGGCCTGGCCGACTCCGATTGCGTAGTGGTCATGGGCTCGAATATGGCGGAGAACCACCCGATCGCCTTTCGCTTTGCGGTCCAGGCGCAGGAGAAAGGGGCCAAACTCATCCACGTCGATCCGCGTTTCACCCGCACGTCGGCGCTATCGGACATCCACGCGCCCATTCGCACTGGGACCGATGTCGCTTTTCTCGGTGGCATCATCCGCTATCTGCTCGAGAACGATCTCTGGTTCCGGGAGTACGCGCTCGCGTACACCAACATCGCCACGATCATCGAGGACGGTTTCGAGGAAGCCGATGCAGACGGCCTGTTCTCGGGATGGCGGGAGCGCGAGCGGGCCTACGATTTCGAGACCTGGCAGTATCGTGGCGAGGCGGTTCCTTCCCCGCTCGCCGAGCACTCGGTGAACACGACCGAGTCCTTCGGCGAGAAGACGCAGCGCATGACCGAGAACCCGCCGCCCCGGGACGACACGCTGCAGCACCCGCGCTGCGTGTACCAGATCCTGCGCCGGCACTACGCCCGCTACACGCCGGAAATGGTGGAGCAGGTGACCGGCTGTCCGCGGGAAACCTTGCTCAAGGTCGCCGACACACTGGTGCAGAACTCCGGCCGGGAGCGGACGGGCGCATTCTGCTATGCGGTGGCGTGGACACACCATACGACCGGCGTGCAGATGATCCGGGCCGCCGGCATCATCCAGGGGCTACTCGGCAATGCCGGGCGTCCAGGCGCGGGCATACTGGCGCTGCGCGGCCACTGCAGCATCCAGGGCAGCACCGACATCCCGACCCTGTACAACATGCTGCCGACGTATCTGCCGCAGCCGCACGCCTATCGGAGTCACGCCACATTCGAGGATTTCCTGGAAAACGAGCAGACCCCGACCGGCTGGTGGCACCACTTCCCGAAGTACGCCGTAAGCCTGCTCAAGGCCTGGTACGGCCCCCATGCGCGCCAGGACAACGGTTGGGGCTACGGGTGGCTGCCAAAGATCGTCGGCGACCACTCGCAGCTGCCCATGACGCTCGCCATGCAGCAGGGACTGCTCCGCGGCCTGATCGTCCTCGGCCAAAACGCGCTCATCGGCGGAAGCAACTCCAAGCTGATCGAGCGGGGGCTCGCCAACCTGGACTGGATGGTGGTCCGGGACACCGACGAGATCGAAACGTCGAATTTCTGGAAGTCCGGCCAGCGGATCCGGGACGGAGAGGCCGCGCCGCCGGACATCGACACGGAAGTATTCCTGATGCCGGCGTCCCTGGCCTCCGAGAAGGCCGGATCGTTCACCAACGCCCACCGGCTGGTGCAGTGGCACGACAAGGTCGTGGACGGGCCGGGCGACAGCCGCTCGGAGCTGTGGTTCGTGTATCAGCTCGGCCGCCGCCTCAAGGAACTCTATGCCGACAGCGGCAGCGCACAGGACGAGCCGCTGCAGAACCTCACCTGGGATTACCCCGTGGTCGACGACCGCGGCGAGCCGTCGGCGGACGCCGTGCTCAAGGAAATGAACGGCTACACCGTGCCCGACGGGCGCCAGATCGACGGCTTTCTGAACCTGGCCGACGACGGCTCGACCGCCTGCGGCGCCTGGCTGTACTGCGGCATCTATCCGGAGGAGGGTCACAATCAGGCACGCTCACGCGTGCCCGACGGCCCGGGCGGTCCCGGCATCCACCTGGGTTGGGCTTTCTCTTGGCCCGCCAACCGGCGAAACATGTACAACCGCGCCTCCGCCGATCCGCAAGGGATACCCTGGTCCCAGCGCAAGCGTCTCGTCTGGTGGTCGAGTGAAGAAGGGCGATGGCAAAGCCCCGATGTGGTCGACTTTCCGCAGACCACGCCGCCTGATTACGAGCCGGATTGGTCGAGCAAGCCGACGGGCATGGACGCCCTCGACGGTAAGGCCCCGTTCATCATGATTGCCGACGGCCGCGCCTCGCTGTTCGTGCCCACCGGTCTGAAGGACGGCCCCCTGCCGACCCACTACGAGCCGGTGGAGTCGCCGACCCGCAACGCCTTGCACAGGCGCCAGGACAACCCGGCCGCGAAGAAATGGCCGCACCCCGGCAACGCCTACCACGAGCCGGAGGACGAGCGGTTTCCCTATGTATTGACGACCTACCGGCTGACCGAGCACCACTGCGGCGGCACGCCGACCCGCGGCGTTCCGCTCACCGCCGAGTTGCAGCCGGAAGGATTCGTCGAAATCGCGCCCGAGCTCGCCGCGGACGTGGGCGTCACCAACCTCGACTGGGTCGTGCTCACTACGCAGCGGGGCGAGGTCGAGGCTCGCGTCCTGGTGACCCAACGGCTACGCCCGCTGCAGATCAACGGCCGGACGACACACCACGTCGGGATGCCGTGGCATTACGGCTGGGTCGGCTATGCCACCGGTGATGTCACCAATACGCTCACGGCGGTGACGGGCGATCCCAACACCAGCATTCACGAGAACAAGTCGCTGACCTGCGATATCCGCAAGGGCCGCCGCGAAACCTCGTGACCGACAGGCAAGGAATGCCATGCCTCACCAACGCGCGCTCGACTACACGAGCTCCTTTCTCGACGGCGTGATCGATGCCGAGTCCGAACTGACGTCGGATACTCGCATCGAGCCCGGACGCCAGTACGGCTTCTTCACGGACACCACGCTGTGCATCGGCTGCAAGGCCTGCGAGGTCGCCTGCAAGACGTGGAACGCGCTGCCGGCCGAGCCTTCGGAGCTCACCGGCATGAGCTACGACAACACGGGTGACCTATCGGCAAGGACGTGGCGGCACGTCTCGTTCGTGGAGAAAGTGGCCGAGGAGGGCGAGCGCACGACGGAGATGCCGCCGTTCCAGAGTCACTGGCGCATGATGAGCGACGTCTGCAAGCACTGCGACAATGCGCCCTGCCTGGAAGCCTGCCCGACCGGGGCCTTGTTCCGCACCGAGTTCGATACGGTCGTGGTGCAGCAGGACATCTGCAACGGCTGCGGCTACTGCGTGCCGGCGTGCCCATTCGGAGTCATCGATGTCAACGAGCTCGACGGCAAGGCGCACAAATGCACCCTGTGCTACGACCGCCTCAAGGACGGCCTGGAACCCGCTTGTGCGAAAGTGTGCCCCACGAACTCGATCCAGTTCGGCGAGCTATCCGAGCTCCACGAGCGGGCCGAGCGGCGGGTCGAGAGTCTGCACGGTGTGGGCGTCACGGGCGCCTACCTGTACGGAACGCCCGGCACGCCCGGCGCGACCGGAGACCTCAATCATCTGCATGCCTTCTTCCTTCTGACGGATACGCCGGAGACCTACAACCTGCCGCGCGCGCCGGAGCGCGGGGCGAACCGCGTCGCGCCGGCCATGGCCGCCGGCCTGAGCACGGCCGCGGCGCTCGCCGCGGCCGGATTCGGCATCATGGCGGCGTTCACCCTGTAGCGGACTCGAGCATGGCACGAACGGAATCGACCGGCAGTGATCCCGAAGCCGAGGCCGGAGTACGCCCGCCGGAGGCGCCGATGGAGAACTACTACGGATTACCGGCGGTGAAGCCGAGCATGTACGGCTGGATGGTTGCGCTGTACATCTTTGCCGGGGGTCTGGCGGGTGGCGCCCAAATCATCGCCACCATCGTCGACCTGACCGGCGTGCCTCAAGGATCCCTGGTGGTGACGACGGGGCGCGTGCTGGCGCTGCTCGGGGCGGCCGCCGGCGGCATCCTGCTCATCGCGGATCTGCAGACGAAACAGCGTTTCTACAACATGCTGCGGATCTTCCGGGCGACATCGCCGATGTCCATCGGTACCTACGTGCTCCTGGCATTCGGATTCTTCAGCGCGCTTGCCGTTGTAGGTGAACTGTTGGGAATGCCACTGCTAGCCGCGATCTGCGGTGCCCTGGCCGCCATCGTCGGGTTGGCGATGGTTACCTATACGGCACCTCTGCTCGCCGCCACCAGTACGCCTCTGTGGGCGGCGGCACCGCGACTGCTCGCCTGCCGCTTCGCCGCCTCGGCGCTAGCCACGGGTGCGGCGGCGCTCGTGATTGCCGCATGGGCCGCGGAACAACCAAGGCTCGCCGGCGCGCTATCGCTGATCGCGGCGCTCGCCGTGGGCGTCGATTTTGCCGCGGCGCTGGTCAGCGAGAAGCGCTACCGGGATCTGGGACTCGGGAGAGCGCCTCGCAAACCGCCCTGGGGGCCGGTGCATCTCGGGGGTGCGCTGCTGGCCGGCGCGGCGGTGCCGCTTGTCCTCTACATCGCGGACGTCCTGCAGTCACCGGGTGCGGGGCTTCCGGCCCTTGCGGCATCGCTGCTGGTACTCGGCGGCGGGGTGGCGATGCGTGCCGCCGTGATGTTCATGGGCAATGAATCCGCGAAGCAGCCGGAAGACTACCTTCGCTACGCAGGCGGCGGTGCAGGGCGGCAGGCATGACCGGCGTGCGCCAAACGGTGAGAGACCTCGGGAAATCCGCGCTGGCCGCGCTGGATGGGATCGATGTCGAGGAACAATCGCAGGCCGACCCCCAGTTGAGCCAGGCCGTAGAGGACCTGGTCCGGCTTCGCGACGAACTCATCGAGCGGCAGCGGGAAGGAGACGATTGCGGACGATTGCTGGGACGGGTAAACGGCATGCTCAGCGGAGTCTTCGGCGCAGAATATCCGGTCACCGGCATCCAGTGGCCGCGGATCGCGGAAACTCGTGACGAACTGCGCGACATGCTCGGTTCCCTAGACGAGAGCCATCGAGGCTGAGGCGATCGCCCGGGCCGTTTTTACGGCTGCCCGCGACGGTGATCGATGACAGCCGTCGTCCTATCCGACAAAGGCCGCTCCTTAGGCCTAAACCCGAATCCAGCGCCGCTGGCCGCTCAATGGAGCCCGCTCCGCTGCCGGCTCGCGAACAATGGACTCGCGCGGGGCGCTCCACGAAAAGGGGATGCCGCTGGCCGACCCCGGATTCTGCGTAATCAAATATTTAACATAATACCCATTACACGCAATACCGGGTCGGTACTCGGTCTGCACGGAGGCCCGGTGTCATGCGGGCTGTGAGCGAATCGCTGCGGGATGCCTACACGGTCAATCTGACCAACACCCAACGGGCGCTGCGCGAGGTCCAGAACATCGCCGGCTACAGCGATCAGGACGCCGCCCGCAAGCTGCTCGTGCCGCTGGCCACGTACCGGCGCTGGCGCTCCGATCGACGCCCGAATCCGACCGCTGTGCGGCTGTTGGCGATCCAGGCCGGCTACGTGCCGTGGGCCGGCTGGCACGGCTGGGAGGTGCACGAAGGCCTGCTGTTCCCACCCGGCTCGCGCCACGGCCTGGAAGCCTCCCAGGTCGAGGCGCTGCTGTTCCTCCTGGCGCTCACGCGCGAGCAGCGGCGCAAGAACGCCGCCGAGCCGCCCGAGGAAGCCACACAGGCACCTGTCAGCCCCTGGTGGCGGCGGATCGCCGAGGACTGGCGGTGACGGCCCTGCAGCCACTGGCGCCGGTCGTGGCAGCCGTCGCGGCCAATCTGCGCCGCCGAGCCGCGCGGGGCAGCCAGAGGCGGAGCCGGCTGCCGCGCGCGGCGGGATCGCTTGGTAATACTACGGTAGGTGTTGGCCGCTCATGTCCTACGCCCACGAATCAGGCAGTTACGCGACGGCCTCGCCGGGGGGTGGATCATGGCTGACGCGACCCTCCTGGGTGGCCCGCCGGCCCCCGATCTGATCCTACGCTGCGGCGGATCTGTCCCTCGGCGAGCCTGGCCGACGCGGCCCTGCGGACCTACCTGGTGGCGCAGTCGGACGGCTGGGAGGCCAGCCGGGCCGGGTGCCGGGCCGCGACCTGGTGGCGCCACCTGGAACTGCTCGGGGCCGCTGGCGTGCGCGTGCCGTTCCCGGCCGGCCTGGACAGCCGCATCGTCGAGCACCCGACGCGCCCGCGTCCGGCCACCCTGGGCGACTGCCGGCGGATCCTCGGGCTGCGCTTCCGCATCGTCGAGCCCTGGCGCCATATCGTCTGGCCCGCCGGGACGGTCGGCACGGTCCACGGCCTGCTGTTCCGTGACGGTCGCTGGCTCTACGAGCTCGAGATCGAGGAGGTCCTCGACACCCTCGCGGTCGGCGACTTCTACCGGTGCTGCACGCTCCTGGGAGGCACGCCGGATGCCGACTGAGGCTCACCCCCTCTGCGGGCGTGACGGGCGGATGTGTCCCCGTAGTCCACAGGGTGCGCGAGCCTGCCGCGGCCCTCTCGGGCCAAGCGGCAGAGCGAGCACAGCACCCTGTGGACCCACGGGGACAGCGTCCGCTCTTCCGTTGATCCTCTTTACTGCGCTACAAGGTGGGCAGAATGACCACTTTCAACCGACAAGAATACCCATTACACGCACTGGCTTGTGCGGCTGCTGCGCCAGGCGATCGAGGCCCTCGAGGCGCTGGTCGATCATACGGTTGAGAGCGCCGGGGCCGCGAAGGCCCGATTTATCGGGGCCGGGGTTACCACTGCTGGTGCCACATTGCCGAAATTTGGGTCGCCTCCATGGGCCGCGCCAGATAATACCCCTGAGTGGCATCGCAACCCATCCGACGGAGCATGGCCAATTGTTCGGCGGTCTCGACGCCCTCGGCCACCACGGTTCGCCCGAGCGAATGGGCCATTCCGATCGTTTGCTCTACGATGAGCCGGTCCGACTCGCTCGTTTCTGCCCGAGTAACGAAGGATCGGTCGATCTTCACCACGCGAGCAGGAGAGTCGCGCAGCACAAACAAGGAGCTGTACCCCTTCCCGTAATCGTCGATGCTCAGCGATACACCGGCGGCGGCCAGCCGGTCGAGCAGCTCCGAGCCGGCTTCATAGAACACGCGCTCGGTGATCTCCAGCTCCAGCGCGCCAGCGGGCAGCCCATGCGCCTGGAGCGCGTCCCAAACGCTGTCCCAGAGCGCAGCACCCGCCAGTTGATGGCCAGAAACATTGACCGCGACGTATTGCGGTGCCCGGAGTGGATCCTGCGCTTGCCAGATGGATAGATCAGCGCAGGCGCGATGCAGAACGCGGTCGCCCAGCCTGTCGATCAGGCCACTTTCCTCGGCTAGCGCGATGAACCAGTCGGGCGGCACCCAGCCCTCGGTGAGATGCCACCACCGCGCGAGCGCCTCTACCCCGACCAACCGGCCGCTGGCCAGATCCACCTGAGGCTGATACACGACCGACAACGCATCGTCGGCGAGTACCTCGCGCAGCTCGGCCCGAAGGTTGATCCATCGCTGCTGCTCCGCGTCCATCGCATCGGCGTAGAACCACCAGGTTCCTCGCTGCGTACGCTTGCCGTAATAGAGCGCGACGTCGGCCCTTCGCACGCATTCCTCCGCATCATCGAGGTGCTCGGCGTGCATGAAGATGCCGATGGTCGCCGACAGATCCATCATGCGCGCGCCGACCGTGAAAGGAGCCTTCAGCTGATCGAGGATTCGCTGGGCCACGGCGGTTGCGACATCGTCATCGCCGGCGCCCGCCGTGAGCACGACGAATTCGTCGCCGCCGTAGCGACTGAGCTGATCGGCATCGCGTACCCCGACTTGGATCCGTCTCGCGGCCTCGCGGATCACTTCGTCGCCGGCCGCGTGACCCAACGTGTCGTTGACCGATTTGAGGTCGTCAAGATCGACATAGAGCACGGCGACAGGTGGTCCGTCCGGCTCGCCCACAAAATGGCCCAGCTGCCGTATGAACTCTTCTCGGTTGAGCACGCCGGTCAGGGTATCGTAGCGGGCGAGATACGCGAGCCGGTGCTCGGCCGCCTTGCGCGCCGTCTCGTCGATGGCGATGCCATCCCAGGTGATCGTGCCGTCCGCTCCTCGACGAGGCTGACCGAGCGACCGAACCCAATGCATGCGCCCGTCGGGATGGCACACACGGAATTCGACGTCGAGCGCTTCCATGACCCGGGCGGATCGTTCCAGCGCGGCGTGGTACCGAGGCCGATCCTCCGGGTGGATGATCTCCATCATGAATTCCGGCTCTTGAAGGGCGCGTTCCATATCGAGCCCGAATATCTGCCCGTAGCTCGAACTCAGATAGGGGAAACGGATCTCACCGTCCGGGGTCATCGTCCGCTGGTAGACCCCGCCCGGTAGATTTGTGGCGATCGCCCGGTAACGCTCCTCGCTGTCGGCGAGCGCTCGCATTTGGTGTGACAGATCACCTTCCAGACCTGCGAGCCCGTCGGTCACTGCCTTTAATTCGACTATGGGTGGTTCTGGCCATGGTTCTGAGATGTCCTCGCGAAGATTGGCCGGGACCCTATACAGACGCGTCAAGATTGGATCAACGATACGCCCTGCCCTCCGGGCTATCGCATTGGCACCGACCACCGATCCCAGACCAATGACCGAGGCCAGCGTCAATGCCGTCAGCTGCAAAGTGCGCAAGCGATCCACGAAGGGGGCGGCGCTGACGCCGACGACCAACTCGAGTCCGGAGCTCTGCAGGGCCGGTAGGTCGGTAACCCGGTGGGCGTAATATGCGTCCTGCTCCCGCGCCATGGTGGCCGCGATGGCATCGTTCTGCCGTTTCGCCAATCCGGGGCGCATCGCAGTCTTCTCGGGACGCCGAGACAGCCAGCCCGGCGGTTCTTCCTTTACCGCCTCGCCCGCTTCATTGACTAGGGCGATAACCGGGCCCTTGCTGCCGAAGGGGCCCAGGCGATTTCGCCAGCTCTCCATCGCACGGTCCAACTCGGTGGGCGCCGTTACGCGTGAATTGAGCTCATGCGCCTCCGCATCGAGGCTGGCGGTGATCTCCTTCAGCCTCTGACGCTGCTCGATCTGGGTATACAGGGAAAGCACGAGCAGCGTCGGGACGAGCGCGAACACGATCAGGAGCGGTGCGAGCAGATCGGCGAAGCGCCCGCGAGGGTAGCCTTTTTGGTGCCACGCCTGGCGCAGCAGCAAAAAATGGTGGAGCAGCGAGGCCACGGCGGTATAAAGCAGACCATTGACCGGCTGCTTGAGAGCGATCAGCGTCACCGCCAGCCGATCCATACCCAGTGCCACCCCATACAAGGCCGCCACGAGCGGCACACCCACGACGAGCCAGAACAGCGCGTCGTACAGCGTGATTTCCCGGCCCCAGCGCTCGTACAGGAAACGCACCCAAATGGCCTCCAGCACCAAGATAACCAAGGCATACGGGTGACCCCACAGCACGAGGGTATGGAGGGAGCCGATCCCCGCGACAATCATCGTCTCGGCTAGAGAGCGCCGAAGGGCAGTGAACATGACCGCGATCCCGCCAAGCAACAGGTCCACGCCGCTGAACAGCGACACGGCCGCTACGTTGCCCACATAGGCGGCGGCGCACAGGAGAACCAGGGTCAGCGCATCGCCTCGCCCGAATCGTCGCGGTAAAGCCGGCATCGCCACGGACGCTAGTAGCATGCTTACCCTTTTCCGAATGGCTCGGACAACTCCGCTCTACTAATAAGGCGATATTCCTGCTGGTATTGATTTAACGCAACCAAGCGGAACTTAGGTTAGTGCGGATGTCGGGGTAGATCCGCTCGACAACGATGAGGTTGCCTTTGTTCTGATGGATGCGGGCACGCCGAAGGGTTTCCTCGAGCGTGATCTCGGCTACTTTCATTGCTAACTTGCCCCGTACGGCTGGAGTGGCGACGCCGTCGCACCCGGTTAGGAGCCAACTTCTCTGAGGAAGCGGAAAGTAACCACGCTCCAGGGAACTTACGGACGCAACGCGGAGGATGCGGACGCACTCTCCAGTGCAGCCACATTAGGAAGGTCCACGTGGCAGTCCCGCTGTCCTAGGTCCTCCTGCCGGAGGCAACCCGTAGACCGGAGACTTTGCGTCCTTCCCTTTCGGAGAAATTTGCCCTTGTCAGGCCAAAGAAATGGCTGGGCAGCGTGGTCGCGCTACACACGAGTGTCAAGTGAACTGGCCCGGCCTGATGCCGGGATAGCAGCCCGCCCGATCGCGACCACCGTGGCATACAAGGCCCGGAGTCGGGGCACATTGTCGTCCGAGCCGCTTTTAAATCTCTGTCACGACCGTATGATGACGGCGTGAGCACCACCCGTCACTGGTTTTAGCAACTTCGTCCATTAACTACCCCGCCCGCGAAAACAGCCGCACAACTGCTTCATCCATTCAGCTGATATTTCCGAGACTGCAGCCCAGTGATCGGGTTTCGCGCCAGATATGCCGACGAATCACCCCTGGCTGTGCCGAACCAGCGGAAGCGTTCTCGTACCAAATGCCACAAGAAAGTGTTCGTCAACCCAACGCTATTATGTGGCGATCCAATGGCGGATTACGACCAGAGCGCCCCTGAAATAGCCACCTCAGAATTCCAGTAACATCGCGCCACTCATATCCCCGCGAAGCAGATTATCGAGTAAAAATGGACGACTGTTTGGCGGTCGTGAGTTCCTCCGCCTGCTCTGACCACACGATTCCAAGAAACGTAACGGCAACGCGAATATGCGAGAGCCCCGGTGCGCAACCGGCCATACGCAGGTGTTGCATTGCGGCCTACGCGCTACTACATAATCGGGGTTCCGACCAGAAGGATGATCAATGCAGCTCAGTAAGGCGCACCTCATTGCCGAGATCGCGGACCGGCTTGACGGACTCTCCAAGAAGGACATAGAAAACGTTCTGACAGTTTATGGCGACGTCGCCTCAGAGTATCTTTGGACTGACGTCGTGGTCCCGATCCCCGGCATTGGCAAGCTCACGCTTCACTACCGTGATTCGCGCCCTGCGCGCAATCCCCGCACCGGCAAGCAGGTCATGACCAAGCCCAAGTACGTTCCTCGGTTCAAACCCGCCAAGCCTCTCGAAGACTGGCTCAACGCCTGAGGCGGCAAATACCATTGGTCTTCGGACATTTTGCGAAGGCACACAAGATTACTGCTCGACCTTCGGCCGTTTCGCCGGTTGGCCGCAGGCTCCAAACTCCGATTCTGGCCTACGAAACGGGGCGCCAGGTGCCTAAAATCCGACCGCCTGCCCGTCCTTGCGGTGATCGGACCCGGCGATATAGATCCCGTTGTCCATGCGATGGATCAACTGGGCGCCGCCAAAGCCGAATGCGGCCTCCGGCGGTTCCACACTGATCTCGTGTCCCAGGGCTTTCAGACCCTCCAGGGTATCCGCCGGAAAGGTCTCTTCCATGGACACGCGGCGTCCCCCGGTTACCCGCCAGCGTGGCGCATCGCTGGCCGTCTGCGGCGACTGGCCATAATCCAGCATGCGCAGCACCATCTGCACATGCCCCTGGGCCTGCATGGGTCCACCCATCACGCCATAACTGGTCAGTGGCTGCCCGTCGCGTGTCAGGAATCCGGGAATGATGGTGTGGAAAGGCAGCTTGCGCGGCCCGACGCAATTGGGATGGTCCCTATCCAGCCGGAAGCCGGCACCCCGGTTCTGCAGGCTGATGCCCGTCTCAGGTACAACCACACCGGAGCCGAAGCCCTGATAGTTCGATTGGATGAAGGACACCATCATGCCGCTGGCATCGGCCGCGGCGACATAGACCGTACCGCCTGGGCGCGGGATGACGTGGCCGGGATCCCTGGCCCTCTTCGGATCGATCTCGCGGGCTCGTGCCTCGAGGTAGTCGGGCTTTAGCATCTGGGTCGGCTCGATCGCCATGGACTCAGGATCGCCCACATGGGCGTAGACCTCGGCCAGGGCCAGCTTCATCGCCTCGATTTGCAGGTGCAAGCCGCCCACCGAATCCACTCCCTGATCCCGCACGGGCGTGCGCTCGAGTATGCCAAGCGCGATCAGAGCGGCAATCCCCTGGCCGTTCGGTGGGATCTCGTGGGCCTCTACGCTGTGGTAGCCCTTGCTGACGGTCTCGCACCAAAACGGCTCGTGCGAAGCCAGGTCTTCCACGCTCAGCGCGCCGCCATATCGGCGAGCGGAAGCGGCCATCTTCTCCGCCAGCTCACCGCGATAGAAGGCCTCCCCGCGAGTCTCGGCAATCAGGCGCAGGGTGCGCCCCATGGCGGAATTGCTGTAGAGCTCCCCGGCTTTCGGGGCACGAGCCTCCGGCATAAAAGCCTCGGCGAATCCCGGCTGGTCCTTCAGAGTCCGAACCCCATCGGCCCAGAGCCGGGCAATGATGGGTGTCACCGCATAGCCCTTCTCGGCGTAGGTGATCGCCGGCTCGAACAGGACCTCGAACGGCAGGCGCCCGAACCGCTCAGACAGGGCGACCCAGGCCGAAACCGCTCCAGGCACGGTGACTGTGTCCCAGCCACGTTCGGGCATCGATTCCTGCCCGGCAAAACGCTCCAATGTCCAGGCGGCAGGCGCCCGCCCGGCTGCGTTCAGGCCGTGCAGGTCCTTGCCATCATGCAGGATGGCAAATGCATCACTACCAAGGCCGTTCCCTGTCGGCTCAACCACCGTCAGCGCAATGGCAGTGGCCACGGCCGCATCAACGGCATTGCCTCCCTGCATCAGCATCCGCAATCCGGCCTGTGACGCCAGTGGCTGCGAGGTGGCGACCATGTTGGGCGCCATGATCGGCATGCGCTGCGACGGATAGGGAAAATCGAACGCCATGGACATGCTAATACGATATTCGCTCTTCCGACGGAGCTCCAGAGATGGATCCGCGGGTCTACTTCCGCTGGCGGTAACGATAACGGATGAACAAAAGGATCGAGATCGCAGCCAGTGCTAGAAAACCGGCCGATACAGGTCGCATGAAGAACAGCGACCAGTCTTCGTTGGCCATCAGGGCACGGCGCAGGTTCGTCTCTGCGATCGGCCCGAGGATCACCCCCAAAACCAGGGGCGCGAGAGGATAGTCCATCTTCTTCAACAAGTAGCCGAATGCACCCACGAAGAACAAGAGATGAACGTCCGTGACACGGTTGTTGAGCGCAAAGACACCGACAGCGCAGAACCCCAGGACTACGGGCACAATGACATGTTTGGGTACCTTCGTGACCATCAGGAAATAGCGCATGCTCATAAGCGCGATTACCAGCATCATCACCGCGGCCACGACAATGGCGACGAAGATGCTCTGAACCAGCTCCGGATTGTCCACCATCAATCTTGGCCCGACACTGATGCCATGAATCATCAGGGCCGCGATCAGAACGGCATCTACGGCACTGCCGGGGATACCCAGCGCGATCATGGGAATCAAACCACCCCCCGCAGTCGAGGAATTGCCGGACTCCGAAGCCACCACGCCTTCGGAGATTCCGGTTCCGAACCTCTCCGGCGTATCCGAGGCCTGACGTGCCTGGTCATAGGCCAGCAGGTTGGCGATGGAACCGCCGGCTCCCGGCACGGCGCCAATGAAAACACCGATCAGCGAGGAACGGATCAGATTGACCGGCCGCGACAGCGTCTCTTTCAGCAACGCGAACGGTCGAAAAACAATGGGGCTATCAACCAGGGCCTTGCCGCGCTGCACCCCGCCGGTATCCTCTAGCTCGCTCAATAACTGACTGACCGCGAAAATGCCGATCAACACCGTCAGAAAAGGCAGGCCAGCTTCCAGCATCGAAAGGTCAAAGCTGAAGCGCTGGGCGCCCATGATGGGATCATCCCCGATGGTCGCCAAGAACATGCCCAGTATGCCCGCGATCATGCCGCGCAAGATGGATTCGCCAACAAGGCTGGCGATGACGGTCATGGCGAAGACGATAAGAGAGAAGTACTCCCAAGGTCCCAGCTCGACGGCAATCAAGGCCAGAGGCGGCGCGGCAAAGACCAACACGACTACCGAGATAATGGTCCCGAAGAACGAGGCCCAGATGCCCAAGCCGAGCGCTCGCCCGGGGTCTCCGTTGCGGGCCATGGGAAATGCATCGAAGGTCGTTGCCACCGCCGAAGGCGTGCCGGGAATACTCAACAGGGCCGCGGAGATCATGCCGCCGCAAAGACCGCCCACGTAAACGGACAGCATGGTGGCGACACCCTGAATCGCCGGCATGTGAAAGGTCATCGGCAGGGTCAGGACGATGGCCATGGTAATGGTAAAGCCCGGAATGGACGACGCAACTAGGCCAGCCACAACGCCGATCAGCATGGTGGCGATCGTGGCCAGCTGGAAAATGTGCCCCAGCGCGCCTCCGAACCCCTCAAACATGGCGTTTTTGCTTTCCTGTTATCTTGAGGCGGCGCAAGATCACGTCAGACGGCTGCGCGCCTAGAAAAAACCGCCCGGCAAGAAGACGTCGAGCACCCGGGCAAAGAAATACTCCAATCCAACGGAGGCGATCAGCGCGATGATCACGGCAGTGATCCCATTCCCGAGGGTCTTGGGCCCGGCCGACACCTGGGCAATCACAATGAAAAGAAAGGTTGAAATTGCGTAGCCCGCCACCCCGAAAGCGGCAACGTAGATCCCGAAAAAGACCAGCATCACGAAAACCAGCTTCTTTTGGGCGACCGCAGTGTTCACGAGCTTCGTGATCTCGCCGCGCCTAGTCCGCACCTCTTTCACGGCGCCTGGCAGGGTCGTCACGATCATGGCGAGGTTGAGCAGGATCAGCGCCCCCAGCACGAAGCGTGGGAAGGCCCAGGCTCCCAACGGCTCCCAGGCGGAGTCGGGCAGATCCCCGGCCATGACGAACAGGAGCGCGAAAATGACCAGCATGGCCAGGCTCAGAAGCAGGTGAAGGAGCGCCGAGTTACCGGCGCTCCCTCCGCTGCTATCCTGCTTTCCCGACCCGTCCTCCGTTTCCGGCACGGAAGCGGAGGATGTCCGGTCAGACGGTGGGATCATCACTGCTGGAGATTGTCGGCCAAGTCGGAAACAGTCTGGTCGAGCTCATCCATGTAGTCGGCGTACTCCTCCCGGCCGCGGATGACCACTTCCGCTCCGGCGGCATTCACCTGCTCGACGAACTCCTCGTCGTTCTCCAGCTTGGTCAGGCTTTCCTCGAGCACTTCGATCCGCTCCTCCGGGGTGCCCTTCGGGACGAAGAGGCCGCGGTTGATCGTCAACTCGATGTCGTAGCCAAGTTCCTGCAGGGTGGGGACATCCGGCGTGGCATCGAGGCGCTCGGTTACCCCGGTTGCCAGGAATCTCAGATCGCCGGCCTTTACGAATTCCAGCGATGAGGCGATATCGCCAATGGCGGCATCGATGTGGCCGCCGACCAGAGCCTGGATGCGTTCGCCGGTCCCCTCATACCCGACATAGGAGAATTCGGCGCCGGTGGCATCCTCGATCATGGCGGCGTGCAAGTGCGGTATACCGGCCAAAGTGACACCGAACCTCACCTCACCCGGGTTTTCTTTGGCGTATTCGATAAACTCGTCGAAGGTCTGCCACTCGGTGTCGGCATTCACCACCACATACTGCGGCGAGAGAGCGAACGAGGCGATGGGCTCGAAGTCATCTGGATGGACATCGGTCACGCCGGTGTAGTGCGAAACCAGCAAGCCTTCGTGGATCTGCGCCATGGTATAGCCGTCGGGCTCGCGTTCACGGGCATCTTCGAGTCCTTGTGTGCCGCTCACACCAGGTCTGTTGATGACGGGAATCGATTCCCCGAGATACTCCTCGCCGTGATTGGCAACGATCCGCATCAGTGTGTCACTACCGCCCCCCGGACCCCAGGGAACGATCATCTCAACAGGCTTCTCGGGAAAATCCTGAGCCACAGCAGGGCCACCCAGCATCATGCCGAGGCCAAAGGTGCCGGTCAGCGCCAGGAAACTTTTGCGAATAGTCATGCTCTCCCCCCTCCCGATTTTCCTTCTTGCTCCTACACGTAGGAAACACAACCGGTTTGTCAAGGATGCGAAGTTACACTATCACGGCGCTCGTTGGACCCGTCAACCCGCGCCACTCATGCCGTAGGGCGGGTTTGAACCCGCCCCTGCAGCACCTCGTGCCTTGCGCCGGCACGCATGGCGTAAGCTCCCCCGGCAGGTGAACCAGCGAGAGTTGGACACTCTGGCACAATAAA
>CAZVBX010000010.1:0-48791 GCA_964625925.1 uncultured Ectothiorhodospiraceae bacterium | reverse complement strand
AATTCAAAGAACTTACGAGACAGGACACTAGCGGGCGCGCGCCCGCCCCGACGGAAAGGAAGCGATGGCGAGCGACTTCGATGTGCTGATCGCCGGCGGCGGCCCGGCCGGCAGCGCGCTGGCGCTCGCCCTGGCCGATGGCAAGCGGCGCATCGCCGTGGTCGAAGCGCGGGCCCCGGTGGCCGGCGATAGCGCGCGTTCGATCGCGCTATCGGCGGGCTCCGCCCGCCTGCTCGATGCCCTTGGCGTCTGGTCCGGTCTGGGGACATCGGCGGTCGCGATCGACCGCGTCGAGGTCTCACAAGAGGGCCATTTCGGGCGGACCCGCATCGACGCGACCGAGGAGGGTCTGGCTGCGCTCGGGTACGTGGTCGGCCACGAGCGGCTGGCCGACGCGTTGGCGACCGCGGCCGCCGCGGCGCCCGGGGTGGATTGGCTCGCCCCCGCGCGCGTGAGCGCCGCGGCTCCGGCCGAGGGGGGCGTCACCGTCCGGGTCGAGGCCGATGACGCTGTGCGCGCCGGCGCGTTTCGCGCCCGCCTCGTCGTGGCCGCCGACGGCACGACCTCACCCCTGCGGGACGCGCTCGGCATCGGCACCACGGTGCATGACTATGAGCAGACCGCCCTTCTCGCGCCGGTCGAGGCCGGCGGCGAGCCCCACACGGCGCATGAGCGCTTCACGGCCGAGGGCCCCATGGCCCTGCTGCCGCTGGGCGGCGCCCGGCGCACGCTGGTGTGGAGCCTGGCCGCGGAGCGTGCCGCGGAACTCGCCGAGGCGCCCGCCGCGGCGTTCGCCGAGGCCGCCGCGCGGCGGCTGGGACGCGGGCTCGCGCCCCTGCGCGTACAGCGCGCGCCGGTCGCGCAGCCGTTGCAGCGCATCGAGGCGGAGCGATGCATCGCCGAGCGCGCCGCCGTGATCGGCAACGCGGCGCGCACCCTCCACCCGGTCGGCGCCCAGGGCTTCAATCTCGCCCTGCGCGATGTCTGCACCCTCGCCGAAGCGGTGCACGCCGCGCCCGACCCCGGCGCGTCGTCGGTGCTCGAAGGCTGGCAGCACCAGCGCCGGGGCGATCAATGGCGCACGCGCGCCTTCACCGACGTGCTCGCGCGGCGCTTCCATGGCGCCACGGGCGCTGCTGCGGCGGCGCGCGCCGGCGCGTTGCTCGGACTCGATCTGTTCGGCGCCGGGCGCCACGGCCTTGCCGCCCAAACCACGGGCCTGCTCGGGGGCCTGCCGCGCGTCGGCCGTTGGCGCCTGGATACGGACGTCCCCCCGCGTGGAGAAGCCCCATGAGTGCACGGCCGGGCTACGACTGCGCCGTGGTCGGGGCCGGCGCCGCCGGGGCGATGCTGGCGCTCGCTCTGGCCCGCCAGAACCGCCAGGTGGCGCTGATCGACGGCCGTCCCGGCCCGACTGAGGCGCCCGGCGCCGAGCACGGTGAATTCGTCGTCTCGCTCAATCTCGCGAGCGTGGCGCTGCTGACCAACCTGGACCTGTGGTCGCCGCTGCAAGCGGGGCGCCTGAGTCCGTACACCGCGATGGAGCTATGGGACGCCGCCGGCGTGGGGCAGACGCGCTTCGACAGCGCCGATGTCGGCGAGCCCGTGCTGGGGTACTTCGTCGAGGTCGCCTGGCTCGAAGCGGTGCTGCACCGGGCCCTGGCCGAGCATCCGCAGGTGAGCTTGTTCTGGGGTCATCGAGCGGAGGCGCTCGAGGTCGCCGCGGACCGGGTTCGATTGGACGTCGACGGCGGCCCGCCCGTGGAAGCCGCGCTGGCCGCCGCCGCCGACGGCGCGAACTCGCGCCTGCGCGAACTCGCCGGCATCGGCGTGGACGCCTACGACTACGACCAACGCGCCCTGGTGTGCAACTTCGCCACCGAAGAGGCCCACGGCGCGGTCGCCCGGCAGCGCTTCCTCCCCGGCGGGCCCGTCGCGATGCTGCCGCTGGCGGACGGCCGCTGCTCGCTGGCCTGGTTCCGCCCGGCGCGCGAGGCCGAGCGCCTGGTGGCGCTCGACGAGGCGAGCTTCTGCGCTGAGCTGTCCGCTGCGACCGAGCACCGCCTGGGCGCAGTGGCCGCCGCGACCCGCCGACGGGCGTACCCGATCGTCCGGCGCCACGCCGAGCGCTACGTAACCGAGCGCGTCGCCCTGGTGGGCGATGCCGCCCATACCATCCATCCGCAAGCCGGGCAGGGGTTGAACATCGGCCTACTCGACGTAGCGGCGCTCGCGGACGTGGTCGGCGCCCGCGGCGATCCCGGCGTGTGGCGCGGCCTGCGGCGCTATGCGCGCTGGCGCCGTGGACACAACGCGGCGGTCATGGCGGCGATGGACTTCTTTCATTTCGGTTTCGCCCAGGGCGGGCCCGCGCGTGCGCTCGCGCGCAATCTCGGCATGCGCGTCGCCGATCGGTCCGGACCGGCCAAACGCTGGGTCACGCGCGCCGGTTGCGGCCTCGCCGACGACGTGCCGCCGCTGGCGCGTCCGGTGCCCGCCGGCGGGCTCCCGGGGAGGCGGCCCGCTCGCCAGGCGGGAAGTTCGTAGATTCTTCGAGCGGGTCCGGCGACCGTTCGCGGCCTTGGCCCGCCTCATCGTGGATGCGCCCTCGGGCATCGGTACGCGCCTCGCCAGCAACGCTGCGAACGACGCATGAGAAAGACGCCAGCAAGCAGCCGACGCCGCTGGTTGGTACCGCTCACGGCGATCCTCTATAGTCGAAACCCCGTCCGCGCCGGGGCGGCCCAAGCGCCGCCGGTGGCGGGCTCAACCGCGGAGTGAACCATGGCGACACGCACCGCCCTGTACGAGCGCCACCGTGACGCGGGGGCGCGCTTGGTCGACTTCGCGGGCTGGGACATGCCGGTGGACTACGGCTCGCAGATCGCCGAGCACCATGTCGTTCGGCAAGCGGCCGGCATGTTCGACGTGTCCCACATGACCCAGATCGACCTCACCGGGGCGGGCGCCGAAGCCTTCCTGCGGCGGCTTTGTGCCAATGACGTCGGCCGTGTCGCGGACGGCGCCGCGCTCTACACCTGTCTGCTCAACGAGGACGGCGGCGTGGTCGATGACGGCATCGCGTACCGGCTCGGGGCCGAACGCTTTCGCCTGGTCGTCAATGCCGCGACGCGGGACAAGGACTGGGCCTGGATCGAGCGCCATGCGGCTGACTTCGATGTCGCATGCGCTTTGCGCGACGACATGGCGATGATCGCGGTCCAGGGGCCGAAGGCGCGCGAACGCACCCATGCGGCGCTGCCCGTGCTGGCCGCTGGGGCGAGCGCGCTGGGCCGATTCGAGTTTACGGGCGCGGACGGCACGCTGATCGCGCGCACCGGCTACACCGGCGAAGATGGCTACGAGATCATGCTGCCGGGCGCCGAGGCACCGGCCGTGTGGGACGCGCTGACGCATGCGGGCGTCGAGCCGGCCGGACTCGGCGCGCGCGACACGCTGCGCCTGGAGGCCGGCATGGCGCTCTACGGCCAGGAGATGGACGAGACCGTGACGCCACTGGAGGCGGGCCTCGGGTGGACCGTCGCCTGGGAGCCCGAGGAGCGCCGCTTCCTCGGGCGCGATGCACTCGAGCGCCAGCGGGCCCAGGGCGCACCCCGCCAGCTGATGGGCCTGGTGCTCGAGGGCCGGGGCATCGCCCGTGCGCACCAGACGGTGCTCACCGACGCCGGCGAGGGCGAGACCACGAGCGGCGGCTACGCGCCCACCTTGGAGCGCTCGATCGCGCTGGCGCGCGTGCCGGCCGCGGCGACCGCGATCCGCGCCGTCGTGGTGCGCCAGCGCGAGATCGACGCGCGGGCCGTACGGTTCCCGTTCGTGCGCCAGGGCCAGGTGCGCATATGATCGGCGCGCGTGCGTAGGGTCGGCGGCATTCGCTATCGTGCGCGCAGGCGGCGGGCCACCACCGGATACGAATCGTTCCATTGATGGAGTCGAAGATGAGTGACGTACCGAGCGAGCTGAAGTACACCCGCGAGCACGAGTGGATCCGGGTCGACGAGGATTCGACGGTCACGGTCGGCATCACCGATCACGCGCAGTCGGAGCTGGGCGACCTCGTGTTCGTCGAGGTGCCCGAGGTGGGCACCGCGTTCGACGCCGGCGACGCCGCTGCGGTGGTGGAATCGGTCAAGGCGGCCTCCGACATCTACAGCCCGCTCGGCGGCGAGGTCGTCGAGGCCAACGAGGAACTCGCCGATAGCCCGGAACTCATCAACAGCGACCCCTACGGCGAGGGTTGGATCTTCCGCCTGCGCGTCGAGAGTCTGGACACGTTGGACCAGCTCATGGACGCTGACGCCTATCAGGCCTTCGCCGAATCCGAGAGCGAGTGATTCGGCGCAGGTAGCGGACTACCAGGCGACCGTACGGGGGCGTCGTGCCGTTCATTCCGCACACCGACGAAGATGTCCGCGCGATGCTCGCGACGATCGGCGTCAACGACGTCGAGTCGCTGTTCGACGAGATCGCGCCCGGGCTGCGGACGGCCTCGCTCGAGGCGGTGCCGAGCGGCATGCCCGAGATGGAGGTCACCCGGCTGATGGAGGCGCGGGCGGCCTCCGAGGGGCGGCCGCATACGTTCCTGGGCGCTGGCGCCTACCCGCACCACATCCCGCAGGCGGTCTGGCAGTTGACCACCCGCGGCGAGTACTACAGCGCCTATACGCCCTACCAGGCCGAGGCCAGCCAGGGCACTCTGCAGGTGACCTACGAATTCCAGTCCATGCTGGCCGAGCTGATGGGCATGGAGGTCGCCAACGCCTCGCTCTATGACGGCGCCTCGGCGTTGGCCGAGGCGGTACTCATGGCGGTGCGCGCCAACCGCCGGGCCAAGTCGCGGCGGGTGCTCGTGCCGCGCTCGGTGCATCCGCATTATCGCGACGTCGCCCAGGCGATCGTGCGCAATCAGGGCATCGAGCTGGTCGAGCTCGAGTTCGATGCGCAGTCGGGCGTCACGCCGCCCGAAGCCGTCGACGCGGCGGTTGGCGACGGCGTGGCCGCAATCGTCGTGCCGCAGCCGAACTTCTTCGGGCGCCTCGAGGACGTGGACGAACTCACGCGCCGGGCGCAGGAGCACGGCGCGCTGGTGATCGCGGCCGTGAACCCGACGTCGCTGGCGCTGCTGCAGCCGCCGGGTGCCTGGGGCAAGAACGGCGTCGACATCGCCGTCGGCGAGGGTCAGCCGCTGGGCATCCCGCTGTCCGCTGGCGGACCCTACCTGGGGCTCTTCTGCACGCGCCAGACACTTGCGCGCCAGATGCCCGGACGCGTCGTCGGCCGCACCTACGATCTCGATGGGCGCACCGGCTACGTCATGACCCTGCGGGCGCGCGAGCAGGACATCCGCCGCTCGAAGGCCACCTCGAACATCTGCACCAATCAGGGGCTGCTGGTGACGGCGGCCGCGATGTACATGGCGCTGATGGGGGCCGAGGGCATCGAGCGCGTCGCCCGTCACTGTCACGCCAACGCCCGCGCGCTGCGCGATGCGCTCAGCGGCATCGAAGGCGTCGAAACGGCATTCGACGGATCGATGTTCCACGAGTTCGTCCTGCGCGTGGACAGCGGCCGTGCAATCGACGCGATCCTCGCCGATCTGGCCAACGAGAACTATCTCGGCGGCATGTCGATCGCCGAGCACTATCCGGAGCTGGGCAACGCCGTGCTCGTGTGCGCGACCGAGCTGCACGACGCCGCAGTGCGCGAGGACTTCGTCGCGGCGTTCGCGCGCGCGCTGGCGCGCGCCTGAGGCCATGCGGGGGAATGCGATGGCGCAGTTGATCTTCGATCACTCCCGCCCGGGGCGGGTCGCGGGCGCGCAGCTGCCGCCGCCCGCGCCCGAGCCGGACGACATCCCGGCGGAGCTGCGCCGCAAGTCACGCCCGCGCCTGCCGGAGGTGGCCGAGCTCGAAGTCGTGCGTCATTACACGCAGCTGTCGCAGCTCAACTACTCCATCGACACGCATGTGTACCCGCTCGGCTCGTGCACGATGAAGTACAACCCGCGCGCGTGTAACGCCTTGGCGCTGCTGCACGGGTTTCTCGAGCGCCATCCGTTGGCGCCACCGGCGGCGGGGCAGGGCTTTCTCGCCTGCATGCACGAGCTGCAGGCGATGCTCGCCGACGTGACCGGGATGCGCGGCGTATCGCTGGCGCCCGCCGCCGGCGCTCAGGGCGAACTCGCGGGCGTCACCATGATCCGGGCCTACCATGATGCCCGCGGCGATACTGAGCGCCGCGAGATCCTCGTGCCCGACGCCGCCCATGGGACCAACCCGGCCTCTGCAGCGATGGCCGGTTACACCGCGCGCGAGATCCCGACGGACAAGCAGGGCGACGTCGATGTCGCCGCGTTGCGCGAGGCGGTCGGGCCGCAGACCGCCGGCATCATGCTGACCAACCCCTCGACGCTGGGCGTGTTCGAGCGCCAGATCGAGGAGATCGCCGAGATCGTCCACGCCGCCGGTGGGCTGCTGTATTACGACGGCGCCAATCTCAACGCCATCCTCGGCAAGGTCCGGCCCGGCGATATGGGCTTCGACGTCATCCATCTGAATCTGCACAAGACCTTCGCGACGCCGCACGGCGGCGGCGGACCGGGTGCCGGCCCGGTCGGCGTGGCGGAGGAGCTGCTGCCGTATCTGCCGGTCCCGATGGTGGCCGTGGGGCAGGACGGCCGTTACGGCTGGCTCACCGAGCGCGAATGCCCCGATACCATCGGGCGACTGACCGCCTTCGCCGGTAACGCCGGGGTGCTGCTGCGGGCCTACGTTTACATGCGCATGCTCGGGCGCGAGGGCATGGTCCGCGTGGGCGATTATGCGACGCTCAACGCCAACTACATGATGGCGCGGCTGCGCGCAGCCGGCTTCGAGGTCGCGTTCCCGGCACGCCGGGCGAGCCACGAGTTCATCGTGACGCTCAAGAAGCTACACGATCAACACGACGTATCGGCGATGGACTTCGCCAAGCGGCTGCTCGACTACGGCTTCCATGCGCCCACGATGTACTTCCCGCTGCTCATCCCGGAGTGCTTGCTGATCGAGCCCACCGAGACCGAGGCCAAGGAAGACATCGACGCCCTGGTGGACGCCTTCACCGCGATCCGCGAGGAGGCCGAGCGGGCGCCGGATCTGTTGCGCAATGCCCCGTTCACGCTGCCGCTGCGGCGCCTGGACGAGGTCCGCGCGGCGCGCGACCTGCACCTGCGCTGGCTCCCCGCGGATTCGGACCCCGAAGAGGCGACGAAACCGGGCTGACGCCTCTCGCAACACGCCCCAAACCGGCTATCCTTCGGACATCGAAGTCGTGGATGGAGTCAGCAATGATCGCACCGGCCGCGATGCTGCTAGCCGTGTTGGCGCTGCCGGCTGCCGCCTCTGACATCGATATGGAACCGGCACCCGAGCCGGATACCGATGTCGACATGCCCGAGGTCGAAATGTCCGACGTCGAGATCCGCCGACCGAACGTCGATCGGCAGATCGACCCGATGCCGCAGGTCCGCCGCCCGCAGGTCGATATGCGGCGCCCGGATACCGCCATCCGCACCCCCGGGACCGACACGCGGCAGCCGGACACGGACATCCGCCGCCCCGACACTACCCGCGCACCCACGACGGACCTTCGGCGATCCGAGTCCGGCACGCGGCGTCCGAATACGAGCAATCGCGCGCCCGACACGGACGTTCGCCGCCCCGCGACGAGCATCCGTGCACCCGCCGCCGAGTAAACCGGACATGCGGTTGGCGCCATGTAGATCGCAGCGGCGAAGGCCGAAGCCGCGCGCCGCTGCGGGCAGCGGCTGCGCAGCGCTGGTGGCGTCGTGCTTGCTCGTGACCGCGTCGGCGGAGAGCGACGAAGCGCACGAGAACAAGGACGACTTCGGGCCGGACTTCCCGACCCTGGATTCACGCCGCCCCGCGATCGAGTTTCGGCGCCCACTGGTCGAGCCGCGCATGCCCCAAGTCGAGCGCCGCGAACCGAATATCGATTCCCGTCGCCCGCTCGCCGAGCCTCGCCGGCCCATGATCGAGCGCGGGACCGTTCCCTGTTTGCGTTGCCCGAACCCGGGCCGTCGATCGCGCAGCAAGGGATCCGAGTGATCGGAATCGGCAGACGCTATGCCCGTTCGCGGGATCCGGGCTGTCGGCGACGGATTCGCCGCTCTGCGGGTGCTGACGCGGCTTAGTCGCTCACTGTTGCGCTGCTTCGTGCAGTCGCTTCAGTCCGGCCAGATCGAGGTAGGCCGCGCCGGTGATGTCGCCGCGGGCGACGTGCCACGGCGTATCGGGATCGCCGAGGGAGTCGGCGACGAGGATGGCGCCGTCGAAGGCGTGTTGGCTGGTGTAGCTGCTCGTGGTGACGAGCGTCGGCACGCCGGCGGCGACCGCGGCGCGGCATCCGTAGGGCGAGTCCTCGATTGCGATGCATTCTTCCGGAAAGAGATCGAGGCGCTCGAGCACGCGTTCGTAGACCTCGGGCTCGGGCTTCTTCTGGGCGATGTCGTCGCCCGTCACGATGGCGTCGAACCAGCTCTCCGCCGCTGGGTCGAGCATCTGCGTGAGCAGCGCGTGCACGTTCGCGCGCAGGCTCGACGACGCGATTGCGAGGCGCAAGCCGGCGCTGCGAGATTCGTCGATCAGCCGGCGCACGCCGGGCCGTAGCGGCATCCGCCCGGCGCCGAGCATGGCGTGGTAGTGCGCGTTCTTGCGGCGGTGCACCGTGCCCACGAAATCCGCGATCCCCTCGTCGGGTGCGAAATCCGGTCGGTAGGTGCGCAGATAGTGATCCAGGCGTTCCTGGCCGCCCTCGACGTCGAGCAGGTCGCCGTAGAATGCCTCGGTCCACTCCCAATCGGCCCCGAGCTCGTCGAATGCCTGGTTGTAGGCCACCCGGTGGCCGTGGCGCTCGGTTTCGGCGAGGGTGCCGTCGACATCGAGGATGACGGCGCGCAGTACGGCGTGCGATTCCGACACCTCGGGTCCTTATGCCTCGTCCTCGCGCCGATGCATCGGCACGGTCGGTGCGCTCGGCCAAGCATTGCCGAAGGGCCACGGTTGGGCGTCGCTCGACCAGGTGGCGTACTCGATGGCCTGGCGCACCCAGATCGCGAGGCGCTGTCCCAGGTCTCGCAGGCTGGCGTTGGGCGTGCCGGTGAACAGCGCGATGACGAACTGCACGACGATCGTCAAAGCCAGCACGATCTCCGCAATCTGCACCATCAGGGCGTAGATCACGATCAGCAGCAGCCGCTTCCACTTCTCGCGCGAGGTCAGTTCCGCCTTGAGCTTGGCATCCATGATTACTGACGCTCCGTACGGACAGCGGCGAAGGCCTGTTCGGCCGCGGCGAGCGTCGCGCCGATGGCGTCGTCGTCATGCGCCGATGACATGAATCCGGCCTCGAAGGCCGATGGCGCCATATACACGCCCTGATCGAGCATACCGTGGAAGAAGCGGGCGAAGCGCTCGACATCGGCCGACTGCACCGCCTCGAACGAGTCGATGTGCTCGCGCTCGCTGAAGAACAGGCCGAACATGCCGCCCATGTAGTTCGTGGCGAGCGGTACGCCGGCCGCGTCCGCGCGTTCGCTCAGTCCGGCGATCAAGCGCTCGGTCCGCGTCTCGAGGGTGTCGTAGAAGCCGGGCTCGCTGATCAGATCCAGCGTCGCCAGGCCCGCCGCGGTCGCCAGTGGATTGCCCGAAAGCGTGCCGGCCTGGTAGACGGGGCCGAGCGGGGCCAATTGCTCCATGATCTCGCGCCGGCCGCCGAAGGCGCCGACCGGCATGCCGCCGCCGATGACCTTGCCGAGCGCGCTGAGATCGGGCGTGATCTCGAAGCGACCCTGCGCGCCGCTGAGGCCGACGCGGAAACCGCTCATGACTTCGTCGAAGATCAGCACCGAGCGGTGCGCGTTGCACAGCTCGCGCAGGCCCGCGAGAAAGCCGGGGGCCGGCGGCACGCAGTTCATGTTGCCGGCGACCGGCTCGACGATGACGGCGGCGATCTTATCCCCGACTTCGTTGAACAGCTTGGTGGCGGCGTTCAGGTCGTTGTACGGCAGCGTGAGCGTGTGCTCGACCACGTTGGCCGGCACGCCGGGCGAACTCGGTGTGCCGTGTGTGAGCGCGCCCGAGCCCGCTTTGACCAGAAGCGCGTCGACGTGCCCGTGGTAGCAGCCCTCGAACTTCACCACGAGATCGCGTCCGGTATAGCCGCGCGCCAGGCGGATCGCGCTCATGGTCGCCTCGGTGCCGGAGTTGACCAGGCGCACCATGTCCAGCGACGGAACCAGGTCGCATAGCCGTTCGGCGAGCGCGACCTCGCTCTCGGTGGGCGCACCGAAGGAAAGCCCGCGCGCCGCCGCCTGCTGCACGGCGTCGACGACCGACGGATGGGCGTGGCCGACGATGGCGGGTCCGAACGATCCCACGTAATCGACATAGCGACGGCCGTCGCTGTCGAAGACATACGGACCGTCGGCGCGCTGCAAGAACAGCGGCGTGCCGCCGACGCTCTTGAAGGAGCGGGCCGGCGAATTGACGCCGCCGGGGATGCGTTCGCTGGCTCGATGGAAGAGCGAGTCGCGTGTCGTCATGAGATTCGCTGCTGTACTGCGTGGAATGCGCCAGTGTATCAGCTCGCCCGGTCCCCGCGGACGGCCGCGGGCCATGCCTGAGCGTAGGCGCGGGCCCGGGCGGCGATGTCGGACGCCGAGAACAGGTCGTCGATCACCGCCAGCAAATCGGCGCCGGCGGTCACCAGCTCGGGCGCGCGCGCCTCGGTGATGCCGCCGATGGCGCATACCGGAAGACCGCTCTCGGACTTCGCCGCGCTCAGCAGGCTCAGCGGCGCGTGCACCGCGTCGGGCTTGGTGGGCGAGGGATAGACGCTGCCGAAGGCGATGTAGTCGGCGCCGATCGCCGCGGCCCGGCGTGCGCGCTCGAACTCGTTGTAGCAGGATACGCCCACGATCGCGCTTGCGCCGATACGCGTGCGCAGTGCCGCCGGGTCGGCGTCGTCGCGGCCGACGTGGACGCCGTCGGCGCCCACGCTCGCGGCCAGATCGGGGTCGTCGTTCACGATCGACAGCGCGCCATGGCGGCGGCAAAGCGCGACCAGCGTTTCGGCCTGCTCCCCTCGGCGGGCCGCGTCGTCGGACTTGTCGCGGTACTGCACCATGACCGCGCCGCCGGTCAGGGCCGCCTCCACGGCCGGCGCGAAGGCGTCCGGCGATAGCCGTGCGGTATCGGCGATGGGGTAGAGGCCAGGGCGGATCATCGTGGCCCCCCTGCTGAGCCGTCGGTTCCGCCGTCGGTCGCGCTATGCCAGAATCGCGCGCTCGCCGCGCCGGGCACTGCCCGTGGCGCGCCGGCTCGTGTGGCCGCTCGTCGGTCTGTGGGTCGTAGGTCTGCTGGAGGATTCATGGAATACCGCAAGTTCATGTGCATCGTCTGTGGCTATGTCTATGACGAGGCCCAGGGCGATCCCGACGAAGGTCTTCCGCCCGGCACGCGCTGGGAAGACATCCCGCCCACCTGGGTGTGCCCGGACTGTGGCGCGAGCAAGGAAGACTTCGAGATGATGGAGATCTAGAGCCTGTTAACACTTCCGCGGTTCCGCTAGAACCGAGGACTCGATCGCTCCGGCGGCCTGCGCCCGCTGGCCGCCGCGTCTCCCCGTCAGCGATCGGCCTGCCCGCTTGCGCGGGCCGGCGCCAACCGCGTCAACCAGAGGATGCGCGCCGAGGCTTCGAGCGCGCAGTTCCACTTGTAGGCCTTGTCGAGCGTATCGCCCTGGGCGTAGACGCCATGGCCGCGTACGACCGCCACGGGATACTCCGCGAGCGCGGCTGCGACGCGCGCCGGCGACTCGCGCACGTAGTCGGCGTAGTCGATATCGATGACGGGCACGCGCGGGAAGAAGGCCGCACCCTCGAAGTCGATGGGCTCGATGAACTCGCCCGCGGAGAATGACAGCGCGATGGCATGCGGGCCGTGGCTGTGCAGCACCGCGCCCGCCGCGGGATTGGCGGCGTAGACCGCCAAATGCAGGGCGGCGTCCAGCGACGCGCCGGGGGCGGGCTCGCCGCCGAGCGGGCAGGCGATCAGCGCGCGCGACTCGAGCGTGTCGCCGCAGGCCCCGGACGGTGTCACCCAGGCGTACTCGCCCACGCGCACGGATCCGTTGCCGGAGTGCGAATCGTTGTAGCCGTGTTGCCGCAGAAGCCGGTAGTAATCGACTAGCGCGCGCCGCGCCTCGTCCATCGAGCGTCCCCCGTTGCCCGCGCGCAGTATACGGCGCAGCGGGTCGCCTCCCCAATGCGCCGGTGCATCGCGTGTGCATCACCCGACGCGTGCATCCCCCAGGCAGTCACGCAGCGCATCCGCGAGCCGCTCGAGCAGGGCCGGGTAGAGACCAGCGCCCGGTTCGAGATCTGCGCCCAGGGGGTCGAGGGCCGCGAGACGAACCTTGGTGTCTGCGGCGATGACGCGCGCGATGCGGGGCTCGAACTGCGGCTCGGTGAATAGGCAGGTGATGTTGCCGCGCTCGATGCGCGTGCGCAGCTCGCCGATCCGGCGCGCGCCGGGGGGACGCTCCGGGTCGATGGCGATCGAGCCGGCCGCCGCCAGGTCATAGCGCGCCTCGAAATACTGGTAGGCATCGTGGAACACTAGGTAACGCCGGGATGCCACCGGCGCCAGACGCTCGCGCAGGCGCCGGTCCAGTGCGCGCAAGCGCTCGACCTGTCGCGCCGCGCGGGATCGATAGCCCGCGGCATGGCCCGGATCGAGCGTCGTCAGGGTCGACGCGATCGCGCGGGTGTAGGCGATCGCGTTGCGCGCATCGAGCCAGACGTGCGGATCGGTGCTCTCGGGTGCGTGCGCGCCGTCATGTTCGTCGCCGTGTTCCCCGTGACCGTGGCTGGCCTCGGATGCGGCCCAGTCCCCGCCCCGCCGGGCCGGCAGGCGACGTGCGCCCTCGACTTCGGCCATGCGCCGTACGCGCGCGTCGCCGGCGAGGGTCGCCAGGGGCCGCTCCAGGAAGTCGTCCGCCGTGCCGCCGGCCGTGAATACCGCGTGGGCGCGAGACAACGCGCGCGCATCCGACGGTGCCAGCGAGAAGCTGTGCGGTGACTGTCCGCCGGGCACCAGCAGGTGCGGCTCGGTGCGCTCGCCGCTGACCGCGGCGACCAGGGAGTGAATCGGCGGCGTGGACGCGACCAGCTGAGGCGGCGTGTCGGCCGCCGCCCCGCTCCACGCGAGCCACGCGAGCGACAGCAGCCATGGGCGACGGAGCGAGCGCATGTGGGGTCTCGGAATCGGCACCAAGCGGCTCATGATGTTATGCTATAACAGTACATCCGGCAAGGAAGACTGTTGACGACATCCGGTTCCGAAGCGAACGGCGCGGCCGCCGACGAGAGCACCGGCGCCGCGCTCGAACGCGCCGAGCGGCTCTGCCGGGCGCGCGCCGCGCGCCTCACGCCGCAGCGGCGGCGCGTGTACGAACTGCTGCTGCGCGCCGGCGCGCCGGTCACCGCCTATGAGCTGCTGCGCCGGCTGGCCGCCGATGGCGGCAATCCCGCCCCGCCGACGGTCTATCGCGCGCTCGAGTTCCTGCAGGCGCATGGGCTGGTGCACCGGTTGGCGAGCCACAACCGCTATGTCGCCTGCGATCATCCGGGCCACGGAGCGCATGGCGGTGTCTTCCTGGTATGCGGGCGCTGCGGACACGCGCTCGAGTGGAGCGACGAGGAGGTCGCGCATGCACTGGCGCGTTCGGCACGCACGGCGGGCTTCCGGGTAGGCGAGGATGTGCTGCCGGAGGTCGAGGGGCTCTGCCCCGGCTGTTGCGAGGACGGCGCCGGCGGAGACACGCCATGACGGATGATGCGCTGGTACAGAGCCGCCGGGTCTCGGTCCGGCTCGGCGGTCGCTGGGTGCTCGAGGACGTCGACGCGGCGGTGGCACCGGGCGAGATCGTCACCCTCATCGGCCCGAACGGCTCGGGCAAGACCACGCTGGTGCGCGTCCTGCTCGGATTGCAGCGCCCCGATCGGGGCCGGATCCAGCGGCGCGCCGGGTTGCGCATCGGCTACGTGCCCCAGCGGGTCGACGTCGAGCCCACATTGCCGCTGACCGTGGCCGGGTTCCTTGCGCTCGGCAGTCGCGGCGAACGCGCACGCGCCGAGCATGCACTGGCGGAGGTCGGCGTCGCCCGCCTGCTCGATGCGCGGGTCCAGCACCTGTCCGGCGGCGAGTTCCAGCGCATGCTGCTGGCGCGCGCGCTGCTGCGCGAGCCCGACCTGCTGGTGCTCGACGAGCCGGCCCAGGGGGTCGACGTCGGCGGCCAGCGCGAGCTCTACCGGCTGATCGGACGTCTGCGCGACGGCCGCAACTGCGCCGTGCTGCTGGTCTCGCACGACCTGCATCTGGTGATGGCCGCTACCGATCGGGTGCTCTGCCTCAACGGCCACGTGTGCTGCCGCGGCGAGCCCGCCGTGGTCTCGGCCGACCCCGAATACCGTCGCCTGTTCGGCCCGCTCGACCGCGAGCTGGCCGTCTACACCCACGGGCATGACCATCACCACGACGTGGACGGTAGCGTGGTGCCGCACGCGGACGGGCACTCGTGAACGCCTTTGCCGACGCGTTCGTGTGGCGCGCCCTGGCGGCCGGGGTCGGGGTCGCGCTGGTGGCCGCGCCGCTCGGTTGCTTCGTGGTCTGGCGCCGCATGGCGTATTTCGGCGATACCCTGTCGCACGCGGCGCTGCTCGGTGTGGCGCTCGGCGTCGTGCTGCACCTGAATCCCGTGCCGGCGGTGCTGATCGCTGCGCTCGCTGCCGGCGCGATGCTGGTCGCGCTACAGCATCATGGCGAGTTCGCCGCGGACACCGTGCTCGGCATCCTGGCGCACTCGACGCTGGCGCTCGGCGTGCTCGTGCTGTCGCTAGTCGAATCGGTGCGGGTCGATCTTTTCTCCTACCTGTTCGGCGACATTCTCGCCGTGTTCGGCTCGGAGCTCTACTGGATCGGCGGCGGGGTCGTGGTCGGGCTGGCGGCGCTGGCGCTCTTGTGGCGGCCACTGCTGGCGGTGACGGTGCATGCCGACCTGGCCCGGGTCGAGGGCGTGCCGGTCACGGCGGTGCGCCTGGCCTTCGTCGCCTTGCTGGCCATCGTGGTCGCCGTCGCCATGCGCGTCGTCGGCATTCTGCTGATTACCTCCTTGCTGATCATCCCGCCGGCGACGGCACGGCGTTTCGCGCGCGCCCCCGTCCAGATGGCGGTGCTGGCCGCCGTGGCCGCGGTCATCGCGGTGGCCGCCGGCCTGGCGGCCTCGCTGACCTGGGACACGCCGGCAGGCCCCTCAATGGTGGTCGCCAGCGCGCTGCTGTTCCTCCTCAGCCTGGTGATCGCCCGCGGCTAGCGCGCCGGCGGCGCCCGGCGTCGCCGCGGGCGTGCCACCGGATTCACGCGCCGCCGGCGGCATGCCCCGCACCACGTCGCCGACCGCCTGCTCGGCTAGCCGGGCCAGGGCACGACGCTCCAGGCCCTCGGGCGGGATCGGCGGAAGCAGCCAGATGTCGAGCGTGATGCGCGGCGCCCCGAGCACGCGCCATAGATGCGCCGGGAACGCCACGTTGCCCACGAACGGGGCCACCGGGTCGTCGTAGCGCAAGGCGATCGGCTGGACCGGGGTGTCCGTCTGCCGCGCCGCCTCGAACAGGCGCGGATGGAAGCGCCGGATATCGCGGCCGTTACCGGTCGTGCCCTCGGGGAAGACGGCGACGCGATCGCCGCCTCTTAGCCGCCCGGCCATCTGCTCGGCGGCGTTGGCGGCCGCGCCATTGGCGCCCCGATCGATGTAGATCGTTCCGCCGCGGGTGATCAAAAAGCCGAGCAGGGGCCAGCCCGCCAGCTCCCGCTTGCCGATGAAGCCGGCATCGAGCACGGTCGCCAGGCCGACGATGTCGAGCCACGAGACATGGTTGGACGCAAACAGCGCCGGCCCCGGTGTCGCTGTGCCATGGATGCGCACGTCCACGCCGATGAGCTCCAGGGCGCGGCGATGCCACTGCCGCACGGTGCGCCACTCGACCTCGGTGCGCGGCGGTGGGTGCTTGGGCAGGCGCGTGGCCGCCCACCAGATCCCCAAGAACAGATGCGGGATCAGGCGAGCGAGGCGCCACAGCCGGCGGAGTACGCGCATGTAAATACCCGTGGGGATCGCGTCTGCGGATTGTAGCGGACCGGTCGGGCGATGGGCGCCGCCCAGGTGCCCGTTTGGTCACGTCGACGCGCGCGTGATACAAGACACTCGCTACGCCCGTACGGGGGGAGGGGCGTGACGGCAACAAGAACAGCAAAAAACGGGATCGGCCCGGCGGCGTGCCAAGGGTTCATCGCGACCGCGCGCGCCGCTGAGTCGGTTGCGGACATTCACGCCCTGTGCGGCGAAATCAGCCAATCCGCCGGGTTCGAATACTTCGTGTACGGGGCCAAGTTCCCGGTCTCGTTCGTCCATCCCGAAACCACAGTGGTCAGCGGACTCCCGCCCGGGTGGTGGGACCGCTATGGCGAGTGCAATTACCTCGCCGTGGACCCGGTGGTGCACCAAGCCAGTAGCCGGCGCACCACGCCCATCGTCTGGGACGACATCCGTCCCGAGCATGGTCCAGAGCCCGCGCGCGTCGCCCCGTTCATGGCGGAGGCGCGCGAATTCGGCCTGGTCAGCGGCGTGTCCTTCACCCTGCAGGGACCGAGCGGCGAGACCGCGCTGCTCAGTCTGGCGAGCCGCGATCACCACGCTCAGGCGCAGGAGCGTATCGTGCGGGCGCTGCCCGCCGGCCAGCTGCTTACGGGGTTCATCCACGACGCCGCGCGCCGAATCGCCGCAACCGGCGGACCCGCCGGCTGTGCCGACCTGACCCCGCGCGAGCGCGAGTGCTTGCTGTGGGCCGCGGAAGGCAACACCACCCTGGATACCGCCCGCATCCTGGCGCTGTCCGAGCGCACCGTCGTCTTCCACATGCGCAATGCCGCCCGCAAGCTCGGCGTGCGCAATCGCGCGCAGGCGGTCGCGCGCGCCGTCACCGAGGGGCATGTTCTGCCGCAGCATCGACGCTGACGAGCACTCGCCACCCGGCGTCGGCACTTCGTCAGCGGCGGCCGCTCGCAGGCGCGAGGAGGAGTGTAGCGGCCCTGCACGAGTGACGAGCAACGCAGCGCGGCCCGGATTGCGGGCCACAACCCTTCGGGGCGGGGCCTGTGTGGCGCAATGCGGCGTTGCGCCTCAGTCACGTAGCGCCACTACGCTCGCTCGGCGCGCCTTGCCTTGCGCCACACAGGTCCCGCCGCGGCGATCGCCGGAAGGGTTAACAGGCCCTAGGGCGGCCCGGCGCGCGGCGGCCGGGTGCGGTTGCGGTCGGGCCGGCGCCTGGGGACGACGATGCCGGGTCGGAGGCGCCCCGGTTGCGGTGGCATGCGGATTGCAATGCATGAGCATCGATCCGGCCAGGAAGGCCGGGCCGTACAGCACGCCTGGCCCGCTTCCCTGTGCGGTGCAGCGGGCCAGGCCGGAGCGTCGCCGATGTTCTTTCGCCGCTTGAGTCTCTACAAGGTCGTTGCGCTCAGCATGGTCGGGATGGGTCTGGTGGCGCTCGCACTGGTCTTCATTTCGGCCCGGATCTATCGCGACGTATCGCACGACAATCGCGCCGGCGCGATGCAGGACCTCGTGCGCCAGGAGGCCCATAGCCGGCTGGCTGAACTCACCGGCGAACAACGCATCCGCGCGCTGGAACTCGCGCGCGATCCGCGTTTCCGGACCGCCTGGGAGAGCCAGGATCGGTCCCGCCTCTATGATGCGCTCGAATCCGCCCTCGCCAGCGGTTTTGCCCCCAACCGGGGACTGGCGATCGAGCGCATCCGGTTGCTCGACGGCGATCTCTTGCCCGTGCTGGCCGCCGGACAAGGGGCGAGTGGCCAAATGGTCGGCTGCCCCTCCATGAGCGACACCGGGCGGCGCGCCGACCTGGCTGGCTCGATGAGCTGGACTTGCCTGAACAAGGACGGGCTCGCCGTCACGGTGCTCGTGCCGCTGACCGGGATGCGGCCGGCCGGCTATATCGAGATGGTCGGCGACGCCTTGCCGACCTTGCAGAAGATCGGCCAGGACGCCGGTATCGCGCTGCGCGTCGAGCGCCCCGCCGGCACGGTCTTGTACCAGTCCGACGAGTGGCAGGCGCTCGACGCGCGCGAGGACGAGCTGCAGGCGCGCCATCTCGCGCTGTCGAGCAAGGGCGATCCGATCTTCGCCGTGCGGGCGGCCGCCGACGTCAGCCAGCTCAACGAGCAGCTGGGCGATGCGCGCGATTTCGCGCTGCTGCTGGCCGGCGCCATCGTCGCCGCCGCGTTGCTGCTCGGGCTGGTGCTGCTGCGGCACCTGCTCAATCCCCTGCGCGCGCTGCAGCAGGCGGCCGAACGCTTCTCGGCCGACGGTCACGGTGGCATCGAGCGCATCCCCGAACGCGGTCCGGCCGAGGTCGCGGGACCGATTCAGTCGTTCAACCACATGGTTGCGCACATCGGCGGTCTGGTGAGCGATCTCGAGGCCGAGGTGGCGCAGCGCCGGGACGCGGAATCCGAAGCCACGGCGGCGCGCGAGCTCGCCGAGGAGCATGCCGAGCGGGCCTCGCAGGAGAAGGAGTTCTCCCAGATCACCTTGGAATCGGTGGCCGACGCGGTGATCGCGACCGATGTCCAGGGGCGGGTCGAGTACTTGAACGCGGTGGCCGAGGAGCTCACGGGCAAGCGCGAGCGCGACGCGCTCGGCAGTCATATCGAAGAGGTTGTTCGGCTACGTGCGGTCGAGGCCGGGGTCGATCGGCGAGGCCTGGTCGCCGACTGCATGCAGACGGGACGCACGGCGCCGCGCGAGATCTTCCACATGAGCCATGCCGAAGGCCACGTGCTCTACGTCGAGCACGCCGTGGTGCCGATGCGCGACGCCGCCGGCACGATCGTCGGCGCGGTGGTGGTGTTCCACGACGTCACCGAGGCGCACCTGCTGACCGAGCGTTTGACCTACCAGGCGACCCACGACGCGCTGACCGGCCTGATCAATCGCTACCAGTTCGAGACCAGCCTGCGCCAGGTCATCGACGACGTGCGGTCCGATCGGCGCAGCGGCGTGTTGTGTTATTTGGACCTGGACCAGTTCAAGCTGGTCAACGACACCTGCGGACACGTCGCGGGCGACGAGTTCCTGCGCCAGCTGGCCGAGCTCCTCACCGACACCTTGGGCGATCGCGGCACGCTCGCGCGCCTCGGTGGCGACGAGTTCGGCCTGCTGCTCCACCCGTGCTCGATACCGGCGGCGCGCACCGTCGCCGACGAGTTGCGCGACATCGTCCAGCGCTTCCGTTTCGCCTGGGCCCAGCGGATCTTCACCATCGGGGTGAGCATCGGCTTGGTGGAGATCTCCAGCAGCGAGTCCGACAGCCCCGAGGCGCTGCTCAGTGCAGCCGATACCGCCTGCTACATGGCCAAGGACAGTGGCCGCAACCGGATCCAGGTATACCAGAGCGACGACCAGGAGCTGCTCGACCGCCAGGCCGAGATGCACTGGGTGTCGGAGATCAACCGGGCGCTGGAGCAGGACCGGCTGTGCCTGTATGTCCAGGACATCGTGGCCACTGGCGAGGAGACCGCGCGCCACTACGAGATCCTGGTGCGCATGGTCGACGATCAGGGTCGCGTCTGGCCGCCGGGCGCGTTCCTGCCCGCGGCCGAGCGCTACAGCCTGGCACCGGCGATCGACCGCTGGGTCATCCGCCATGCCTTCGAATGGCTGGCGGAAAACCCCGTAGCCCCGGACGAGATCTACTCGATCAATCTGTCGGGCCGGTCGCTGACCGGCGAGGATTTCCTGGGCTTTATCCTGGGCGAGTTCAACGGTCACGCCATCCGGCCCAGCAACGTCTGCTTCGAGATCACCGAGACCGCCGCCATCTCCAATCTGTCGTTCGCGCGCAGCTTCATGGAGACCCTGCGACGGCGCGGTTGCCGCTTCGCGCTGGACGATTTCGGCAGCGGACTGTCCTCGTTCACCTACCTCAAGGATCTGCCGGTCGAGTTCCTGAAGATCGACGGCTCGTTCGTGCGCGACATCCACCGCGACCGGGTGCACTACTCGATCGTGCGTTCGATGAACGATGTCGGCCATGCCATGGGCATGTCGACCATCGCCGAGTTCGTCGACAGCGCCGCCGTGCTCGAGTGCCTGCGCGATATCGGGGTGGACGGGCTCCAGGGCTACCGCTACTCGCGGCCCCATCCGCTGGGCGAGGCCAACGCGCCGATGGCGCTGGCGGCCGAGGCCGCACGCGACTGAACCGGCGACCGCGGCCGCGGCCGTTTCTGATAGGGTTGCGGCCCTATGCTGGACTATCCCCGCATCGATCCCGTCGCGATCGAGATTGGCCCGGTGGCGATCCACTGGTACGGGCTGATGTACTTGGTCGGCTTCGTCGCCGCCTGGTGGCTGATGCGCCGGCGCGCGCGTGCCGGCGGTCCGTGGCAGCCGCAACAAGTCGACGATCTCATCTTCTACGGCGCCCTGGGCGTGCTCCTGGGCGGGCGTCTCGGCTACCTTCTGTTCTACAGTCCCGCTGAGTGGCTTGCGGACCCGCTGCTGGTCTTTCGCGTGTGGGAGGGCGGCATGTCCTTCCATGGCGGGCTGCTCGGCGTGATCGTGGCCCTGAGCTGGTTCGCCTGGCGCTGCGGGCGGCGGCCGTTCGATGCGCTCGACGCCGTCGCCCCGGTCACCCCCATCGGGCTCGGGGCCGGGCGCCTGGGGAACTTCATCAATGGCGAGCTCTGGGGCCGGGTGACCGACGTGCCCTGGGCCATGGTGTTTCCGGGCGCGGGCCCCGCGCCGCGTCATCCGTCGCAGCTCTACGAGCTGGCGCTCGAGGGCATCGTGCTGTTCGCGGTGCTGTGGTGGTTCTCCGCGCGGCCGCGTCCGCGCATGGCCGTGTCCGGTCTCTTTCTGACGCTCTACGGCATATTCCGCTTCGCCGTCGAGTTCGTCCGCGCGCCCGACCCCGGCCTCGGCACTGTCGCCTTCGGCTGGATGACCATGGGCCAGCTGCTTTCGCTACCCATGGTCCTCGCCGGCGCCGTCATGCTCTTCCTGGCCTACCGCCGCGCCGGGTTTGCCCAACCCACTTAGCCACGAATCGGCCGGTCGGGAACCACGAATGGACACGAATAAACACGAATATGGTCCCGCGGCTGCCCTTGAGAGCGCGCCGCGGCCATTGCGTTCCCGTGCGGTGCGCGCCTCGCGCTGGCATTACGGCATTTCGCGCGGCCCTTCGTGTTCATTCGTGTCCATTGCTCGGCGCGTCCATGCGCCTCGCCCCTTCGGGGCTGGCGCGAAAATTACAGGCGGCATCCATGCCGCCATGCCCTTCGGGCCTGCGCTTCGCGCAGTTCCAATCTGCTCCCGGCAGATGGGTCGCTCCGGGCGAATTTTTCGTGGTTCTATGAAGCGATGAAGATCTATCTCGATCTAATGCGCGAGGTGCTCGAGCACGGGGCGGACAAGGGCGATCGCACCGGGACGGGCACGCTGAGCGTGTTCGGGCGCCAGATGCGCTTCGACTTGGCCGATGGCTTCCCGCTGCTGACCACCAAGAAGCTGCATCTGCGCTCGGTGATCCATGAGCTGCTGTGGTTCCTCGCCGGCGATACCAATGTGCGCTCGCTGCAGGAACAGGGCGTGCGCATCTGGGACGAATGGGCCACCGAGGACGGCGAGCTCGGCCCCTTGTACGGCGCCCAGTGGCGTAGCTGGCCCACGCGCGACGGTGGGACCGTCGATCAGATCGCGCAGCTGATCGAGGGACTGCGCACGCGCCCGGATTCGCGCCGTCACATCGTCAGCGCCTGGAACGTCGAGTATCTGCCGGACGAGTCCGTCAGTCCCCAGGAAAACGTGCGCCGGGGCCGCATGGCGCTGGCGGCCTGCCATACCTTGTTCCAGTTCTACGTGGCCGAGGGCCGCTTGTCCTGTCTGCTCCTGGCCCGCTCGCAGGACTTGTTCCTCGGGACGCCCTTCAATATCGCCTCGTATGCGCTGCTCACCCACATGATCGCGCAGCAATGCGATCTCGAGCCGGGCGAGCTGGTCTGGACCGGCGGCGACGTGCACCTGTATCGCAATCACCTCGAGCAGGCGCACACCCAGCTCGCGCGCGAGCCGCGTCCCCTGCCGCGGCTGGTCATCCGGCGCAAGCCCGCGTCGATCTTCGACTACGTCTACGACGATTTCGCCATCGTCGACTACGATCCCCATCCCGCGATCGCCGCACCCATCGCGGTGTAGTCGTCCCGGCACGCGCTGGGCGGGCGTTTCGCGGTGTCCGCGTTGGCGATACACTCGCAGGCATGGCGCACGAGATCAGCCTGGTCGTCGCGATGGATCGCAACCGCGTCATCGGTCATCGCGGCGGCATGCCCTGGCACCTGCCCCGCGACCTCGCCTGGTTCAAACGCTGCACCGTGGACAAGCCCGTGGTCATGGGGCGCCGGACTTGGGAGTCGATCGGACGTGCCCTGCCGCAGCGCGACAACATCGTGCTCACCACGCGCGAAGACTATGCCGCCGCGGGCGCCACGGTGGTGCGCAGTCTGGAAGCGGCGATGGCGGCCGCGGGCGACGCCCCCGAGATCGCGATCATCGGCGGCGGGGTGCTGTTCGCGGAGACCGTCGCATTCGCCGGTCGCATCTACCTGACGGTCGTGGACGCCGAGTGCGAGGGGGATACCTGGTTTCCCTGCATCGAGACCGGCGAGTGGTCCGAGTCGTACCGCGAGGCGCACCCGGCCGACGACCGCAATCCGCTGCCGCATACCTTCCTGATCTGGGAGCGTCAGGGCGACTGACCGGCCCACGCCGGGCCGCGCGGCTCACGCGTCCGGTACGAGCACGCCCGCGCAATCCACCTGCACCACCGTGTCCGGCCGGTCGAGCGACAGCGCCGTGAGCGCACCGCCCCAGAGACAGCCGGAGTCCAGCGCGAAGACGTTGGCGCGCGCCAGATAGCCCAGCGTCGACCAGTGGCCGAAGACGATGCGCAGATCCGCGTTGACGCGCCCGGGCACGTCGAACCACGGCATGAGGCCGGCGGGCTGGGTACCGGGTGCGCCGGTCGGGTCGAGATCCAGGGTTCCATCCGTATGGCAGTAACGCATGCGCGTGAAGCAGTTGATGGCGAAGCGGATGCGATCTTCGCCGGCGAGCTCGGGCGACCATTGGGTGGGCTCGTCGCCGTACATGTAGGCGAATAATCGCCCGTCGCTGCGCTGGAGCTCGCGCTCGACCTCGCCCGCGAGCTGTCGCGCCGTGGCCAGATCCCAGGAGGGGTGCAGGCCGGCGTGGACCAGCGTGAATCCGCGCGCGGCGTCATGATGCAGTAGCGGCAGCGCGCGCAGCCAGTCCAGCAGATCGCCCCGGTCCGGTGCGCGCAGGATTTCATCGAAGGCGTCGCGCCGGCGCGGGCCGCGCACGCCCGCGGCCGTCGCCAGCAGGTGCAAGTCGTGGTTGCCAGGCACGCACACGGCGCGATCGCCGAGGTCGCGCACGTAGCGTAGGCAGGCCAGCGAATCGGGGCCGCGATTGACCAGGTCCCCGACGAACCAGAGCCGGTCGCGTTCGGGGGCGAACTCGATCGCCTCCAGCAGCCGCTGGAGGTCGCCGTAACAGCCGTGCAGGTCGCCGATCGCCCAGGTGGTCATCCGGGAAGCTCGTTGTCGTTGTGCATGCCGCGGGCCGCGCCCGAGCGCGGGCGCCGCAGTCGGGGGCTAGTGGAGGGTGCGCGGGGTGGTCAGCAGGAATTCGGGGATGTCGGCGTCGAACGCCTCGCCATTGGCATCGATCATGCCGTAATGCCCGGCCATCGTGCCCATTGAGGTCTCGAGGTGGGTGCCACTGGTGTACTGAAACCCCTCCCCCGGCTTGAGGAAGGGCTGTTCGCCGACGACCCCCTCGCCGTGAACCTCCTCGACCTTGCCGTTGGCATCGGTGATCCGCCAGTGACGCGTCAGCAGCTGCGCGGGGACGTCGCTCTCGTTGCGGATGGTGATGGTGTAGGCAAACACGTAGCGGCCCTCGTCCGGGGCCGACTCACCGTCGAGATAGGCCGTCTCCACGTCGATACGGATGCCTTCGCCGGAGTCGTCGTACATCGTCGCTCCTGTTCGCCCCGCTCTGCAGCCCATCATACCGCATCGCCCCCGGGCGCGTCGGGCTCAGTCGTGCCTTGTGCCGCCGCGGCGAGCGCGGCGAACGCGCTCACCGGCAGCGTCTCAGGACGCGCACCGGGGTCGACGCCGGCAGCGCTGATGGCCGTCGGCGACAGCCGGGCGCGTAGCGTGTTGCGCAGCGTCTTGCGCCGGGCGCCGAAGGCCAGCCGCACGATCTCGGCAAAGGCATCCGCCTGATCGGGCGGCACCTGCCCACCGTGCGGCGCCAGTCGCACGATGGCGGATTCGACCGCCGGCGGCGGGCGGAAGGCGCCGGGCGCGATGCGGAATAGCGGCGTGACCGCGCAATAGGCCTGGATCATCACCGACAGGCGGCCGTAGACCTTGGAACCGGGTGCGGCGCCCAATCGGTCGACGACCTCGCGCTGGAGCATGAAGTGCATGTCGGCGATCGACTCGCGTTGCGCCAGCAGATGGAACAGCAGCGGCGTCGAGATGTTGTAGGGCAGGTTGCCCACCAGCCGCAGCGGGCGCTCGGTGGCCAGGGTGGCGAAATCGAAGCTCAGGGCGTCGGCCTCGTGCAGTCTGAGCGTGCCGGGCCAGTCGTCGCGCGCCTGCAGGGCGGCGGCCAGGTCGCGGTCGACCTCGATGGCATCGAGCTGGCCTGCAGCCGCAAGCAAGGGCCGTGTCAGCACCCCTTCGCCCGGCCCGATCTCGACCAGGTGATCGTCCGCCTGCGGATCGATCGCGGCGACGATGCGCTCGACCGCCGCGCGCTCGTGCAGAAAATGCTGCCCAAACCGCTTGCGCGGCCGCGCGCTCACGACGCGACCTCGCTCCCGTCACCGAGGCGTACGGAACCACGGATGAACACGGATGAACACGGATGGCATTGCGGCACGGCTGCCGGCTCGCATATCGCCCTGCCACCCCGCGCGTGGCACCGGCGTCCCCGCTGGGCCGTCACGCTCACTTCGGAAGTCGCTGCTCGGCATGCCGGGCGGCCGCCCTCGGCTGCGGACAGGTGAACCGGATCTCCCTTATACGTGTTCATCCGTGTTCATCCGTGGTTCTCTTGCGCGGGGGGCGAGCTGGGCGGCGAGGGTGAGGGCGGCCTCGAGGCTGCCGGGGTCGGCGTGGCCGGTGCCGGCGAGCTCGAGGGCGGTGCCGTGGTCGACCGAGGTGCGCACGATGGGCAGGCCCAGGGTGACGTTGACCGCGTGGCCGAAGCCGGCGTACTTGAGCACGGGCAGGCCCTGGTCGTGGTACATCGCCAGCACGGCGTCGGCGCCGGTCAGGTGGTGCGGGGTGAATGCGGTGTCCGCGGGCAACGGCCCGGTGACATCGAGCCCCTCGTGGCGCAGCGCGGCAAGCGCCGGCTCGATCAGGTCGCGTTCCTCGGTGCCCAGATGGCCGCCCTCGCCGGCATGCGGATTGAGACCCAGCACCCGGATCGCGGGGCGCTCGACGCCGAAATGACGCCGTAGATCCTGGTGCAGCGTCGTCACCGCGCGGCGCAGGCTCGCCTCGGTGATCGCGTCCGGCACCGCGCGCAGCGGCAGGTGCGTCGTGACCAGCGCCACCCGCAGGTCGCCCGCCACCAGCATCATCACGGGGTCGCCCCCGCTGCGTTCGCCCAGGAACTCGGTATGGCCGGTGAAGTGGACGCCGGCGTCGTTGATCACGCCCTTGTGCACGGGGCCGGTGACCAGCGCCGCGAAGGTGCCGGCCCGGCAACCGTCGACGGCGCGGGCGAGTGCCTCGAGCACGTATTCGGCATTGGCCGCATCGAGCACACCGGCCTGCACGCGCCGGGCGAGCGGCGTGTCGAACACGGCGATCTCGCCGGCCCGCTGCGCGCGTGGCGGGGTCGCCGGATCGAACGGGTAGGTCCGCAGCGGGATCGCGAGCGCCCGGGCGCGCTCGGTCAGTAGCTCGCCGTCGACCACGGCCACGCGCTCGTCCGCGCTCGCGTGCGCGGCCAGGCCGGCGACCAGGTCGGGACCGATTCCCGCCGGCTCGCCCGGCGTCAGCGCAAGGCGGATCGGGGCCGTCATGCGGGCTCCCCGGCGCGGGTCATTGCGCCAGGCGGATCTCGACGTAGGCCCCGTCGCGCAGTTGCTGCAGCCACCGCTGGCTTTCCTCCTGCAATTTGCGCTGATACAGCGTCTGGCGCGCCTGCGCGCGGCGCTGCTGCTCGGCGTCCTGCTGTTCGCGGCGTTGCTGAACCTGTACCAGATGCCAGCCCATCGGGCTCTGGAACGGCTCGCTGAGTTCGCCGGTGGGTAGGTTTCGGATGACCTCGTGGACCACCGTGGGCAGATCGCCCGGCCCGACCCAGCCCAGATCGCCGCCTTCGGGCGCGGTCGATTGATCGTCCGAGTGGGCCTGGGCCAGGCCGGCGAAATCGGCGCCCGATTGCAGCTGCTGGCGCAGCTCGGACAGGCGCTCGCGCGCGGCGTCGCCGTCTTCCTCGCGCAGCAGGATGTGCCGTACGCGCGTCTGGGTGACCGTCTCGTCGCTGCCGCCACCGCGCTGGTCGGTGATCTCGAGGATATGGAACCCGTTGGGGCTGCGTAGCGGTCCGACGATCTGGCCTGGTGCGGCATCCCCGAGGGCCTCGGCGAACAGTTCCGGGAGCTGGCTCAGGCGGCGCCATCCCAGGTCGCCGCCGGATAGCGCCTGCGGCCCGTCCGAGATGCGGTTGGCCAGGTCGGCGAAATCCCCACCGCCGTCGAGATCGTCGACCGCGCTGCGCGCTCGCTGGCGGGCATCGCTGACCTCCTCGGTCGAGGCGTCGCTGGGCAGCCCCACCAGGATGTGGCGCACGCGGTACTCGCGCTGCTGCTCGCTGGCGCGCTCGGCGCGCGCGAGCAGGTCCTCGACCTCCTGGTTGGTCACCTCGATCTCGCTGCCGACGGTCCGCTGGCGTAACCGGGAGATCGTCAGCTGCTCGCGCACGTCGGTGCGCAACTGCTCGACGCTGACGCCGCGCTGGCGGAAGTGCGCGCGCAGCCCCGCCAGGTCGGTGCCGTTGTCCTCGGCCATGTTGCGCAAGGCGTTGTTGACGGCCGTGTCGTCGATCGAGATGCCGCGCTGGCGCGCCTGCTGCAGCTGCAGCTCCTGCAGGATCAGCTGGTCCAGCACGCGCTCGCGCAGCACCCCGGGGTCGGGGAGGCCGCGGTCCTCGCTGCGCAGGCGTTGACGCACCCGCACGAGCTCGGCCTCGAGCTCGCTCGAGAGGATGACGCCGTTATTGACGACCGCGACGATTCGCTCGAGCGTCTGCGCCGAGCTTGCAGTGCCGGTATCGGCGGACCAGGCGGATGGGGCGATTGCGGCGAGCAGGCCGAGCAGGCCCGCGAGGCAGCGGTGGTGCAGGGGCATGGGCGCTAGCGCTCGTGCGGTATGGAACGGGTACGGAGCCGACGGATGATCGCGGCGGCCGCGCCTCATCAGGGCATCAGATCCGAATCATCGGCGTCGGGGTCGCGATAGCCCAGGATAGCACGCTCGAGCAGGCCGCCGGCCTCGTCGCCGAAGCCCCCGAGCCCGGTGAGCACGAGCTCGATATAGACGCCTCGGGACCGGTCCTCGCCGTCGTCGGTGATGTGCTCGCGCGCGACGGTGCGCAGGCGCCAGCAGCAGCTGTTGTATTCGGCGCCGACCAGGGATTCGACGTTGCGCTCGTCGAGCACGGAGTAATTGTTGCGCGCGACCAGGTTCCAGCGCGGGCTCACCGGCCATGCGAACGATACGTCCGCTTGCTTTTGCTCGGGCTCATCGGCCCGATTGCGGCGCTCGCGATAGCCCAGGTTGGCGACGCCGCCAGCCGGGCCGCGGTAGCGCAGCGCGGTATTCCACTTGGACACGACCTTGGTCTCCGGGTCCCACTGCGCGGCGATCTGGCCGCGCCAGTGGGGTGTCGGGTTCGCCGCGAGCTCGGCGATCAGGTCGGAGTGCTTGCGTGTCTCGGGCGGTTGTCCCTGGTGCAGCGTGACCTCGCGTTCGTCATAGTGGCGGATGCCGCCGATGCTGGCGCGCACGAGCTCGCGCCCGCTCGCGCGCGACAGCATGCGGCTGGTCAGGGCGAGCGTGAGCTGGTTGGTGTCGCCGACGCGGTCGCCGCCGGTAAAGCGCCGCTCGCGAAAGAGCTGCGGGAACGAGAAGCCGTAGCGCCCGGTATCGAACAGTGGGATTTCGGTCTGCTCCTCATTCGCGGGGATGTAGGCGTAAAAGGCGCGCGGCTCCAGGGTCTGCTGGTAGTTCGTGCCGAAGCGGTCGAGCACGAGGCCGGTATCGAGCGATGCGATCGGCAGCGTGCGCTCGAACGTCTCCGGCGTGTCCGGGCCCACCTGGTCGAGCCGGTAGCCCGTGTAGTCGACCGCGAGCCGCGGCCGGAAGAACCAGCCAGGCGTTTCCGCCGCCCAGGTGATCGCCGGGGTCAGGCGCAGGCGGGTGGCTGCGGGGTCGTCCGGCTCGCGCTCGAAGCGGACCAGTTCGCTGTCGAGATCCGTTTCCCACCAGCCCCAGCGGGCGCCGCTGCCGAACGTCGCCTGCGGCAGGCGCTCGTAGGGGCGGTCGTCGTCGGCGATGGTCTGATCGAGCGTCTGGTAGGCATCGGCGCGCAGGCGCAAATGCCCGGCGCCGCCGCGCCAGTGCAGGTCGCCCCGCTGGCGCAGATGCGTCTGGCTCGACACGGATAGCCCGGTGCCCAGATCGTCGAAGTACTCCGGGTCGGATACCCGGGCGGCGTCGACGTCCGTGCTCCAGGCGCCGAATTCGCTCTCCTGCTGGATCCGCGTGAGCACGCGCTCGTCGCCGTAAAGGTCATCGTCCGGCAGGTATTCGTTGTTGAGCTGCCAATATCCCAACGGCCCCAGCCAGCGCCATTCCGATTGCAGTTGCGTGCCGCGGCGCTCCAACCAGCGCGGGGTCAAGGTCGCGTCGAAGTTGGGCGCGGCGTTCCAGTACCAGGGGACGCTGAACTCTCCGCCGGAGTCGTCCGTCCGTCCGATCGTGGGCGCGAGAAAGCCGCTCATGCGCTCGTCGCCGAGCGGGAAGCGGAACCAGGGCGAGTAGAACAGCGGCACGCCCTTGAACCAGAGGCTGACGTTGCGGGCGGTGCCCTGGCGCGTGTTCGGGTTGAGCCGCACGCGATCGGCCGACAGCTGCCAGGCCTCGGCCTCGCGCGGGCAGGTCGAGAAGGTACCGTCCGCCAGCGTACTGACGCCGTCGGCATCGCGCGCGAGTTGCTCGGCCTCGCCCTGAGCGGGGAAGGCGGGGAGGCGGTAGCGTGCCTCGTCGAGGTCGAGCACGCCGGTGTCCATGTTCGCGCTGCCCTGGCGCGCGCGCAGTTCCAGGCTCGGGCCGGTGACGACCACGTTCCCGCGCGCCTGGGCGTCGCCGCTGTCGCGGTTCAGCCGCAGCCAGTCGGCTCCCAGCGCGCGGTCGTCGCGGCGTAGGCCGGCATTGCCCTCCAGCGTAGTGATCGTGCCCGTCGAGCGGGCGCGATCGCCGGCGGCGCTGAGTTCGCCAGGGCGCTCGGGTGCCGGGGCCGGGATCTCGGGCAGCGTTGCCGGCGCCGGGCACAAGGGCCCGCCCTGCGCGGCGGCCGTAGCCGACGCCAGGGTCGCGCTGGCGAGCGTAATCAGGCGGATCCGACGCAAGAGTCAAGCCCGTGGCTGAGAAGCAAAGGCCCGGCGGCCCGCCGGCAAGCCGCCGGCCGCGTGAATGGCCACGGCCGCGCTACGAGACGGCCGCGAAATGGTAGCAGCCCACCGCCTTTGGGCGGTGCTTGCCTCGCCGGGGTACAATGATCGGCTTTGATCCGCTTGAGGATGGCTTAGCCCAGCTGGAGAACAACTGATGGACATGAGCAAGATCGAGGTCGGCAAGAACGTGCCGGAGGATGTGAACGCCATCATCGAAGTGCCCACGTTCGGTGCGCCGGTCAAGTTCGAGATGGAAAAGGAGAGCGGCGCGCTGAAGGTCGACCGCTTCCTCGGCACGGCCATGCACTATCCCTGTAACTACGGCTTCATTCCGCACACGCTGGCCGAAGATGGTGATCCGCTCGACATTCTGGTGATTACATCGGTACCGCTGATGTCGGGCGTGGTAATCTCGGTGCGCCCCGTGGGCATGCTGCACATGGAAGACGAGGCCGGTGGCGACGCCAAGGTGCTCGCGGTTCCGGTCAAGAAACTGACGCCGCTCTACGACGACGTCGTCGAATACACTGATGTGCCGCAATCGCTGCTCAATGAGATCGCCCATTTCTTCGAACAATACAAGGCGCTCGAGCCGGGCAAGTGGGCGCGGGTCGATCACTGGAGTGGCGTTGACGAGGCCAAGGCCGAGATCCGCGCGAGTATCGAGCGCGCCGGGTAAGGCGATTCGTGCCCGTGGAGCGGTGCCGCCGGTCGGCGGCGGCACCGCGCGTGCGTGGCGCGGCCGGTTCAGGCCGCGTGCCGGCGCAGTGATCGCGACATGGGCCGCGCCCCGACGAGAGCCCGGCTCCTGAATGCGCACCGGCGACCCGTTGCGCGATTATGGCCGCGAGCTGCGGCTGTTCCGCCGGCGCGCTCTCGTTGCAGGGCTGGCTGCGGTGTTGCTGGTGGGCGTGCTCGCCGGCCGCCTGCTGTACCTGCAGTATTACGGCTACGCGCACTACACCACCCTGTCGGACGACAACCGCCTTCGGATCGAGGCGATCGCGCCGACGCGCGGGCTGATCTACGACCGCCACGGGACGGTGCTGGCGGAAAACCTGCCCAGTTTCCGGCTGGAGCTGATCCCCGAGCGCGTCGATGACCTCGACGCGACGCTCGATCAGCTCCGGCCCCTGATCGACTTCGCCGAACGCGACGTGCAGCGCCTGCGCGCTGCTTGGCGCCATGCCCGGCCGTTCGAGGGCGTGCCGCTGCGTTTCCGGTTGTCGCGCGAGGAGGTCGCGCAGGTCTCGGTGCAGCGTCACCGCTTGCCCGGTGTCGAGATCGCCGCCGGCCTCACCCGCCACTACCCCTACGGGCGCACGGCCGTGCACGCCCTGGGGTACATGGGCCGGATCTCACGCGGCGACCTGCGCGACCTCGACGCCAGTCAGTACCGCGCCAGCACGCATGTGGGCCAGACCGGCATCGAATCCGCGTACGAGGAGCTGCTGCACGGCGAGCCCGGATTCCGGCGCGTAGAAGCGAATGTGGAAGGCCGGGCGCTGCGCGTGATCGAGGAACAGTCGCCAGTGCCCGGCCAGGATCTGCGCCTGACGCTCGATCTCGCATTCCAGCGCCTGGCCGAGGACCTGCTGGGCGACCGCGACGGCGCCGTCGTGGCGCTCGATCCCGCGAACGGCCAGGTCTTGGCCCTGGCGAGCGCGCCCGGCTACGATCCCAACCTGTTTGCCCACGGGATCAGCGGGGGGGAGTACACCCGCTTGCGCGATTCGCCGCGCCGGCCGCTGTTCAACCGCGCGACCCGCGGGCAGTATCCGCCCGGCTCCACGATCAAGCCGGTGATCGCGCTCAACGGTCTCGACTCGGGCACGCAGGAGCGCGGCGACCATGTGAACTGCCGCGGCTATTACCAGCTCGACGGCAGCGGCCGCCGTTATCGCGACTGGAAAGAGCACGGGCGTGTCGATCTCGCCGGGGCGATCACGCGGTCCTGCGATGTGATGTTCTACGACCTGGCGCTGCGCCTGGGGATCGAGAAGCTATCGAGCTTCCTGCGCGGCTTCGGGTTCGGCCAGCGAACCGGCGTGGACCTGCCGGGCGAGCGCACGGGTCTGGTGCCCGATCCCGAATGGAAACGGCGCACCCGCGGCGAATCGTGGTACACCGGCGAGACCCTGATCCACGGCATCGGCCAGGGCTACATGACGGTCACGCCCCTCCAGCTGGCCGCGGCCACGGCAATGATCGCCAACCGCGGGCACCCCGTCCGTCCGCATCTGTTCCTGGATAGCTCCGAGGAGCGACCGCCGGCGGCCGCGAGCGAGGCCGCCGTGCCGCCACTCGAGCTGGCGCATGCCTCGGACTGGGAGTTCGTCGTCGATGCCATGGTGGGCGTGACCGAGGGCGAGCAGGGCACGGCACGCGCGGTCGGCTGGCAGAGCCCGAACACGATTGCGGGCAAGACCGGGACCGCCCAGGTGTTCTCCGTGGCCCAGGACGAGGAATACGATGCCGAGACGGTCGCAGCCGAGCTGCGCGACCACGCGTTGTTCATCGGCTTCGCGCCGGCCGAGGAGGCCGAGATCGCGGTCGCCGTGGTCATCGAGAACGGCGGCAGCGGCTCGAGCGCGGCGGCGCCGGTGGCGCGCAAGATGATCGATGCCTGGCTGCAGCCGGGGCGGGTGACGGCGGAGCGCGGCGATGGCTGAGACGGCGCTGTCCGGGGAGTCGCGTAACGGCCTGCTCAATCGCCTGCTGGTCGCGCTACGGCTCGATCCGCCGCTGATGTTCGGTGTGGCCGCGATCTGCGCCGCGGGCATGCTGGCGCTCTACAGCTCCGGTGGCCAGTCGCTGTCCTTGCTCACCCAACAGGGTGTGCGCCTGGCCTTGGGTTTGGGCGCCCTGCTGGTGATTGCCCAGATTCCGCCACGCAATCTCTGGCTGCTGACCCCTTGGGCCTATCTGGCGGGGATCGCACTGCTCGCCTGGGTACTGCTCGGCGGTGATACGAGCGGCGGGGCGCAGCGCTGGCTCGATCTGGGCGTGGTGCGCGTGCAGCCGTCGGAGGCCATGAAGCTGGCCGTGCCCATGATGGTGGCGTGGTATCTCGGCGACCGCGCCATGCCGCCGTCGATGCTGCGGGTGCTGGTGGCGCTGTCGCTCGTGGCGCTGCCGGTGCTGCTCATCGTTCGCCAGCCGGACCTCGGCACCGCGGTCCTGGTGGCGAGCTCCGGCGCCTTCGTGCTGTTCCTGGCCGGGGTCGGATGGCGTCTGATCGCGACCCTGGCGGCGCTCGCCGCGGCCGCTGTGCCGGTGCTCTGGCACTTCATGGAGGCCTACCAGCGCCAGCGTGTGCTCACTTTTCTTCACCCCGAATCCGATCCGCTGGGCGCCGGTTACCACATCATCCAGTCGAAGATCGCGATCGGGTCGGGCGGGTTGTACGGCAAAGGGTGGCTCAACGGCACCCAGTCGCACCTGGATTTCCTGCCGGAGCGCTCGACCGACTTCATCTTCGCCGTGTTCGGCGAGGAATTCGGGTTCTTCGGGGGGATGCTGCTGCTGCTGCTATACCTGTTCGTCGTCGGCCGCGGCTTGTACATCAGCACCCAGGCCCAGGACGCCTTCGGCCGGCTGATCGCCGGCAGCCTGTCGCTGACCTTCTTCGTCTATGTCGTGGTCAACATCGGTATGGTGACGGGCTTGTTGCCAGTCGTCGGGCTCCCGCTGCCCCTGGTTAGCTACGGCGGCACGTCGATGGTCACATTGCTCTGTGCCTTCGGCATAATCATGTCCGTTCACTCGCGCAAACGGCTGCTCGCTCCATGATTCGGCTCGTCGCACGCTCCCTCCTGCTGGTCGCGGCCACCTGGGCCGCCGCGGTCTCGCCCGTGCCCGCGTCCTTCCTCGAGCAGGACGGGGTGCGCGAGTTCATCGCTTCGTTGGCCGAGCGCGAGCGTTTCAACCAGGCCGAGCTGCGTGGCCTGTTCGAGAGCGTCGAGCGCCAGGAGGCCGCGCTCGAGGCTATCGCGCGGCCCGCCGAGGGGCTGCCCTGGCACCGCTACCGGCCCATCTTCGTGACCGACGCCCGCGCCCAGGCCGGCGCCGAGTTCCTGCGCGAGCACCGCGAGGTGCTCGCGCGGGCCGAGGTCGAATACGGCGTGCCGCCGGAGGTCGTCAGCGCGATCATCGGTGTGGAGACGTTCTACGGCCGCCACAAAGGCAGCTATCCGGTGTTCGACACCCTGGCGACGCTGGCCTTCGCCTATCCGCCGCGCGCCGAGTTCTTCCGCGGTGAACTGGAGCAGTTCCTGGTGCTCGCGCGCGACGAGGGACTCAACCCGCGCGGTCTGGACGGCTCGTATGCGGGTGCCATGGGCATGCCGCAATTCATCTCCTCGAGCTACCGCCATTACGCCATCGATTTCGATGGCGACGGCCGGCGCGATCTGTGGGACAGCACGGCCGACGTGATCGGCAGTGTCGCCTCCTACCTCTCGCGTCACGGCTGGCGGGGCGGGGCGCCCATCGTCAGCCCGGTCGACGGCGAGCCGGACGGCCTCGACACCGGCTCGCTGCGTCCGGCGGTAACGCCGGCCGAGCTGCGTCGGGCCGGTATCGACGCCTCGCCGTGGCCGGAGGACGACGACGAGGTCGCGCTGATCGAACTGGAGAGCGCGGACGGCCCCGAGTACTGGCTTGGATGGCAGAACTTTTACGCCATCACGCGCTACAACCACAGCGCGCTCTACGCCATGGCCGTGTTCCAGCTCGCCGAGCGCATTGGCCAGCTCGGACGCGCCACCGCCGAGCGATGATCGCGGCACGCCCGGGCCGGGGACTCGCCGTGCTCGCGCTGGCCGCGCAGCTCGGCGCCTGCAGCGGTCTGGGCGGCCCGGCCGACGGCCCCGGGGCCCGCGTCGATCCGGACACCATCCCGCCGGTCGAGCCGCGCGCCGAGCCCAAGAGCCGCTATGGCAACCCCGACTCGTACGAGGTCAACGGGCGCCGCTACGAGGTGCGCGACGATGCGACCGGCTACGTCGCGGAGGGGAACGCCTCCTGGTACGGTAGCAAGTTCCACGGCCGGCGGACCTCCAGTGGCGAGACCTACGATATGTACGCCCTGACGGCGGCCCATCGGTCGCTGCCGCTGCCGACCTACGTGCGGGTGACCAACCTGGACAACGGCCGGGAGACGGTCGTGCGCGTCAACGACCGCGGTCCGTTCCACCCGGAGCGCATCATCGACCTGTCCTACGGCGCCGCGCTCAAGCTCGGCTTTGCCGATTCGGGGACGGCTCGCGTACGCGTGCGCGCGCTCACACCCGAGGGCGGCGACAACGTGGCACAGTCGCATGCGGACTCGGCGTCCGCGAACGGGCCGGCGAGCGACGCCGCCGGCGAGGCGGGCGCGGTGTTCATCCAGGTGGGCGCCTTCGCCCAGTTCGCCAACGCCCAACGCATGCGCGCGCGCGTGCATGGGCTCGACATCCGCCCGGTCGAGGTCGCGCGTGCGCGCAGCGCCGCCGGCGATCGCATCTATCGCGTGCGTATCGGACCGCTCGCGGCCGGAGAACGGTCGCGGGTGCTGAGCGAGCTGGAGGCCGCCGGCTTCGGATCGGCGCAGGTTCTGCGCGAATAACGAACAGGGACGGGCGCGCTCCCGCGCGTCCATGAGCAACGGCCATCGCCTCGCGAATGGCTTCCAGGGATGGAGATGAAATGGGCTGCGGCGCGCGCCGTGGCGCGACCATGGGTCGCTCGCGCGCCGCTCGATGAACAATGCGAATACCCGAGGGTATATCTCCGATGAATCGACTGATTCTCCTGTGTTGCGCTTGTGCCTGGATCATGGGCTCGGCCGCGGTCGCGGCGCCGGTCCCCCAATCACCGTCGGTGTCCGGCGGCAGCCACATCCTGATGGCGGCCGAAACCGGCCGCGTGCTGGCGGCCGAGAATGCGGACGAGCGCGTGGCGCCCGCCAGCCTGACCAAGATCATGACGGCCTATGTGGTGTATCAGGCGCTGGACGACGGCAGCATCGCGCTGGAGGACGAGGTCACCGTGAGCGAGGCCGCATGGCGCATGGGCGGCTCGCAGATGTTCCTCGAGGTCGACACGCAGGTCACCGTCGACGAATTGCTCGACGGCCTGGTCGTGCAATCGGGCAACGACGCCGCGCTGGCCCTGGCCGAGCACGTCGGCGGCAGCGACTCGGCCTTCGTCGAGCAGATGAACCACTATGCCCAGCAGCTCGGGTTGGAGAACACGCATTTCGTCAATGCCGAGGGCATGCCGCACGAGGAGCACTATTCGTCCGCTCGCGACCTGGCGATCCTGGCGCGCGCGCTGATCCGCGAGTTTCCGAAGCATTACCAGCGCTATTCCAAACGCTCGTTCACCTACAACAACATTGAGCAGTACAATCGCAACGATCTCTTGTGGAGCGACTCCGACGTCGATGGCCTGAAGACCGGATATACCCAGGATGCCGGCTATTGCCTCGCCGCCTCGGCCGAGCGCGACGGCATGCGCCTGATCAGCATCGTGCTCAACGCGCCGTCGGCCGACCAGCGGGCCTCGGACAGCCGCGCATTGCTGGGGTGGGGCTTCCGCTTCTACGTCACGCACCAGCTCTATGCGGCGGGCGACGTGCTGCAGGATGCGCGCATTTGGCACGGTGCGGCCGACACCGTCCCGCTCGGGCTCGATAGCGATTTGCTGGTGACCATCCCGCGGGACGCCTATCAGGATCTCGATGCACGGATGTCGTTCCCGGGCCAGTTGGTCGCGCCGGCCGCCCAGGGCGAGGAGTTCGGTTCGGTCGAGGTCGTGCTCGACGACGAGACGGTCGCGCAAGCGCCGCTGGTCGCGCTCGATGCGGTCGGGGAGGGCAGTTTCTTCCAGCGCCTGGCCGACACCGTGGTGCAATGGTTCCAGTGACGCCGCCGGGATCGCCCGGCCGCGTCCACAACGCTGGCACGGCCTCGTAGTCGCGGGCGATCGCCGCCGGCTCGGGGTCGCCGCGCAGCCGGGCTGACGAGCGATGACCGACGATGAAACGCCGTTCGAGTTTCCCTGCGATTTCCCCGTCAAGGCGTTCGGCCACGACGACGGCGAGTTCGTCGACCACGTGGTCGGCCTGGTCCACCGGCACGCGCCCGAGGTGACGCGCGACACCGCGCGTAGCCGCCACAGCCGCGGCGGGCGTTATCTGGCCGTGACCGTGACCGTGCGCGCCACCAGCCGGGAACAGCTCGATCGCATCTACCACGAGCTGAGCGCGGACGAAGGCGTGCTGTTCGCGCTGTGACCCCCGATCCACCGCGTGTTCGTCGTCTGGGGCGGGTCGAGTACGAGCCCGCCCGGACGGATATGCGTGTATTCACGGATGGACGCAGCGCCGACACCCGCGATGAAATCTGGGTCATGGAGCATCCGGCCGTATTCACGCTCGGGCGCGCGGGGCGCCGCGAGCACCTGCTCGCTCCCGGCGACATCCCCGTGGTCCAGGTGGACCGTGGGGGGCAGGTTACCTATCATGGTCCCGGCCAGATCGTGCTCTACACCCTGATCGATCTGCCGCGCCGGGGCTTGGGTGTCCGTCGGCTGGTGGCCACGCTGGAAGAGGCGATCGTGGCATTGCTGGCCGCCCGCGGCGTGGCCGGCCATTCCCGTGCCGGCGCGCCGGGCGTGTATGTCGAGGGGCGCAAGATCGCGGCATTGGGGCTGCGCGTGCGCCGTGGATGCAGCTTCCATGGACTGGCGCTCAACGTCGACTGCGACCTCGAGCCCTTCGGTCGCATTGACCCCTGCGGGTATCCCGGCCTGCCGGTGACGCGTACCCGTGACGAGGGCATTGCGGACGGGCCGGCGGCGCTGGGTGACGAACTCGCCGAACGAATCGTCGCCGCACTGGACCGCGGTCCCGTGAGCGCGGCGGCAGCCGAAAGGGAAGCGCCATGAGCGACCATCAGCGCAACATCTCCCCCTCGCGCCTCGACCCCGAGGGCCATCGCCGCGCGGCCGACAAGATCCGCACCATCCCGGTCAAGGTCGAGGGCGACACGCGCCCGGCGCGCAAGCCCTCGTGGATCCGCGCGCAGGCGCAGGGGCATCCGCGGGTGCAGCGCATCAAGTCGATCCTGCGCGAGAAGAACCTGCACTCGGTGTGCGAAGAGGCGGCCTGTCCCAATCTGGGCGAGTGCTTTAGCAAGGGCACCGCGACGTTCATGATCCTGGGCGACATCTGCACGCGCCGTTGCCGCTTCTGCGACGTCGCCACCGGCCGGCCCGAACCGCCCGACCCGGACGAGCCGCGCCACCTGGCCGAAACCGTCGCGGCACTGGGGCTCGATTACGTCGTCATCACCTCGGTGGATCGCGACGATCTCCCGGATCGCGGAGCGGGCCATTTCGCCGAGTGCATTCGCGAGATCCGGACGCAGACGCCCGGGACCCGGATCGAGGTGCTGGTACCGGACTTCCGCGGCCGCATCGATACGGCGTTGGAGATCTTCGCCGACCATCCGCCCGACGTCTTCAACCACAACGTCGAGACCGTTCCCCGGCTCTATCGCGCGGCGCGGCCCGCGGGCGACTACGCCCGCTCACTCGAGCTCATTGGCGAGTTCGGCCGCCGCCACCCGCGGGTGCCGACCAAGTCCGGGCTCATGGTCGGCCTGGGCGAAGAGATCGCCGAGGTCGAGCAGGTCATGCGCGATCTGCGTGAATACGACTGCAACATGCTGACCATCGGGCAGTACCTGGCGCCGAGCCAGGCGCATCTGCCGGTGGCCCGCTACGTCCACCCCGACGAGTTCGATGCGCTGCGCGACACGGGGTACGGACTCGGCTTCCATCACGTGGCCAGCGGTCCGATGGTCCGTTCTTCCTATCATGCCGATGAGCAGGCCGCGGGGATGCTCGACGCGGCCGGCGCCTAAGGCATGGAGGCGACCGCTTTGCCGGTCCCGAGGAGTTCTTCCATGCGGTTTGTCGTCATCCCCTTGCTGGCGCTGGCCGTATCCAGCGCCTTGGCCGAGCCCGTGGGACCGCCGCCGGAAGGGCAATCGGTGGCGACTTTCGCCGGTGGCTGCTTCTGGTGCGTCGAGGAGGCGTTCGACCCCGTCGAGGGGGTCGAGCGCACGACCTCCGGCTACACCGGCGGCGACGTCGCGGACCCGAGCTACTACCAGGTCGCCGGCGGCGATACCGGTCACGCCGAGGCCGTGCGCATCGTCTATGACCCCGAGCGGGTGAGCTACCGCGAGCTGCTGGAGGTGTTCTGGCACAACATCGACCCGACCCAGCGCAACCGCCAGTTCTGCGATCGCGGCCCCGAGTACCGCAGCGCGATCTTCGTCCACGACGAAGAGCAGCGCCGCCTGGCCGAGCAGAGCCGCGAGCGCATCGCCGATAGCGGTGTGCTGTCGAAGCCGATCGTGACCGAGATCGAGCCCGCCGGGCCGTTCTACGCGGCCGAAGAGCGTCACCAGAACTACTATCAGAAGAATCCCGATCGCTACATGTTCTACAAGGCCTCCTGCGGCCGGGAGGCGCGCCTGCGGCAGATCTGGGGCCCCAAGGGGGACTGATCCGCTGATCTCGCGGCGCCAGGGGCGAAGCCCGGGCCTACGGCTGCTATACCCATGACAGGGCCCTATCGTGGGGAGTCCGGCGTCGGCCGTGCACCGCCGGCGCGCAGTGGGACACGCGCCCTGATCGTGCGGGCGGGGAGAAATCGGGCCCCAGGGCGCATCAGGGCGCGAGTTGGGCGACGCAAGAGCGCGCGTGCGGCGCGATGTTTGCTTGACCAGAGGCGGGTAGGCTTTGCTATGTTGTCCTGCCGGTTCCCGGCGCTCGCCGGCGCGACGTGCCTGCGGGCAGGAACGATAATATGACCGATAAGATCGTCGTCAGCGACGTATACAAGATCTTCGGCCCCAAGCCAGAGGTGGCGCGGGATCTGATCCAGCAGGGCTACGACAAGGACCAGATCTTCGAGCAGACCGGCCACACGGTCGGTGTGCAACAGGCCGATTTCAGCATCCAGGCGGGCGAGATCTTCGTCGTCATGGGGCTGTCGGGATCCGGCAAGTCGACCATGGTCCGGATGCTCAACCGCCTGATCGACCCGACCTACGGCGAGGTGCAGATCGACGGCCAGGACATCACGCAGATGTCCGACCGCGAGCTGATCGATCTGCGGCGGCGCGACATGAGCATGGTGTTCCAGTCGTTCGCGCTGATGCCCCATCGCACCGTGCTCGATAACGCGACCTTCGGTCTCGAGGTGGCCGGATTCGAGCGCGAGGAGCGCGAGAAGCGCGCGCTCACGGCGCTCGAGCAGGTCGGCCTGAAGGCGAACGCCGGCAGCTATCCCAGCGAGCTCTCCGGCGGCATGAAACAGCGCGTCGGGTTGGCACGCGCGCTCGCGGTGGATCCGAGCATTCTGCTCATGGACGAGGCCTTCTCGGCGCTCGATCCGCTCATCCGCACGCAGATGCAGGACGAGCTGATCGATCTGCAGCACCAGCAGGCACGCACCGTGGTGTTCATCTCGCACGATCTCGACGAGGCCATGCGCATCGGCGATCGCATCGCCATCATGGAGCAGGGCCGCATCGTCCAGATCGGCACGCCTGACGATATCGTCCTCAATCCCGCCAACGACTACGTACGGTCCTTCTTCCACGGCGTGGACGTCACCAAGGTCTTCAGCGGCGGTGATTTGGCCCGCAGTGACCGCAATGCCGTCATCACGGATCCCTCCGCCACGCCCCAGAGCGCGCTCGACCAGCTGCTCGCCGAGGACCATGACAGCGGCGTCGTGGTCGATGCGGACCACCGCTATCGCGGTGTAGTGACCGTCAAGAGTCTCCAGAAGACCGGCAAGCTGGAGGATGCGTACCTCGGCGAGATCGAGGCCGCCCAAGCGAGCATGCCGCTGGGTGAGGTGCTTACCCGCGTCGCCAACGCCCGAGCGCCAGTGCCGGTCGTAGACGAACGGGGCCAATACATCGGCAGCGTGTCGCAGACCACACTGCTGCAAACCCTCGACCGGACGGGATAAGCCCCATGGCGGATGCCGGCATTCAATTCGATTTCGACGTCGGCGGAACCGTGGAGGCCGCCGTCGATTGGATTCAGAACAACCTGAGCGGTTTGCTCGACGGTATCGCCGCAGTCATCGAGTTCATCGTCGACAACATCGAGTCGTTCGCGCTGTGGATGCCGCCACTGCTCATGGCGGGATTGATCATCCTGATCGGTTTCTGGCGCGTCGGGATCGGTTTCGGGGCCTTCTCGGTCATCGCGATGTGGCTGTTCTTCGAGATGAATCTGTGGCCCGAAACCATGTCCAGCCTCGCCTTGGTGCTCAGCGCGAGCTTGGTGGCGATCGCGATCGGGATGCCCGCGGGCATCGCCATGGCGCGCAGCGATCGGGTCGAGAGCCTGGTGCGGCCGGTGCTCGACTTCATGCAGACCATGCCGCCATTCGTCTATCTCATCCCGGCGGCGATCTTCTTCGGCCTGGGCAAGGTGCCCGGTGCCATCGCCACGGTCGTGTTCGCGATGCCGCCGGTCGTGCGCCTGACGAATCTGGGGATTCGACAGGTGGCCGAGGAAAACATCGAGGCGGGTATCGCCTTCGGCTGCACGCCGCGCCAGCTGCTGACCAAGGTCCAGCTGCCGCTGGCCCTGCCGACCATCATGCAGGGGATTAATCAGACCATCATGCTGTCGCTCTCGATGGTGGTCATTGCCTCCATGATCGGCGCCGGGGGGTTGGGCAACGTCGTGCTCACCGGTATTCAGCGCTTGAACGTCGGCCTCGGCTTCGAGGGCGGGCTCGGCGTGGTGCTGATCGCGATCTTGCTCGACCGCATCACGCAGACGTTCGGCAATTCGCGCAAGAGCGGCGGCAGCAGCGGCCTCGGGCCGCGGGTCTGGGCGGCGCTGCGCGGTCGACGCGGTCAGCGGTCCCAGACAGGGGAGGGCGAGCAGGCCCGGTCGGCCTGACTCGTCCGCCCATACGCGCCGCCCGGGCTTGGGCGGCGGAAAACCGTCCTGCCGAGCCAGTGGAGGGCGGTACGCCGTGTACGGCGTCACGCGGTACATGCAACCAGGTAGAGGCGAGAGGAGATCTACTATGCGTAAGAAAATCTGGAGTCTCGCGGGTGCGCTCGCGCTGAGTCTCGGCGCCGCCACGACAGCACAGGCGCAAGACGATCCCATTCAGATCGGCTGGACCGCCTGGTCCGACGCCGAGTTCATCACCAAGCTCACCGCCCGTGTGCTCGAAGAGCGCATGGACCAGAACGTCGAGCTGGTCCAGACGGATATCGCGCCGCAGTATCAGGGCGTGGCTCAGGGCGACATCGACATGATGATGATGTCCTGGCTTCCGGGCACGCACGCGGATTACTACTCGGAGGTCGCGAGCGACGTCACCAATCTCGGCATCCTCTACGACCACGCCAAGCTGGGCTGGGTCGTGCCGAGCTACGTCCCCGAGGACCAGCTGAGTTCGATCGCCGATCTCCAGGACGACCAGATCCGTGAGCGGCTCGACGGCACCATCACCGGCATCGATCCGGGGGCGGGCCTGACGCGCCTGTCCGAGCAGGCCCTCGAGGACTACAACCTCGACGGCTACGAGCTGCAGGTGTCGTCGGGTGCCGGCATGACCGCCGCGCTCGATCGCGCCGTGAGCAACGAGGACTGGATCGTGGTGACCGGCTGGAGTCCGCACTGGAAGTTCGGCGCCTACGATCTGCGCTATCTGGAGGACCCGGAGGGCACGCTCGGCTCGTTCGAGCGCATCCACGCGCTGGCGCGCCAGGACTTCGCCAGTGAGAACCACGAAGCCGCGACCATGATCGGGCGTGTGTGGCTGCCGCTGGACGAGCTCCAGGCCGCGATGTACGACGCGCGCCAGACCTCGTACGAGGAGGCGATCACGAGCTACATGGAGGAGAACCCCGAGCGCATCGACTACTGGGTGACCGGCCAGATCTGACCGGATGCCCGGCGCGCCGGCTCGGCCGGCGCGGGCGCAACCAGGCCCGGCCGTCGCTCACGGCCGGGCCGTTTTCGTTGGGCAGGCAGCGGTCGCGTGGCCCCGCCCGCCATGTGCGGCCCGACCGGCCGTGTGCAATAATGCGCCGTCACCGGCGAGCTGGAGCTTGGCGTGAGCATCAAGCCCGATCACTGGATCCGTCGTATGGCCGCCGAGCACGGCATGATCGAGCCGTTCGAGCCCGGGCAGGTGCGCGAGCGCGACGGCGCCAAGATCATCTCCTACGGCACCTCCAGCTACGGCTACGACGTTCGCTGCTCCACCCACTTCAAGGTCTTCACTAACATCAACTCGGCGGTGGTCGATCCCAAGGGCTTCGACGCCGACAGCTTCGTCAGCGTCGAAAGCGACTGCTGCATCATCCCGCCGAATTCGTTTGCGCTGGCCAGCACCGTCGAGTACTTCCGTATCCCGCGCAACGTGCTGACGATCTGCCTCGGCAAGTCGACCTACGCCCGTTGCGGCATCATCGTCAATGTCACGCCCCTGGAGCCGGAATGGGCGGGGCACATCACGCTCGAGTTCTCCAACACGACCCCACTGCCCGCCAAGATCTACGCCAACGAGGGCGTGGCACAGCTGGTGTTTCTCGAAGCCAATGAGCCCTGCGATGTCTCCTATCTCGACCGCGGCGGCAAGTATCAAAACCAAAGCGGCGTAACCCTGCCGACCACTTGATTGTGCTCGGCGCGCAGCGGTTTGCGCGTCGCGCCCAGAAGCCGGCTGCCCTCCTCAGCGATTCGCTGGCGAGTCGTAACGCTCCATCAGGTGACACAGGCAATCCTGCCGCACGATGCGCGGCTGCGGCGTCAGCAGCGAGGGCATTACCGCGCGCCGTAGGCGCAGCTCGCCACCGCGTACCTCGAAGTACTCCGCGCTGACGTCGCGCCCGGCTGGATCGGTCGCTTGCACCGGCAGTCGCCCGCCGCGTACCCGCCCCAGCGCCGTGCCCGGCGCGAGCTCGCGGAAGTTCATGCGATCGAGCGCCGGATCCAGCATCAGCTCCGCCTCGGCGGCCTGGCCGATGGCCAGGTCCACGTCACAGCGGACCTCGACCAGCGCTACGCTGTGGAATAAGCGCAGCGGGGATAGTGGTTCGCTGGGGATTGTCTCGAGCTCGAGGCAATGCGCCAGGTAAGCGCGCGCGTGATCGATGCCGAACGCCTGGCCCGGCCGGCCGCATTCGAGCAGCACCGCCGGGCAGCGGCCGGTGAATGCCTGCGGTTGCACGCCCCGCGGGCGCGTAAAGTAGAACACGGTGCGCCCGAACAACCGCGCCAGGGCGAGACATTCGGGCTCGAGCACGTTGACGCAGGCGTAGTGCGGATTCTCGCCGGTCGTATTGTGGACGTCGACGCTGGCGAACAGCGGACCCTCGCGCACGGCGGCGGCGACCTGCGCCATCAGCCGCGTCTCGGGGCTTTCGGGCAGCTCGGTGCCGGGCCAGCAACGGTTGTAATCGGGCTGGTGGTCGAGGCGCCGTTGGCCCTGCGCCGCGGCCTCGATATTGCCCACGAACAGCGTCATGGCCCGCGGCAGGGGACGATCGCGGTAGCCGCCGAGCAACTGCTGCACGGCCCGTAGCCCCGTGTCTTCGTTGCCGTGCTGCAGCACCGAGACGAAGAGGGCCTCGGGCCGCTCGCCCGGTAGCCGGATCAGGCTGGGCCCGGGCAGGATCTCCCGCAGCCGCGCGGCCGGCGCCTCCAGCAATCCTGCCGGCAGGTGATCGAACTCGCGGAGCAGTTGCGTATCCGGCGCCATGGGGCGGTCACGCCAGCGACCAGCGGTGGACCGGTAGACCGCTTGCCTGACGCTCGCCGTAGGCGGCCGTCAGCGCAGGCAAATCGCGACCGTGGCGCGCCACCCAGGCGCGCTGCCAGCTGGCGCCGTTCTGACCGCTGCGAACCCGCTCGCCGATGATCGCCAGGTAGTGGTCGATCTCGGCGCGATCGAGTCCGAGCTCACGCAGCCCCAGGCGCGCGCCGGGGAGCAGGTGCTCGGCGAGCAACTGTGCCACGTCGTGGACCGCACCGTCGCTCCAGGTGACGCGTGCGGCCAGCCCGCGGCGCGCACAGCCGTAGAAGTTGTCGCGTGCTTGCGGAAACGAGACCAGTTGGCTCGGCGGCCAGTTGGCATCGCTGGCGTAGTAATGCGCCAGACCGAAGAACAGGGCGGCGTTCGCGATGGCGTCGGTTGCGCTCGGCCCGCCCGGCACGACGCGGTGCTCGATGCGCACGTGGAGCTGGCCTTCCGTGTCGAGTCCGATCAGCGGCCGGTTCCAGCGCCAGATCGTGCCATTGTGCAGCTGCAGATGCGCCAGCCCCCCGCTGCTGCCCTCGTTCTGCACCACCGGGAGCAGCACGGGGAAATGCTCGAGGTTCTCGCGGAAGCACTCGCCCAGCGACTCGCGCACGTAGCCGCTCCCGAAGCTGACCCGGCGCGGCGGGCCGTGCGCCGCCGCACCGACGCCGCCGGTCTCGACCGCCTGCTCGAACAGGGGCACGCGGGTCTCGGACCAGAGGTCGTGGCCGAACAGGTAGGGCGAGTTGGCCGTGGCCGCGACCATCGGCCCGGATAGCAGGATCGCGGCGTTGTAGTAGTCGGCGGCGCGCGAAGCCGGCACCTGCATGTGGATCTGGAACGAGGTCGTGGCCGATTCCAGCATCAGGTCGTCGTGATCGGTCCGCAGCTGCTCGCTGCCCTCGATGTGGATGTGCAGCGGCCGGCCCTCGCGCTGGCGCAGCACCTGATCGTTCAACGCTGCATAGCGCGCGGCGGGCGTCATGGTGGCGAGGCCGAAGTCCTGCTCGACGGCGGTCGGCAGGATGCCGATGGCGAGCAGATGGGTATCCAGGGACGCCGCTGCTTCGCTGCAGCGGTTCCAGGTGGCGGCGAGACCGTGTTCCATGCGCCCGAGGGCGTCGGCGTTAAGGCGCTCGGGGTCGGCGTTGAGCTCGACGTTGAAACGCGAGAGTTCCGTGGTGACCAGCTCATCATCGAGCAGGCTCAGCAGCTCCCCGTTGCGGGGCGCCGGTCGCCAGTCGGCGTCCGCCAGCCAGGCCTCGAGCTCCAGCCCGCCGACCGGCGCCGCCTCGCACAGCTCGCCCCGGGCGAAGAGCTGTTCGAGCTGCTCCGTCTCGCGGCGCAAGCGCGCGGCAAAGGCCCTGAAATCCGCGCTCGTGAACTCGGTCGATGCGATGTCCCGGCCCATGGAATCCGCTCTCGCTCGGGGCCTGCGCGCCATCATGCCCCAAATGGGGCAGGGGCTTCACCGACCGGGCTGCGACAGCGCCCGGTCGAGTTCGGCCAATCGCTCCGGCGTGCCGATGTCGCGCCAGGTGCCGCGGTAATGCTCCCCGCTGACGGCCCCGCGCGCGATGGCCGTGCGCAGGATCGGCCCCAGCGGCGCCGGTCCGTCGCCCTGGCCGGCGAACAGGGCCGGACGGTATACACCGATGCCGGCGAAGGTGAGGCGCTCGCCGCCATGCGCGCGTATGCGCCCGTGCGCGAGATCGAAATCGCCGGCGGGATGCTGGGCCGGATTGTCGACCACTACCAGATGCGCCTGGGCGTTCTGCGGAATGGCGAGGCGCCCGAACGGATAGTCCGTGTAGACGTCCGCGTTGATGACGGCGAACGGGGTGTCGCCGAGCAGCGGCAGCGCGCGTACGATGCCGCCCGCCGTCTCCAGGCCGCGCTCGCCTTCCTCGCTATAGCATACCCGCAGCCCCCAGGCGCTGCCGTCGCCCACGTGCGCGCGGATCGCATCGCCCAGCCAGGCCAGGTTGATCACGATCTCGGCGAACCCGGCACGCGCCAGGGCGTCGAGATGGCGGTCGATCAAGGGCCGGCCGCCCGCGCACAGCAAGGGTTTGGGCCGCTCGTCGGTCAGCGGGCGCATGCGCTCGCCGCGCCCGGCGGCCAGGATCATCGCCTTCATGCCGGGCACTCGTGCGGCAGCGCGCGCAGCACCTCGCGCAAGGGGGCAAGCGTCTCGTAGGACGCTGTCTCGCGCGCGAGATAGCCGAGAAAGCGCGGGGCGTCCGCGATATAGCCGGGCTTGCCGTCGCGGTGGCACAGACGCGCGAAAATGCCCAGTACCTTCAGATGCCGCTGCGCGCCCATCAGGTCCGCCTGGCGGCGGAAGTCGTCCAGCGTGGGCGGGACCGGCAGCCCCGCTGCGCGCGCGTCGCGATGGTAGCGCCGCAGCCACTCCTCCTCGCTCGCCGGTGACCACGAGATGAAGGCGTCGCGCAGCAGGCACACCGGATCGTAGCTGATGGGCCCGGCGACGGCGTCCTGGAAGTCGAGCACGCCGGGATTGGGGGTGGCGACCATCAGGTTGCGCGCCATGTAGTCGCGGTGGACGAACACGCGCGGTTGCGCCACGGCGCTGTCGATCAAGACGCCGCAGCAGGTCTGCCACGCGCGCCACCACGCGCCATTGGGCTCGACCCCGAGGTGCCGCCGTACGTACCAGTCGGTGAACAGGTCGAGCTCGCGCTGCAGGCGTTCGGCGTCGTAGACGGGCAGGTCGTCGCAGGGCGTATGCACCTGCATGTGGATCAACGCGGCGATCGCATCCGCCAGCAGGGCATCGTCGTCGGCTCCGCTCAGGCGGTCCATGTAGCCGACCGTCCCCAGGTCGCTCATCAGCACGAAACCGCGGTCGAGATCGCTGGCCAGCACCTGCGGTACGTGGATGCCGGCGCGCCGAAGCCGCTGGGCCACGTCGATGAACGGCCGTGCGTCCTCGTGCTCGGGCGGGGCGTCCATCGCGATCAGCGCGCCGTCGCGCACGGGGATGCGAAAATAGCGCCGAAAACTCGCGTCCGAGGAGGCCGCCTGCCACGGTCCCGCCGCATCGTCCCGCTGTTGCGCGATCCATTCGGCGAGGGCGTGCTCGCGATCGGTGGTCATCATCGGTCTTCCGTGCCTGAGCGCTGGCGGCAGTGTAAACGAGCGCCTGCAAGCGCAACATCGAACCCGTTGCACAACGCGGACGCGCCGTGCTTGATCGGTTGCGGGCCGGCATCTACCATCCAGAACTCACCCGCGCCCGCAGGAAAATAACGCATGAAGCACAAGCGCTGCCTGGCCGCCGCTTCCCTGGCCGTATTTGCCTCCGGCGTGCAGGCGCAAGGACTGGACGTCAGTCTCAGTGACAAGACGGCCAACTTCGTCTATCTGACCGACTCCGGCAGTCTGGGTTATGGCGGCGCGGACGTCGGCTTCGGCGTCTTCTTCAACGAGAATGACGACTATCTCGGCACGGCCAATCTGCTGGTCACGAGCCATCCGACCACGGGCCGCAACGTCCAGCTCGGTGTGGGGACGAAGGCGTACGCCGGCGAGATCGATGCCGTCGACGAGACCGCGGCCGCCGTAGCCATCGGCGGACTGGTGCGCTACGTCATTCCGTCGGAGACCCCCATGGGACTAGCGCTCGAAGGCTACGTCGCACCCACCGTAACGAGCTTCTCCGGCACCGAATCGATCCACGAGCTGATGGCGCGCTTCGAGGTCGAAGTCATGCCGTCGACGCGCGGGTATATCGGCTATCGCTTCCTCGAGACGGAGCTGGAGGACTACGGCGAAATCGAGCTCGACGACAAGATCCACGTCGGTATTCGGATCAACTTCTAGGGCCTGTTGACCCTTCCCGCGGTTGTCGCGGCGCGAGGAGCGAGTGTAGCGGCCCTACACGAGTGACGAGCAACGCAGCGCGGC